>CAMDOF010000046.1 GCA_945903465.1 Opitutus sp. GAS368
CCGTCACGCTCAGCTACGCAGGCACAGGCGGCACGACCTACGGACCAAGCGCGAACCCACCAACGAATGCAGGCAGCTACACGGTGACCGCGTCGGTTGCGGCCGATGCAAACTTCAATGCGGCAAGTTCGAGTGCGACTGCGTTTACCATCGCATCCAAGGCGCTCACGATCACCGCGAGTAACGACACGAAAGTCTTCGGCGGCACCAAGACCTACGGCGCCGGTTCGACCGCCTTCACCAGCGTGGGCTTGGTTGGCGCCGAGACGATTGGCACCGTGACAATCACAGCGGGCGGCGGCACCGCCACCGGCGCCACGGTCGGCAACTATACCCTCACGCCCAGTGCTGCGACCGGCGGCACCTTTACGCCGGCCAACTACGCGATTACTTATGCGGACGGCCAACTGTCGGTCACGGCCTTCGGTCTGACCGGCACCTTCACGGCGGCCGACAAGACCTACGACGGCACCACGGGAGCAACCGTCACGGCGCGCAATCTGACCGGTGTGGTCGGAGCGGACGTCGTTTCGCTCAGCGGCGGCACGGCAACCTTTGGCACGAAGAACGTCGGCGCAGGCAAGACGGTCACGCTGACCGGCGCCTCGCTCACCGGGGCGAATGCGGGCAACTACACCCTCGCCGCCGTTAACACGACGACCGCCGCGATCACGGCCAAGGCCCTCACGATCACCGGCCTCACCGCCCAGGACAAAGTTTACTCGGGCACCTTGCCCGCGACCCTCACCGGCACCGCCGCCCTCGCGGGCGTCGTCGGCGCGGAGACGGTGCAGTTATCGGGCACGGTAAGCGGCGCTTTTGCCACGTCCGGCGTCGGCGCCGGTAAGAACGTCAGCGTCTCCGGCCTCACCCTCACCGGCGGCGATGCCGGCAACTACACGCTCACCCCTCTGGTGCTCACCGCGGCCATCACGACGGCGCCGCTGTCGGTGACCGCCGACAACAAAACCAAGACCTACAACGGCGCGACCTACACCGGTGGCTACACGGCGAGCTACACCGGCTTCGTGAACAGCGAGACGGCCGGCGTCCTCGGCGGCACCCTCAGCTTCGGCGGCGCGGCCGCGACGGCCACTCAAGCCGGCGCCCACGCCATCACCCCAAGCGGCCTCACCAGCGGCAACTACGCCCTCACCTTCACCGACGGCTCCCTCACCATCGCACCCAAGGCGCTCACGATCACCGCGAGTAACGACACGAAAGTCTTCGGCGGCACCAAGACCTACGGCGCCGGTTCGACCGCCTTCACCAGCGCGGGCTTGGTCGGCGCCGAGACGATTGGCACCGTGACAATCACAGCGGGCGGCGGCACCACCACCGGCGCCACGGTCGGCAACTATACTCTCACGCCCAGTGCTGCGACCGGCGGCACCTTTACGGCGGCCAACTACACGATTACTTATGCGGACGGCCAACTGTCGGTCACGGCCTTCGGTCTGACCGGCACCTTCACGGCGTCCGACAAGACCTACGACGGCACCACGGGAGCAACCGTCACGGCGCGCAATCTGACCGGCGTAGTCGGGGGGGACGACGTTTCGCTCACCGGCGGCACGGCCACGTTTGACACGAAGAACGTCGGCACGGGCAAGACGGTCACGCTGACCGGCGCCTCGCTCACCGGCGCGAATGCCAGCAACTACAGCCTCGCCGCGGTTAACACGACGACGGCTGCGACCACGGCCAAGGCCCTCACGATCACCGGCCTCAGCGCCCAGGACAAAGTTTACTCGGGCACCTTGCCCGCGAGCCTCACCGGCACCGCCGCCCTTGCGGGCGTCGTCGTCCCAGAAACGGTGCCGTTGACGGGCACGGCGAGCGGCGCGTTTGCCACGGCCGGCGTCGGCGCCGGCAAGAACGTCAGCGTCTCCGGCCTCACCCTCACCGGTGGCGATGCCGGCAACTACACGCTCACCCCTCTGGTGCTTACCGCGGCCATCACACCGGCACCACTGACGGTGACCGCAGACAACAAAACGAAGACCTACGACGGCGCGACCTACACCGGTGGCTACACGGTGAGCTACACCCCCTTCGTGAACAGCGAGACGGACGGCGTCCTCGGCGGCACCCTCAGCTTCGGCGGCGCGGCCGCGACGGCCACCCAAGCCGGCGCCCACGCGATCACCCCAAGCGGCCTCACCAGCGGCAACTACACCCTCACCTTCGCCGACGGCACCCTCACCGTCGCCAGAAAGGGGGCAGCGGTAACCCCCACCGCCGCGACGAAGACATTTGGGATAAATGATCCCGCCCTCACCGGAACGAAAACTGGATTTGCGGCGGGCGACAACGTCACCGCCACCTACTCGCGCACCGCGGGTGAATCGGTCGGATCTTACTTGGTCACTGCCACCCTTGCCCCAGCCACTATGCTGGCGAACTACGACATCGATTACGGCACGGCCCAACTCACGATTGGTAAAGCAAGTCCGGCGGTCACGTGGGCGCAGCCGGCCTCCATCGTCTATGGCGGACCACTCACCAGTGCACAGCTCAATGCGGTCGGGTCCGTGCCTGGCACAATGACCTACACACCGGTTGGCGGCACGGTGATAGAACCCGGCCCCCATCCGCTGTCGGTGAGCTTCATGCCCACCGATGTCACTAACTACACCGGCCCCATCACCGCGACGGTGACCCTCGTGGTAGAAATGCCCGCGGCACCCGCGGCGACCGACGATACTCTGCGTGCCGTCGAAAGCTCGGGAGTCGCCAACGGCACCCCTGGTCTAAACCCTCAGGGCAACGTCCTCACGAACGATACGGGGACCGCGATCACCGTCAGAATTATGGGGAGCGTCGCCCTGAACAGCAGTCCCGTCTCCCTCAACGGGAAATACGGCACGCTTACCGCCACGGTGGACGGCACTTTTTCCTACGTGGTCAACAACGCGCTGCCTGCTGTCGAAGCCCTCAATGTCGGGCAGTCACTGACCGACACGTTTGATTACACCCTGGGCGACCGGTTCAACCGCACGGCCGGAGCGCGTCTCTCGATCACGATTGCCGGGGCAAACGATGCCCCGGTCTCCGTGCCGATCACATTGCCGCCCGCCACCGCCGGCCGGGCATTCGGGCCCATCACCATTTCTCCATTTACCGATGTCGACAACACGACCCTGACCTACCGGATCACCGGCCTGCCACCGGGCTTAGTCTTCGACCCGGTTGCGCGCACGTTCTCCGGCACGCCGGGCACCGCGGGCAATTTCACCCTGACGATCACCGGGACCGACGGAGAATTCACCGCCTCCACCACCTTTACCCTACAGGTGACGGCTCCCCCGGTAAACACCGTGCCCTCCGGCCCCATTGCATTCACCGGCGATCCTGCACGGGTGACAGGGCCGGACGGCAGTGTGTTTGCCGTCGCCGACGCCGACAGCGCCGAGCTTACCGTCACGTTAAGCACCGGGGTGGGGTTGCTCACGCTACCGAACCGCACGGGCCTCACGCTCCTAGCCGGCTCCGGACTAAACGAGACCAGCCTCACATTCCGTGGCTTGGTGCCCAATCTTAATGCCGCCTTGGCCCAACTCATTTACCAAGCCCCCACCGGCTTCTTCGGTCAGGACACCATCACGATCACCGCGACCGACGAACGTGGAAACACGGATGTCGATCGGATCGATCCCCCGTTCAACGTCGCCTTGGCCACCTTGGGCGGCACGGATGTCAGCGCCCCGATTGCTTCCATCGGTTCCGGAGACAAGCAATTGGTGAGTGGCCGCGTTGCTCAGTTTGATCCCACCGTGATCAAAGGTGTGACCGTTTCCGGGACGGGCGCAGCGGGGCAACTGGTGGTGGGTTCGCCCGCGCGCCAGGACGGCTCGGTGCAACAGACCACGGTTTCGGTGGAACTGACCTATGCCGACGGATCCAAGGAAGTCGTGCCGGTCCAGGTCACCATCTACAATCCGAAGCTGAATCTGGTCACCCAACTCGCGCTGAATCCCCAGACGAGCCTCTACGAGCAACGCGTCCAAGTCACCAACACCACCCCTTACGTCATCGACTCGTTCCGCGTCTTGATCCCGAGCCTCCCCAGTGGTATCTCGCTCTACTCTCGGAGCACCACCACGGCGACCGGGCAACCGGCCGTCGAAGATACCCGCCTCCTCCAAGCCGGTGAGGTCCGCGTGTTCATCATCGAATACTTCGCGCCCAACGTCGCGCAGTTCCCCGAACCGGCCGTCACTTTGGAAATCAATTCCGTCGGCAACATCGCGAGCCCGCTCGGCACCACGGCGCCCATCGATCGCACCGTGCTGGCGCCCAACGGTCGTCGTTACATCGAATTCGCCACTGCCCTCAACCAAACTTACTGGATCCAATACCGCGACAGCGCGACGGCTTCCTGGGTGACCTCCCCCGTCGCAGTCGCGGGCACCGGAACCTCGATCAACTGGCTGGACGATGGCTGGCCCAAGACCAACTCGGTCCCCACCGCGGCGCGCGAATACCGCCTGCTGGTGACGGCGCCGGGCGCCGGCTCCCTGACCCTCGCGGCCCAGCCCCAACCGATCCAGGCCGCGCCGAACGGACCCGCCACGCTACAAGTCACGCCCAACGGTGCCGGCCCGTTTACCTACCAGTGGTATCGTGAGGGTGTTCCCGTCGCCGGAGCCACGGCCGCCGCATTCTCCGTCGCCAAAACCACCATGGCCGAAGAAGGCGACTACTACGTCCTGGTGAACGACGGAAAATCCGTCGTGCAGTCGCAGACCTCCCGGGTTGTGCTGGCGAGCAACAATCCCGGGCGCATCGTCAACCTGTCCGTCCGCGCCCAACTGGAAGTGGCCGGGCAGCCGCTCATCACCGGCTTCGTGATCGACGGCGCCGGATCCCGGCCTGTCCTGGTGCGCAGCGTGGGCGAGACCCTGCGCGCTTTTGGCTTGGCGACCGCCGTCGCCAATCCCGCCCTTCAACTCTACCGCGGCAGCACGCTCATCGCGGAGAACGACGATTGGGCCACCGATGTCACGGCCGGCGAAACGCTCACGGCGACCGGCTTGGTGGGAGCGTTCCCTCTGGCCTCCGCCTCCAAAGATGCGGCCCTGGCGCGACGGCTGCTCGCCGAAAACTACTCGATCCAGACGCACAACCGCAGCAGCGCACCGGGCGTGGTCTTGGTGGAACTTTACGACGCCGTCGGGCGCTTCAGCGGCGACAGCCGGATCGCGAATGTTTCCACCCGCGCCAAGATCCTCCCGGGTGACGGAGCGCTGATCGCCGGCCTCACCATCGAAGGCAATACCACGCTGCGCCTGCTGGCGCGGGTAGTGGGGCCCGGCCTTGCGCCGTTTGGCATCAACGATGCGTTGGCGGACCCCACGCTCACCCTCTACGCCGCAGGCTCTTCCACGCCGATTGCCACCAACGACGATTGGGCCGCCGTGCAGTCCACCGTCGTCGGCGAGTCATTGTTCCGTCGGGTCGGAGCCTTCGATCTTACGCCCGGCTCCCGCGATGCCGTGATCGTCACCCGCCTCCCGCCCGGCGCCTACACCCTGGTGGCCCAAGGCAAAGGAACCGCCGAGGGCCAGGCGCTGATCGAGATATACCTCATCGACTAAGCCGCCGCAAGTTTCACCTCTATCTATGAAAACGAGTCTCTCCCAACTTAGTATCGCCGCCGCGGCCGGAAAAATGGGTCAAACCCTAATGTCTGTGGTTGACGCGCCGCGGGGGAGAATGTGCGTCGCACAAATGACCCGCCAGCGCCAGGCTTCGGCGCGGCAAGCCCGCCGATATCCCGCTAGAGCGGGACTATAGCGAGGCAAGCGGGGGGACGGGTTTTTAACGCAGAAAAATCCAGTTTCCTTTCAGCCGCCGCCCCAGAATCGGATTTTGGCCGTGACCGAAAGAAACAGGGTCAACGTTGCGCCCAAGCGATTAACAAATGAAGTTTTTTAGGAGTAAGAGCTCGCAGGAACGGTTGCGGCGTGATTCGGGATTAGGCACATTCGTTAAATGACTGCTCGGATTAAAGCACTGGGAGGTGGGGTCGTTTGGGGCGGCGTCACCGTATTTTTCGGTTGGCCGCCGGGCGAGGCCGGCTGGACGCAGATGTGGCTGTCATTGGCCGCACTGGTGCTGGTGCCTCTCGCGTTAGAGTTGCGCTCCACAGTTGAGTCCTCCGCGGCCGGAGCGCTTGGATTTCGTTGGTTGGTCCGCGCGCAGGTGCCGGCCGCACTCGCGTTAACCGTGGCCCTCATCCTGCCGCCGGGGCTTTGGGCGG
This sequence comes from Opitutus sp. GAS368, assembly GCA_945903465.1. Lineage (GTDB taxonomy): Bacteria > Verrucomicrobiota > Verrucomicrobiia > Opitutales > Opitutaceae > ER46. The sequence continues at coordinate 6,266 of CAMDOF010000046.1, forward strand.
CGAGTGCGGCGCTCCCTTGGTTGGCGTGCACGCTGGGACTGGCGGCGGTCGCCTTGGCTCGGCTCAAAGCGGGGGGCCTGCGACGTTCGCTGGATGGCTTGGGCGCAGACGCGGCGTTTATTTTTGCAGCGGGCGGTGGGGTGGCGTTGCTGGCGGATCGCGCGGGTTATGTGCCTTGGGGATTCGGTGCAAGCCAAGTTTTGGCGAGCGCTTGGCACTTGCACTTTGCGGGTCTGCTGTTGCCGCTGTTGGCAGGATTTACGCAACGTGAACTCTTTTTTTGGCGCTTCCCCGCCCGCGCGGCGATCGGTTTGATTCTTGCGGTACCTGCGGTCGTTTTTGGGGGCATGGCCGCGCAACGCGGCTGGGGCTTGAGCTTGGCCACGGCGGCAGGAATGGGGCTCGGCCTTTCCGGGATGGCGGTCGCGGTGCTGCACGTGCGCATCGCGTTGGAATCCCGCCGGCCACGATTCGCGCGGTTCGGGCTGGGCCTGGCGGGCACGGCGCTCTTCTTGAGCATGGTCGTCACGGGTCTCAATGCTCTCGTCCCTTCCGCCATTACCGAGATGGGGCGGCTCCCTTTAGCTGCGTGGCACGGTGGGTTAGACGCACTGGGCGTAGGGCTGGGCGGCGTCTTGGCGTGGCGACGCATGAGCGTGCCGTTGGTCCCCGGCGCGGTGGCCGGTGCGTCCTCCGGCGATTCTCGTTAGGTAAATGGGCGGGTCGAATTGGGGTTTCGGGCCCGACCGATCCAGGCCGCCCAGCGCGCGGGCTTGTTTTTTTTTGGGCCTCCTTTCCTCGGCGAGGGCGCGCGCTACTTCCATTATCTCGAAATAATCGTAACTGCTCAGTTCGATGCCCGGCCATCACGAGCACCGATCACCTCGGGCGCGGTGACCAAAGTGGTCCGCCCACTCCACTGTGCGGCTCTGAGTCAGGAGGCGCCCCTTCTCACACAGCGGACGGTGCGGTGACCACTTACGCCGACAGCCCCGGCGTTCTTGCGCGCGGTGAAGCTACGGGGTCCGCACAGTCCCCTGGGCGGCTCATCAGGTGCGGCGTGCCGTGTTGCGCACACTGCGGTGCCCAAAGTGGTCCGCACAGTCCACTGGGCGGCTCCGAGTCAGGAGACGCCCCTTCCGCACAGGGGACTGGGCGGACCACTTTCGCCGACAGCCGCGTCCGGCCCCACTCGCTTTGCTCGGTCGGCAAAGTCCGGATCAACGCGAGGTCCCCGCCCCACCCAACTCCCGGCCTGGAATCACCCTGCTTTCCTCCTTGGACGAAGGCTACCCTCAATCCGCACTCCGAGTTCAGCCTGAAATTCTGCTTTCTTCGCGTAACGTGCGCGTTCACCGACAGCCTTTTCCACCCTGAGCCGTTACCAAATAATCTTCCGATAATCGTGAAGCGCTTCAGGTGGTTTCAAGCGAGCGCAATCACCTGCGGGTAGAGCGCGCTTGGTGGCGGAAGGGGCGATCAGGCCCACCGCCCTTGAATCCGGACCTTTCCGAGCAACGAGCGCCCAGCGCGGGGTGATCGGGGCGCGCGCGGTTGCTCGCAGCGACGGGTAAATCAAATTTAGAATTTTTTGACCGATGGGTAGCAGGGTTATGACCGGGGTCGTCGCTGAACGAAATGACTCGCCAGCGAGTCACTCATTGGAACCGATCACCCGCGCCCGGTGCTCGGCGTTTCTTTCGAGACTGGGCCAACGGCCTTGGGTGTTGGCTTCTCAGGCTGCGATCCGCGCCCGGTGCTCGGCGTTTCTTTCGAGACTGGGCCAACGGCCCTTGGTCTGGTCCGCGCGAGCAACGGGTGGTCGGCCGATTCTATTTCGGCCGATTCCCGGCAATTTCGGTGGTTTTTGATTCCTTCCGATTTCCTCCCGTGCTATCTGTCTGCGCTTTATAAAAAAGTATCCAATCATTCCAGCCATGGCGGGGTCCATGAACCCGGACCCGCTTAAAAAAATACCCTCTCGGCAGGTCTGCGCGGTGTATTTCCGAACATTCGCTCCCGTGCTTGGGATGGTATTTTAATTCTGTGTCGTCGCTCTCGACTCAACTTTTTGATTACACGCTCCCGAGCGAGTTAATTGCCCAAGTCCCGGCGCCGACGCGTGATCAGGCCAGGCTTTTAGTGGTCGACCGGCGCACCCGCAGCATCGCGCATCGTCAGTTTAGTGACTTGCCGGAGTACCTTCGGTCTGGAGATATTTTATTCAGGAATAACGCGGCGGTCTTGCCCGCCCGTTTGCGGGCTTTTCGCCCAACCGGCGGGCAGGTGGAGTGTTTTTTGCTGCGGGCGGTGGACGAGATCAACTTATGGCGTTGTCTGGTCAAGCCGGGTCGCAAGCTACCGGTGGGTGCGAGCTTTCGCCATGGGGCCGACGCCTTTTCTGGTGAGATTGTCGCGAGGGAGGCGGATGGGACGGTTTTAGTCCGATTCACGACGGCGAGCGGCGAGACGATGGTCGACGTCGCCCAGCGGGTGGGCGAGGTGCCCTTGCCCCCGTACATTGAGCGCTCCGAAACCTCGGCCGAGGCCGCCGGTCGCCAACGACGATTTGATCGTGAACGCTACCAAACGGTTTATGCGGAGTCCGCCCGGGCAGTGGCGGTGGCTGCGCCGACGGCGGGGCTGCATTTCACGCCCGATTTATTAACGCGGTTGCAGGCAAACGGAGTGGTGACGGCGGAGATGACGCTCCACGTGGGTTTGGGCACTTTTAAGCCGTTGGGTGCTGGCACGGTCGAAGAGCACGTGATTCATCGCGAGTTGTACGAGGTTCCGGCCGGGACGCAGCGAGCGCTTTTCCCTCCGCTGACGGGACGACGGATCGCGGTGGGGACGACTTCAGTCCGGAGTATCGAGGACTTTTTGGCGAAAAATTCGGGGCCCATGGCGGTTGGTGCGACCTGGTCGGCCGAGGCCGAAATTTTTATCTATCCGGCCGCGGCGTTTCGAGGCGTCGACGCCTTGATTACCAATTTCCATCAACCGCGGTCGACGTTACTTTGTTTGGTTGCCGCCTTTTTGGCGCCGGGATCACGGGACGGAATTGAGTGGATCCAAGGGATTTACCGGGAAGCGATCGTGCGCGAGTACCGGTTTTTTAGTTACGGCGATGCGATGCTCATTTTATGAGTTGCGGGAAACGGGGTCGGCCGACCGAGGTGCTGGCGGGAGGCGGGGGCGGGGGGTGAACCGAGCCGCTGTCGGAGGCGTTAACTGGGGGCGGTGGGCGCCGGCGGGAGCGGAGCGGTTGCGGCGAGCGCGAGATCGAGGCACTTTTTCAGATCAGTTTTCCCCGTGCCGAGCATGGGGATGGCATCGACGTGGACGATGTGCTTCGGAATCCATAGATTGGGGACGCCTGCCGTGGATAGTTTTTGGCGAAGCTGCTCTGGGCTGAGTTCCTGAGTGCACAAGAGGACGAGGGCCTCGCCCTTGGTGGCATCGGGGATGCCGGCGATGAAGACGGGGGGGCTTTCCTGAAGTTGCCAGGCGAAGGCTTCGATGATGGTTTGTTCGACGTTGCCGTGAGGAACCATTTCACCGGCGATTTTTGAGAAGCGGGAAAGGCGCCCCTCGATGAACAGAAAACCGTCGTCATTGAAGCGGCCGAGATCGCCGCTGATGAACCAGCCGTCGTGGAAAGCGGCGGCGGTTTTGGCAGGCTGGCCGAGGTAGCCCGTGAAAACATTGGCGCCGCGAAACAAGACGAGCCCGGTCTCGTTCATGGCGAGGGTTTTTTTTGTATCCGGATCGACGATACGTGCGGTCATGCCGGGCATCATGCGACCGACGGAGCCTGTCCAGTGGCCGATTTGCAGCTCGTTGGATGCGAAGACGGCCCGTGGATGGGGTTGGTTGAGGTTGGCGGCGGGGGTGGTTTCGGTCAGTCCGTAACCTTGCAAGATATCGAGGTGAAAGCGCTCGTGAAAAGCGTGGCGAAGTTCCTCGGGCAGTTTTTCCGCGCCGGTGACGATGAGATCGAGGGTGCGGAGCTCGCTGGGGAGAGCCTTCTTGAGGAGCGGCCGAATGAAGGTCGGCGTCCCGAGCATAACGGTGACTTGTTCTTCACGAATTGCGTCGATGATTTTTCGGGTATCCAACGGGCTGGGTACGGTGATGACCTGGCAGCTGCGTAGCATCGGATACCAAAGAGTGACGGTGAAGCCGAAGCTGTGAAAGACGGGGAGGCAGGCGAGGAGGACGCAGGTTTCTGGAAGGATGGAGAGGGAGGATATCTGGGTGCAATTGGCGAGAATGTTGCGGTGGGTGAGGGCGACGCCCTTGGGTTCTCCGGAGCTGCCGCTGGTGAAGAGGAGACCCGCTTCGGTGCGATCGCCGGTCTTGGGTATTCGCAGGAGGTTCGCACACCATTGATTGGGGAGAAACCAAGCGGCGAGAAGCCAGGGGAGCATGGCGCGTTTTCCGCCGGCTTTAGTCAGCTCGGTTTTTAGATCTAAGGTGCGGGCCGGCCAAGGAAAGGTGGTGATTTTTGCGCGGAGGACGTCCGCAGAAATCACCGTGGATATCCCGCCGATGAGCAAGCTGGCCTCGCTGGCGGCACGGCCGGTGGTGAAATTGAGGTTGACGGGAATTTTTCCAGCGCAGATGACGCCGAGATTGGCGATGAACGCGCCAGCGCCCGGCGGGAGGACAATACCGATGCGCGGCTCCTTGACGTGGCGACGGAGGTGGCGGGCGAGCACGGCGGCCGCGGCGAAAAGTTGGCCGCAGGAGAGGACCTGCCGCGCCATTGTACGATCGATGATAAAGGTGCGGCGCGGGTGGCGAGTAAGGGTGCGCACACATTCCCGGCCCAGGTGGCGTTTAAGTAAGGGACGCTCGTTAAACGCCTGCTCGCCGAGGTCGAGAAGTTCGCGGCGAGCCCAAGTGGTCGACGCTTGGTCAGCGGTAGCGGGTGGGCCAAAAGCAATAAAGACAGGGGTCCGTTTGATCCGGGGAAGTTTCCAAATGAATCTATTGCCCGAGAAGGAAAAAATTGAGTCCCAGAGGCCGTCGATGGCGGCGGCGATGACGGGGGCCTGAGCTTGCCGGGCAATGACCTCAAAGCCGCGCTTAATTTCCATGAGCTGGCCGGTGCGCGAGATTTGGCCCTCCGGGCAGATGCAAACGGCCTCACCCCGCTTGAGGGCTTGGGCGGCGAGGCGCATGCCCTCCCGAGGTTGCGAGGCGGAGATGCCGATGCTCCCAGTTATTTTAAAGGCCCATTCGAAAAATGGTTTTTTTTGGAGATCCTTATAACCGATGAATCGGAGTGGCCGGGGGCAGGCTAATTGGATCGCGATGACGTCGGCGTAGGAAATATGATTGGTGATGAGCAGGACACCGCCTACTGCGGGGAAGTTCTCTTGTCCGCTTGAGCGTACTCGGTAGAGGAGCCGGGCGAACGCGCTCGCGAGGAGTTCGAGCAGAAAAGGTAAATGAGTCCGCCGCCGGAAGAGAGGGGAAGGCATAAGCTGAGAGGTTAGATGCCGAGGAAGGAAGCGGTATTTTAAAAGCTTTTTATGAGTGCGCGGGTGAGGGGAGGGCTGGCTGCGCGGTGCGCGGCTCGCTGGTTTTGGCTAGATCTGCCCGCTGATTTTAGAGGAGGGAGTAGGCATCGTGGGAGGCCCTGATCCAACGGGCGGAAGGAAAAAGCAGGGAGGCGGTGGGGTGGCGATAGCGGTTAGTGGGTGCTCTGAGCGTCGGCGCGGAGATCGGTCGCGAGGGCGGCGAAGCTCGGAAAATCGTTGAGCAAGCGTTGCGGGTTTTGGCGATGGCGAGCGACCTCGTGCAAGGCGCATTGGGTTTCGTGCTGCAGGCTGGGGCGATCGGTGCCGTACACGCGTTGTTTGAGCTCAGCGCGCGTGTAAGGGAGTTGCCCGTGCTGCTGACCGGAGACCCAGTTTGCCTCGCTGACGGAGTCGTCGCGACCGCAAAGGTACCAAGCCTCGACGGCGGGAACCGCAATCCCGACCGCGCGGAGGAGGCGGCGGCCGTGGGCGGGAGGGAAATGCTTGGTGGTTTGGCGAAAGAGGGTGCGGAGTTGGCACATCCGGCAGTGCGGGTGAAAATAGCCGGGCGCGTTGTGGCTGGCGACGTGAACGACGGAGTCATCGGAGTCGACCACGATGACGAGCGTGGTCGTGGTCGTGTTGAAGTGGAGGTGGCGAATGACGGCGGGCAGGAGTTGGGCCACGTGGGGCCAACCGCGCGCGCGAAAACCGGGGGCGACAAATTCGGGTGGATGGGGGAGGAGCGCGGCGGTGAGGACGCGGAACGCGGTTTCGTCGGCGGGCGATTCGCTCAGGATGGCGATTTTCATGGTTCCTCGGGGACCCCGCCGAGAATACCGCTGAACCACATATCGCCGAGGGAGCCGTCATGGAGTAATTCGGGTAAATCGGGTCGGTCGGCGAGACGCATGAAACGGGCCGTGTTACCCTGTTTCTCGGAGAGAATGACGTCTTCGGGATGATCACGGAAGAGATCGATAAAATAAGGGGAATGCGTGGTGGTGATGATTTGCGTCGGGCGATGAGGAGAGCCGACGGACTCGGGGTGGCTCAGGCGGTAAAGGGCGTCGCGGATCGGGCGCAAGAGCCGCGGATGAATACCCCGGTCGACCTCCTCGATGCAGAGAACGTGTGGTGGACAAGGATCGAAGGCGAGGGCGAGTATTCCCAGCAGGTAGAGGGTCCCTTGGGAAAGTTCGGATGCGGGGATGAGTTGATGGTTGGTCAAGCTTAGGCCGGCCTCGACCTGTCCATTGGGCAGCGGGGTGATTTTGAGGGAGTTAAATTCTGGGAGGATGCGGAGAATCTCGCTGGTCAGAGCTGAAAACGCGGAGGGAGCGCGGTCCTGCAGATCGGCGAGGACGGCGCTGAGGTTCGCCCCATTTTCTGAAAGCGGGGCGTGCCCGGTGTGGAGGGAAGGTTGGCCCAAGGCGTTGTGATCGAGCAAATAGCTCCGGATGGTGGTTAATTCTGAGCGCAAGGCTGGCCAACTGGGGGCATCGGCGGGTGAAACCTGGACAACCTCGCACGCGGTGTCGGAGACGCAGGAGAGCTGGGCGCTGATCGCAGCGAAGGGAGCGGTGAAGGTGAATGCGATGGCGCGAGTTCCCTCCGGTGGTCGTTCGGGGAGCAGCGGGTGCGGGGTGATTTTCGCGAGGCCCCCGAGTTGGCGGACGGCGGCGATGAGGCTCGTTTTGCCGCTCCCGTTGGGGCCGATGACGAGATTAAAGCGGGAGAGGGCGACGCGCGTATCGCGCAGCGCCTTAAAGTTTTTAAACGCGATTGACGCAATCACCGCGGGAGGCTGGTTACGCGAAGCGGCTTTGTCGATGGCGTTTGGCTGCCGTGGGGCGAGGGTGCGCGGGCCGAGGCGAAGCGCCGGCCGTGAGGGTCGTGGGCGAGAGCGAACCGTCGGCCTGGTGCTAAGCGTTACCGTTTTTCTTGGTACCAGCCGTAAAAGGAAACGCCGAAGGTTCCGAGGGCGATGAACATACCGGCGAGCTTCATCATGACGCCTGCGAGGAGTTGATCATCAGCAGGGGAGAACGTCGGGAAAATCCGCGGGGCGAACTCGTAGGTCGGATAAAGGACGTCTTGCGAAAACGTGATATAGGCGAAGACGGGGGTCATCGCGATGAGCACGCCGACGACATAGAGCATTTGGATGCCGTGGTTGCGGCGGGGCAAGAGGCGCGAGGGGCTGAGTAACGGCCACCAATAAAGCAGCGCGGCGCCAAAGAAGGTGAGGTGTTCGCAGACGTGGACGAGTTTATCGCGCAGGGCGAGATCGTAGAGGGTCGGGATGTGCCAGAGACCGATGACGAGCGTGTAGATAGAGCCAGTGACGAGCGGGTGGGCGAGACTGCGCGCGCAGCGGTGGACGGTGGGACGGCTGAGGGCGGCATCGATCATCCAAGCGGGCAAGCCGAGCAAGAAAAGGATGGCGGCGGGATAGATGAGCAATTGGTGCTGCGCCATGTGGGCGGCGAAGAGGAAGCGCTCGCCGATTTGGTCGAGAGGCGAGCCGACGGCTAGATAAAAAATGAGCAACGCGAGGTAGAAGCGGAGGGCGTGCGCGTGCGGGTAGGGCTCACCCGGCGCGAGGCGCTGCCGAGCGGGACCGGCGAGAATCGCCCATAGCCAGCCAAGCGCGATAATACCGCCGATGAGCCAAGGCTCGTTGTGCCAGTGAGTCCAATCGATCATGAAAGAAGAAACCCTTGAGCAAAGGCGAAACCGGTGAGATTGAAAGCGTCACGCGGTGTTTTTCGATAATTCAGCGTAAGCGGACCTGGCAAAAAAAAAGCGGCCGGTTGGCCGCTTTTTTTGAAGGAATGACAAGGGAGCACCTCAGGTGGGTAACGGCAGGCTGGCCTCGGCACTAAACAAGGCGAGTAGGGCCGCCATCGTGCCGCTGGCCAGCACCAAGCCGATAAAGAAAAGAATCGTGCAGAATAATTTATCCCAGCGGAGGTGCATGAAATAGAAAATGACGAACATGAACTTGACGGTGGAAAAAACAACGAGGGTCGTTACAATGATCCATTTGTTGAACGGCAGATAGACGCAGACGATCTCGATACCGGTGATGACGGCAAGGAGCATGGCGATCTGGACGTAGATCTGGAATTTGCTGGATTCATGGCCGTGGTCATCGTGCCCGTGCCCGTCGGTGGCGGCTGCGTGAGAAGGTGCGCTCATGGTAAGATCAGAGATACTCGAGGAGATAAACGGCGGTAAAGATGACGATCCAGACGATATCCACGAAGTGCCAGTAAAGGCCCATGGATTCGACATCGATGGCATTGACCTCGGTGAATTGCACCGGGCCGCGCGGGCGGGCGAAGAAGAAGGCGAGCAACCCGAAGGCGACGAGGGCCAAGGCGATGAAGATGAATTCCGCGGCGAAGAAATGGCCGAAGCCGGCACCGATGCTCGGCTCGGTTTGCAAGGCGTGGACCAGACCGAGAGTGACTTTGAGCGAAAGGAGCAGCGCGCCCAGTAAAGTCACCGTATGGAGAAGTTGGTGCGAGAACCACGATTTCTCAACGGAGACCTTGAAGGAGCGGACGTACATAAGAGCCAGCCAGAGAACGCCGATCGCGACGTGACAACCGTGAGTACCCGTGAGCGTGTAGAAAGTCGTCCCAAGAATACTATTGGACAGTGTCATCTTCTTCTCGAAGACGAAGTGGTTGAATTCATAGACTTGGCATCCAAGGAAGATCATCCCGAAGAAAATCGTCGTGAGCAGCGACCAGCGGCAGCTCTTGACGTTGCCCTTTTGGATGGCCGTGACGGCCAGTGCCATCATCAACGACGACATCAGTAAGATGAACGTCGAAAATGAGGTGAGCTCCGGACTGAAGATGATCTTGGGTTCGAGCCCACCGGCGGGTGGATGCAGGCGGTAGATCAGGTGGGTGGAGATCAGGGCGCCAAAGAACATGCAGTCCGACGCAAGGAAGGTCCACATGAGGAGCTTCTTATTGGGAATGCCGGTCGACGTGGACGGGTCGTGATGGTGATCGATGGCGGCGGAGGCCGAATGGCTGCTCATGGTGGTCGAAATTCGAGTGGCGGAGGGCGAGGGCGAGGAAGGCGAGCTCAGTGTTTGGCGTGAGGATCGTCTTCGATGGGATGGCCGTCTTTGTCGAGATGGAGATGGTAGCCCTCGTTCCCCTCGAGGGACCAGAAGTAGATACCGATCAGCATAACGACGCCGCCGATGAGGGTGACCCCGAGTTTAGCATGGATCCCTGGAGAAGGATCTGCGTCAAAAAACGTGATCCCCACTGCCCCGATGAGCAAGCCGAGCGAGGCGACGAAAGGCCAGATGGACCCGAAAGGCATATGAATACCGCCATGGGCATTCTCCGCGGCCGCGCTCTTGGCCTGTTCCTGCGCGATCTCCTCTTGGTGGTGTTTTTCGTACCACCACGCGTCGCGCGCATGCACGGTGGGGATGACTCGGAAATTGTACTCGGGCGGAGGTACCTCGAGTGACCACTCGAGGGTGCGGCCATCCCAGTAATCTTTCTTCACCTTTTCACCCTTGAAGAACGTGTAGACGAGGACGGCGAAGTAGATAAACATCCCGAGCCCGAGCACATACGCGCCCATCGTCGCGATGAAGTTAGCGGCATTCCAACCAAGGTTCGGGTCGTAGGTGAAGGTGCGGCGGGGCATCCCGTTTAGACCCAAGAAGTGCATGGGGAAGAAGGTGACATTGAAGCCACCGAAGATTATCCAGAAGGAAAGTTTACCCCAGAATTCGCTGACTTTGCGGCCGAACATCAGCGGAAACCAATAATGCAAGCCGGCGAGTAACGCGAAGATCGAGCCGCCGATCAGGACGTAATGGAAGTGCGCGATGACGAAGTAGGAGTCATTTTGTTGGGCATCGGCGGGGGCGGCGGAGTGCATGACACCGGAAAAACCACCGATCATGAACATCCAGACAAAGCCAAGGGCGAACATCATCGGAGTTCGCATCATAAGATGACCGCCCCAAAGTGTGCCGATCCAGTTAAAGATTTTGACCCCGGTGGGGACGGCAATCGCCATGGTCGCGAGCGCGAACGCGGCGGTGGCGACGGTGCCCATGCCGGTCGTAAACATATGGTGACTCCACACGCTGAAACCGAGGAAGCCGATGGAGGCGCCAGAGAAAACCACGATGGGGTAGCCGAAAAGAGGTTTGCGCGAGAAAGTCGGCAAAATCTCGGAGATGATCCCCATCGCTGGGAGGATGAGGATGTAGACCTCAGGATGACCGAAGACCCAAAAAAGATGCTGCCACAAGATGGGCATGCCGCCGCCGGAGACCTCGAAGAAGTTGGTGCCGAAATTACGATCCATCATCACCTCTACGAGGGCGATGGTGATGAAAGGAAAGGAGAGGACGATGAGGAATGAAGTGATCAAGGCCATCCACGTGAAGACGGGCAGGCGCATCATCGTCATGCCGGGAGCGCGCATGTTAATGATGGTGACAATGAAATTAAGGGAGGCGGCGATGGAGGCGACCCCGAGCAATTGGAGCCCCATAACCCAGTAGTCGACAGCGTGGCCGGGGCTAAAGGTTTTCGAGGTGAGCGGGGAGTAGCCGTACCAGCCGGCGTCCGGTGCGTTGTGCCCGAAGATACCCATTTTTTCCAGAACGGGCCCGAACCAGCCGATGTTGAGAATGATCGCTCCAGCGACGAAAGTCCAAATCGAGAAGGCGTTGAGGCGGGGAAAAGCCACATCGCGCGCGCCAATTTGGAGCGGCATAATGAAGTTAAAGAACGCGGCGGAGAGCGGCATGACGGCCAGGAAGATCATCGTTGTGCCGTGCATGGTGAACATCGTGTTGTACTGCTGGGCCGTCAGCACGGTGTTGTTGGGCACCATCAACTGGGTGCGGATGAGGAGCGCCTCGAAGCCGCCGACGATGAAGAAAATCAGCGCGAAGAATCCGTAAAGAAAACCAATCTTCTTATGGTCAACGGTGGTGAGCCAGCCCATGAGGCCACTCTGGGACTTCGGGTGGAAGAGTAACTTCGGCTGAGACGGAGCGTGCGCCTCCTTGATGAGGTGAGCTGATTTGGCCAGTTCCATGGTGCGGGATGATTTTATGAGAGTTTCCGGCTTGGCTGCGACCGACGCAGGTGCCGTTAAAGGTGGAGATAAAAAGAGGGCCGGTTTATTTCAGGCTTTCAAGATAGGCGACGAGCGCGACTTCCTCGTCGCCGGTTAACTTGATACCGTCGATGGGTTTCCCATCTTGACCAATCCGGGCGTAGGCGAGGGACATTTTATTGCCTGGCTTGACCGCTCCGGGGTTATGGATCCAACGGCGAAGTTGCTCAGAGTTGTTCTCGAGCAAACCGCCGGCGATGGTCGTGCGGGAGCCGATGTGCGTGAGGTCGGGACCGGTGATCCCAGGTGCGTCGTGGCCGCGGATATTGTGACAAGCCAGACAAGCCTTGGTGGAAAAAAGTTGGCGACCGGTCGCGATGAGGGCGGCATCTTCGTTCTTTTCGGGGGACTGTTTTGCCCGCCACGACTCGAGCGGGTTAATCTCGAATTTATCGGTGACGCCGGTTTCGTTTTGTTTGAAGGAGCGGAGAGATGCGAATTGGGCCTTGGCTTGGGTCGTATCGGTGGGGCGGGGGGCGAGGGTACGAGCGAGTTGGGACTGTTGCTCCAGCCATTCAGCGTACTCTTTTTGATCGAGAGCGATCACGCGGAAACGCATCACCGCGTGGGAGTCGCCACAGTACTCGGCGCATTGACCCCAGTAGTAGCCGGGATGGTCCGCGCGGATGTAAATGTGATTGGCGCGGTTCGGGATCATATCAACCTTGCCGGCGAGTTTGGGCAGCCAAAACGAATGGATCACGTCAACGGTGCGGAGATTGACGCGGACGGCACGACCGGCGGGAATAATCAGTTCGTTGGCGGTGATGAGGGGAGCTTTGGCCCCAGCGTTATTGATGGGGGCGAGTTCGCTCGGATATTCGAACTTGAACCACCACTGATTACCGGTGCAGGTGATTTGGAGTGCATCCTTCTTTTCGGCCTCAGGGACATCGTACGTTGACCAGATGCCTTGCATGGTCGGTACGGCAATCACGACGAGCGCCAGCACGGACGCACCGATCAGGCCGAGCTCAATTAGTGGGTTGCCGTGGCCCTGGGGCGGCGGCTCGGCGTGTTCATCCGCGGCGCTGCGGGCGCGAAACTTTAAGGTGGCGTAGGCGAGAACGCCGCCGACGAGGACGAAAATAACGAGGGAGACCCAGCAGGTGATGTAGAAGAGTTGCAGCTGTTCACGAGCGACCACGCCCTCGACCGTAATGGTCGACTGGTGCCCCTCCATACGCCAGAAATTCAGGTCGCATCCAGAAAGGAGCGGCAGGGTGGCCACGGCGAAAGCAGAGCGGCTCCACTGGGAAAACTTGGTTAAGGAAGTGAACATGTGGTCTGTCGGTAGCGAGTTCGGCTGAGTGACGCGGGTGTTCAAAAGGTAATTAAGGTTGGCGAAGCCTCTCGCATTTCAAGCCATATTCAGGGGTTTTCCAGTTTATGCACGGTTTCGGGGGTATCCGGCGTGTTTTATTAAATTGGCTGCGACTCGCATTAGCGCCGGGCGATGACGGAATCTTCTGCGGGCAAGTGATGGACTTAACACTTTGCACCGCTGGTTCCTCAATGCGTTCTTCGAGTTTGCATGTCGCGGCGGGCGCACCATCGTGCCCCCGTCATGAAAACGCTCTTCCCCTCGCTCAAGCTCATTATCGCGCTGGCTGCCGGTCTGACCGCCGCAGTCGCGCCCGTCCGCGCCGCCGGACCTCGGGTGGTCGAGATCACCGCGAACGATCAGATGAAATTCAGTCTCGCGACCTTTGAGGCCAAGGAGGGGGAGGAGCTTAAGGTGGTGCTCACGAACCAAGGCACCTTGCCGAAGGAGGCGATGGGGCACAACTGGGTGTTGTTGAAGGCGGGCGTCGATCTCGCCGCGTTTGCGACGGCCGCGATGACCGCGAAGGATACCGACTATGTTCCGGCAGCGAAGAAAGGGGACGTGATCGCATCGATTCCCGTGCTCGGGCCCAAAAAAAGCGGGGAGGCCATTTTTAAAGCGCCCGCCGCTGGCTCCTACACCTACATCTGCTCCTTTCCCGGTCACTATATGATTATGAAGGGCACGTTGACAGTGAAGTAACCGTTGGAACGTTGGCTCTAGGTTATTTTCAACCGAGTCGTGAGACTCGGTTTTTTTATGGGCCTCGGTTGCTCGGTGAGTGACCGCTATCGGACGGGTGGCGCCGTGGAGAGAACGTGGGGAGGCTTGAGGTGGGGGCGGAGCGCGCTTGCTTCAAAAAAATGGGTCGAGGTCGGTGCGCCGAAGAGGTGGGCGAAAGCGGGCGGGGCGGCGCGCATTTTCGGTGATTAAGACGCTTGAGTGATCTTGGGCGAAAGTCGAAGGGACGAAAATGCCACGGCTCGCCGGCCCGTGCCCGATTGCTCCCACGGGTCAAAAGCGCCGGGGGAGGAACCGCTAATTCCGGCCGAGGTCGTTGGTGCGGACGGCGGTGAGTTTAGCGGCCAATTTGGCCTGAAATTCGGCGACGATTCCCGCGAATTCCGGCTTTTGGGCGAGGTTGGTATATTGCTGAGGATCGCGGCGCACATCAAAAAGTTCGATCCCCGCCGAAGCGTTTTCATTGTACTGGAGATAGGCCCAGCTGTTGTCGCGCAGGAGGAACCCTTTACTGGAGGGGGCGACGCTGAAGATCGTGTCGCGGACCTGCGCCGTGGGTTCGTCGAATAGCCGCGTGAGGTTTTTGCCCTGCAGGCGAGTCGGCACCTCGAGCCCGCAAAGCGCGGCCGTGGTCGGGAAGAGGTCGAGTAACTCGGTGAGCGCAGGGCACACGGAGGGTTTTTTACCGGGTACGCGTATAATCAGCGGAACCATCGAGGACTCGTCACGCAGACTCACTTTCGCCCAAAAATCGTGCTCACCGAGGTGGTAGCCGTGATCGCTGGTAAAAATAACGATCGTGTTGTCGTCGAGACCAGCCGCGGTGAGGGCGGCGAGCACCAGACCCACTTGCGCATCCATATAAGCGACGCACGCGAGGTAGCCGCCGAGGGCTTTCTTTTGCTGACGCTCGTTCATTTTCATATTTAAACTGGTTTTGTAATTGATGCCCGCCTTCGGGATGTCGTCCCAGTCACCGGGAATTTTGGGGGGCAGCGGGAGTTTGTCGTAGGGCAAAAAAGGTTCGAAATACTTTTTAGGGGCCACAAAGGGGACGTGCGGTCGCACGAAACCGACGGCGAGGAAAAAGGGCCGGTCGGTGTGTTGCTTGATTATTTCGACCGCCTTGGCGGCGGTCTTGCCGTCGGAGTGCACGAGATCGTCGCCCTCAGCCTCGACGACGACGAAGGTATTTCCGCCAACGACGGGCTTTTTGCCGTCAGGATTACTCTCGAGGGTTTCGCCGATGCCGCGGGCCTGCCACTCAGGGCCGGGGCTGTTGAATTTTTCGGTCCAAGAGGCGGGATCATCCGCGCCGTCGCCGTTATTTGTTTGTTGGGAGTTGCCGCCCGTTTCGATGCCGCCGGGAACGCCCATATGATAAATTTTGCTGACGCGGGCGGTGTAGTAACCGGCGTTTTTAAAATGTTGCGGCCAAGTGGCGCGCGCACCGAGCGCGGGGCGAGGGCTCTGGTAGGCGAGGGCACCGATGGCGTGGGGGTAGTAGCCGGATAAAAATGAGGCGCGGGAGGGCCCGCAATAAGTACCTTGGCAAAAGGCGCGGGTGAACCGGGTGCCTTGGGTGGCTAAGCGGTCGATATTCGGCGTGCGCGCCAGCGGACTGCCGTAGCAGGCGAGCGCGGTCGCGGTGAGATCGTCTGCAATGATAAAAAGAACATTCGGGCGGGTGGCGGGAGCGGTGTGCGCGGTTTTTGCGAGGACGCAAATGAGAGCGAGGGCAAGGCAGCGGGAGCGATTCATGGCAGCGGGAGGGGGGACCGAGTCGAACTACTCATTTGAGAAGGCGGGGAGAGCGGTGGCAAGCTTGGCGAGCGTTGCGCGGAGCACGTCGATCATCGAATT
Organism: Opitutus sp. GAS368; assembly: GCA_945903465.1. GTDB lineage: Bacteria > Verrucomicrobiota > Verrucomicrobiia > Opitutales > Opitutaceae > ER46. Next base: position 21,914 of record CAMDOF010000046.1, read on the forward strand.
GTTGGCAAAATGGCCACTGCCGTCGCGCCGATAAGGCGAGCCCCGCCGTTTATCAATGGGCGAGAGGTTGTGCGCAGCCCGCGGAGCCGGGGCGGGTGGGCAAGGCACGTTAGCGGGAATTCGCCGGCAAGCTGACGCGCCAAGCTGCGAGGGCGAGCAGCGTGACGACGCCGGCGAGGAGGTAGAAAACCGCCGCGTAAGAACCGGTGCGGACGTGGCATTGCGCGAGGGCTAAAGGGCCGAGCGCCGAAGCGAGGACCGTGAGCATTTGGGCGGTCCCGACGATGCGACCGAGGTGGGCCGGGCCGAAGGTTTTCGCCCAAAAGCTAAAGAAAATAACGATCACGAAACCTCCGGCGAGGCCCATGATGGCGGCGACGGCGTCGACTTGATAGAGCGTTCGCAGCGAAGGAAAGCCGACCAAGGCCAGAGCGAGCAGCCCCATCGCGAGGGCCATCAGTCGGTTCGCAGGCCAACGAGAGGAGAGCCAGCCGCCGAGAAAATTGCCGATGAGGGACATCAGCGCCCCGATGACCAGACTGCGGTGGTAAACTCCGGCGGGAAACCCGCGCTCCGCGAGAATCGACTCGTTGAAGAGACCAATGCCCGAGGCGACGAGGTTGTAAACTGAGCTGGCTAACGCGAAGACCCAGAACGCGGGGCTGCGCAGGGCGCTCCCCCACGTCGCGCTGGGCACCTCCGAGGGAGTGTCGGTGGTGGGCGCGTTTTCCAACCCAAGCCCGTCATCCTCGGGCCGCCGACGTAGCAGCAGCAGACCGATGCTGGTCAATCCGAGCAGGAGGCTCCAGCCGATGGCCGCCCACGCGTAGCGCCAGCCCGCCGTGCCGATGAGATAACCTAAAAGGGGGAATGCCGCCATGAAACCGATGCTGAGCGCCACGCTGTAAACTGCCATCGCCTGGGGTAATCGACGGCGGAACCACTGGCCGACGAGCGTCAGGCTGACGACCGAGAGAGCACTCTGCCCAAGGCCGCGCGAGAGGACCAAGAGCGCGAAAAGTGTGGTCAGGTTCCCCGTGATGCTCATGGCGAGGGCGACGGCACCGAGCAGGGCGGCCACGATGGTGAGCAGCCGGCGACTGCCGAGTTGGTCTTGCAACTTGCCGACGCCGATGCAGCCCAATGAGCCGAGCAAGGTCGCCCAAAGGTTCATCTCGGCGAAGGTGAGGCGGTCGATTTTCAGTTCCGCAATTAACGCTTCCGTGATGAGCCCGAGCCCCTGTGTGCGGCCGGGCAGCGTGCCGACCATCGCGAGGGCCGCGACGCCGACGATCACCCAACCATAGTAGAACGGCACGCGAGCGAGGATGCCGGTAACTTTCGGGGAAAGCGTGGTGGAGGCGGTCATCGTTTCGCCCGGCTAAGGCCCCTTGGTTTTAAGGCAACAGCGCGACGCAAAGCAGCTCATCGGCGTCTCGCACGAAGAGGCGCCCCCCCGCGTAGGCGGGATTGCACCACGTCGCCCCGCAGATTTTCAGGCGGCTGATGAGTCGATATTCCACCGGATCGGCGGCGATCAGGAGCAACTCACCGGTGTCCGCCAGCACGAGAAGATTTTCATGCATCAGTAAAAAAGCCGCGTGGGCTTTGCTGCCGATCGCGGGTGAATCGTGGCTCCATTTCTGAATGCCGGTGCGCGCGTCGGCGCAAAACAGCACGCCCGCGGGGCCGAGGCCGTAGAGCAGACCCGCGCCCAGCACGGGACTCGAAAAATTAGGCGCCAAGCGTTTTTCGATGTAGCTGGTTTCGGCGCGGCAGCCGGTCTCATTCGGGATGATTTTTATGGCGATGAGACCCGCCTGATGGGAGCCAACGAGCACGAGGTCGTCGATGACGATCGGGCTGGCGACATGACGGCCATAGGACGTTTTGATCGGTAGGCGCCAGAGCAGCGCCCCAGTGTCGAAGCGGAGTCCCATGGCGGCTTCGGCGGTGAACGACACCACTTGTTTGATCCCCGCAAGCGTGGCGACGATGGGACCGCCGTTGCCCGGCATGTCGTTTTGAGATTTCCAAATCACGCGACCGTCGCGCTTGTTGAAGCAGACCACGCTGGCGCCCTCGACGCCCCCGACGCCGACGAGGAGGTGATCGCCATCGACGAGGGCGGATCCGGTATAACCATGGCGACCCGCGCCCGGCGTGGTGCCTTTTTCGCCGGTGAAAACTGCGCCGAAATCAGTGACGAAATTTGTGCGCCACTGCACGTGGCCGGTGGCGCTATCAAGGCACTGAAATTCGCCGCGCCCCGATTGCAGATAAATTCGATCGTCGTCGACTACGGGCGTGCTCCGCGGCCCGACGGCGGATTGGTTGTCCTTGAACGTCTCATCGATGGCCACATGCCAACGGCCCTCCCCGGTACCGGCATCGACGGCATGAAGGGTTTCGCGGTTCTCCTGATTATCGAGATAGTAAGCCACGCCGCGACTCACGACCGGTGAGCCAACGCCAAAGCCGATTTTTTTCCTCCAGACATAGCGTGCCTCGGCGGGTAGGGCGGTGGGCACCACGACGCCAGCGGGGACGTGGCCGTTGCCATCGCGTCCGCGCCAGCGGGGCCAATCTTCGGCGGATAAAGTCGAGCTGGCAAAAAGGAGACTGAGCTGCCAGCGGAGTGGTGGTGAGCGGTGGGGTCCGCCGAAGTTAACGAACCGAAAATTTAATCGTGGGAGCATGGGGCAGCCGGGGTGGGTCTATCGGGAGATTTTTTATGCTTCAACGCCTGGCGGGCGGGCTATTCTCCGCGAAGCGGTAGAGGTTGTGCTCGGTTCTGATGATCAGGGCGTTTTCGCAGACAGCGTAGGAGGCCAAGGTGCGTTCTTCGAGTGCATTCGTGGCTAATTTGGCAAAGGTGCGGCTGGCCGCGATGACCGAGCCGACGCCGGTTTCGCTTTGAAAATAAATGCGGCCGGCGGCCGCGAGCGGAGATGCTGAGTAGTTGCCTTCGATCTTTTCCTGCCAGTGCAGCGTGCCCGTCCGCGCATCCCAGCAAGTGGCGATTCCCGCGTCGTTGACGGCGTAGAGTTCATCGCCGACGACGATGACCGACGGGGTTAACGGCGCGCCTTTGGTGGTACGCCACACGATATGCGTGTCGGTGACATCCCCCAGACCGTCGACGCGGATGGCGAGGAGATCGGCGCGGTTGTAGCCAGTCGCGATGAAGAGCAGACCGTGGGCGAAGACGGGCCGCGGAATGACCGAGTAACCGGCTCCGTAACGCACCCGCCAGATCTCGTGACCATCGAGGGGGTCGAGGGCCGAGATGGCCCCACTCCCCGGGCTGATGATTTGCGCTCGACCATCAACGGTAATGAGCAACGGCGTGCAGAAGGAGAATTTTTGCTTCACCTCCATCGCGCGATTAAACTTCCAGCGGATTTCACCCGTTTTTTTATCGAGGGCGGCGACGAGGGGATCTTTTGAGCCATCGGCACTGAAAATAAGTTTGTCCTCGACGATGATGGGCGCACTCCCGTTGCCATGCACGGCTTCGTAGCTCAGGCTTTGTTGGCGCCAGATAATTTTTCCGGAGCGGTCGAGGCAAGCGGTGCCGTGGTGCCCGAAGTGGGCGAAAATGAAATCGCCCTCGACGATAGGAGACGGGCTGGCTTGAGAGTTTTTTTGATGGATCGGCTGCGCTTGAGTTTCGGCGGAAGTGAACACCTCCTTCGTCCAAAGCTCCGCTCCGTTGTTGCTATCGAGGCAAATGACTTGCAAGGAAGGCCGATTCTCGGAGCCAGCCACCGCGGTGGTCAGAAATATTTGGCCCCGGCTGATCGCGGGTGATGACCAGCCCACACCGGGTAGTGGTGTTTTCCAAACGACATTTTTTCCGGGGGACCACTCAAGAGGGAGCTGCGTGGTGGTTGCGTGGCCCTGGCCAGTGGGGCCACGAAACTCGGGCCAATCGGCGGAGGTGGCGTGGGTGGTCGGCACAGGGACCGCGTTGGCCGCGTTGACGGAGTCCCGCGGTGCGCTCGTGAGTGCGGCGATTGCAAGGACTAGAAAGCGGCAGAGGGGAGAGGGAGCTATGAGCATGGGGTCAGGAAATTCCTGAAAGTAGGTGGAAGGAGCCGAGTTGAGTGGAGGATGGCCGCGGCGGGCGCGAGGCGGGTGGGCAGGTTGACGGGATTCCGGGCGGCCGATGCGGAAGTGTGAGCATGGACGATCGAGAGATGGGCGGGAAAGATGAGCGGCCGGGTTCTAGCGAAGGACTCAGCGGGGACTAGGCTGGGGCAAGCTGGGTGCGGGATCGCCGGGGGCCTTCGTGAGAAGGTCGAAAAGGGGAGAGGCCATCAGTGTGGTGACCACCGCCATCACGACGAGGATCGCGAAGAGCGCGGGCGAGATGATGCCGCGTTGCAGGCCGATGTTGATGATGATTAATTCCATTAAACCACGCACATTCATCAGTGTGCCGATGCCGAGGGCTTCGCGGTTGGATACGCCCGTTGCGCGGGCGGCGAGCCAACACGCGATGCCCTTGCCCCCGATGGCCGCGGCGAGAACCAATCCCGCCATCAGCCAAAGGTAACCGGTATCGAGGAGTCCCATTTGCGTATTGAGGCCGGAGTAGGTGAAGAAAAGCGGGAGGAGCAGCGCGACCGTGAGGGGTTGGATCCGCTCGACCAGGGCGTTGGTGACGAGGCCGCGGGGCATCGCCACGCCCATGACAAAGGCGCCGAACACACCGTGCAAGCCAATGACCTCGGTAAACCAAGCGCCCAGCGCCAGCAGGCTCAGGCAGACGACAAATTCAAAGTCTGACAACTGACCGCGGGCGGTCACGGCGACGGCGCGTTTAGCGAGAAGCGGCCGGAGAATAAGCAGCGTGACCGCGACGTAGGCCAGTCCTCCACCGATGTTGAGGAGAGCGTGGCTGGCGTTCCCATCGAGGCGGGCTAACACGACGGCGAGCAGGCACCATGCGGCCGCATCATTAATGGCACCGGCGCCGAGCGAGACGGCCCCGATGGCCGTGCCGGTGAGGCGCTTAAACTGGATGATGCGCGCCAGCATGGGAAAGGCGGTGATGCACATCGAAGCACCGAGAAAAAGCATGGCGTCCATCAGCGACGTTGTCTTCGGAAAAAGCGAGGTGTGGTTGAAAAATAGCCACGCCAGCGCACCGCCCAAAATGAAAGGTGCGACCATGCCCGCGATCGAGACGGCCGCTGCGCTCCGCAGGCGCTCGCGGACGATGTCGATGCGGAATTCCAACCCAACGACAAACATATACGCGGCGAGGCCGAGTTGAGAAACGGGGAAGAGCACCCGCATCGATTCGGCGGGAAAAACCTGCGCATAGGCCCAAGGCCAGCACAGGCCGAGCAAGGAGGGGCCGAGCAAGACGCCCGCGAGCATTTCTGCCACCACTTCGGGTTGACCGCAACGTCGACCGAGCAGGCCGATGCCTTGGCAAACAATGAGAATGGTGGCGATCTGAAAGAAAAAATGAGCCGTCAACTGCAGGTTCGTCATCCGCGAAAGAGATGAGCGATCTTAGTCAAAGCAAGAATCGGCGTGATTTCGGCGCAGACTTCGCGTCATTTCTTCAGGCAATAAAGATGGGTGCCGGTGCGCATGATGATTTCGCCATCGACAAACGCCGGTGTGCTGAGGGTATAGCTGCCATCGAGCGTGTTTTTCCCCAGCAGCTTGAAGGTGGCGCCAGCCTGAATAACCGCGGTCTCGGTCGTCTCACTCGTCACATAAATTTTTCCATCGGCCAATGTCGGCGAGCCACTCGTCCGCCCGATCCCGGTGCTCTCGGGCCCGTAAATGCGTTCGCCGGTCGCGGCCTTGACGCAGGTAATCGCACCTTGGTCGTCAACCATGTAGAGCCGCTCGCCATCGCTCACGGGGGTGGGTACATCCGGCGAGCCTTTCTCGGTCCATTTCCAAGCGAGTTGACTTGTGGTAATGTCGCCTGTGCCGCCGGCTTTGAATGCGATAAACGGAGTAACGCGGGAGGGTGCGAAGATCATCCCGTCACGGACGAGGGGTGAAGCGATGACGCGGAAATTTTTTGATTTCGTGGGGTTGAGACCGCCGCCGCGCCAAAGTTCCCGGCCGGTCTCGGGATCATGGCCAGTCACGTAATCGGAGCCGCCGACGACCACTTGTTTTTTCCCAGCCACCTCGAGCAGGGCAGGGGTGGAATAGGCATCGGGACTTTCGTGCTCGGCATCGGTGGGGCGCTCGACGTGCCAGAGTTTGCGGCCGTCGTTGGCGTTAAGCGCAAAAAGGTAGCAGGGCTCGTCCGTGTAAAGACCTTGGAGCATTTGAAAGATCAATTTATCGCCCACCAGCAAAGGCGATGATCCATAGCCAAATTGAATGCCGATTTTTCCGAAATTTTTGGGGATATCGAAGGTCCACTTGGGGTGACCATCAAAATCGAAGCACGCCACCACGCCGTTGCCCGAGACGACCCACACATGTTTGCCATCCGTGACCGGGGTGGGCGACGTCATGTTATGTTTCATCTTCAGATCGTTGCCCCGGTCGTACTGGCGGCGCCAGATTTCCTGACCGGTGGCGCGATCGAGACACAACAGGAGCAACTCCTGGCCGCCGGGGCCGCGCCCGCCGGCTGGCTTCGGTCGCGCCTTTTTGCCAGGTACGGCGGGGACTGGGGCCGGCGGCGTCGCCGCGACCTCGTCTTTGGAAGGGGTATTGAGGAAGATCCGCTCGCCCCAGACCGTAGGCGAAGAGCCGCTCCACGCGGGCATCTCCTGCTTCCATTTAACATTTTGACTGAGGCTCCACGTCTCGGGGAGATTTTGGGTCGTTGTGGTGGTCCCATCGCCGAGGGGCCCGCGCCAATTCGGCCAATTCGCCGCGAGGGCCGAGGACGCCGCGAGGCCAGCGAGCACGAGGACAGCGCGGGTGGCTTTGGGGAGCAAAAAATCAATCCGATGAGTGGATGCGGGGTACGGCTTCATGGTACGTTACTAAAAAGGGAAGGTGAGGGGGCAGGGATTAAAGTGCGGATACGCGAAGAGGGTGTGCGCGAGAAGCGACCGGAAAATAGAGCAACTGGGCGGGAGGATGTCGAGAATCGAGACCGTCTTTCTGCAGCGCGCAGCGGTGGGCGCACGCTGGACGCGATCCGCGGGCAATTGTCGCGGCGTTTGTGCGGGCCGCGCGCGCGGTCGGTGGCGTGCGGTTCTGCCGTGTCCACAGGCTACCACTGTGCGGGCCGCGCGCGCGGTCCGTGGGTTGACGTGATCGCGGAGCTGACCGTGGTCTGGTGCGGGCCGCGCGCGCGGTCGGTGGTGCCGCGTTACACCCGCACGGGGTGCCTCCTCGATGCGGCACAGGGCAGGGGAGGACCAACGGGGTTGGACCGACGTGGCTCGACCATTACGAGGCCCCCAGGTTACCAACTCGCTCCGCGGTGCTCGGCATCGCGGTCAAGCCAGATGCGCGGATCTGCGATCCGTTTTTTTACCTGAAGTATTCTCCGGTCTTGCAGGAGGCGGCTGGCTGGTTAGGCGTTAACAGCTTGTGCCAACCGTTTGGGTTTTATTTTGCGGCTTTTTTTAGTCCCTATGTATTTTCCGATTTCCTTCGTAATCACCACGGTAGTGGTTGGTCTGCTAGCGGCTTGTCAGCCCGCAGCGCCGGCTGGCCCCGCCCCATCCGCTCCACCAGTCCCGGTGCAAACCGCCGTCGCTCGTCAACGGAATGTTCCGCGGATAATTGAATCGATCGGCACGGTCCAGCCGTTGCGGGCTGTCTCGGTCAAATCACAAGTCGATGGGATGATCGCGCAGATCCATTTTAAAGAGGGCGATGAGGTAAAGGTGGGGGCTTTGCTCGTATCGCTGGATCGTCGGCCCTTCGAAAATTCCTTGCGGATGGCGCACGCCGATTTGGCGAATGTGGCGGCGGAGGCGACCAAGGCATTAGCCGACGTTTCCCGGTATCAGCGACTCGATCAGCAGGAGGCGATTTCCAAGGAGCAATTCGCCCTGCTGAATACAAAGGCTGAAACCACCAAGGCGCTGGTCCAGGCGAAAGAGGCCGCCGTCGCCAACGCGGAGCTCTTGCTCGGTTACACGCGTATCATCGCCCCCATTAACGGCCGCACGGGGCAGCTCATTTTACACGAAGGCGCCCTCGTGAAGGCCAACGATGTCAACCAGTCGATTGTCACGCTCAATCAGCTTACACCCATCTCTACGGCCTTTGCGGTTCCCGAAAGTGCCTTGGGAGCGATTCGAGCGGCGCTGCTCGACGAACAGGCGGCCGTCACGGTCACGGATCGCGTCTCGGGACTTTCTCGGACCGATGGTAAATTGAGTTTTTTCGACAACGCGGTCGACGCAACGACCGGCACCATTCTGTTGAAGGCGGTCTTTCCGAACTCCGACCACGTGCTCTGGCCGGGGCAGTTTGTGCAGGTAAGCACTCAAGTTGGCGTCGATCTGGCCGCGATTGTCGTGCCCGCGACCGCCGTGCAGACCAGCCAGAACGGCTCGATGGTCTACGTGGTGGGCCCCGATCAAAAAGTGGAACTTCGCCCGGTAAAAATTAAACGGTCCGCGGGCGACGAATTAATCTTGGCGGAGGGCCTGCGGACCGGCGAGGTGGTCGTCATCGATGGCCATCTGCGCCTCGTGCCCGGGGCCAAGGTTGAGATCAAGATTCTTGCGGCCATGGGCGAAGCCGCAACCCCAGCCGGAGCGCCGCGCCCATGAACATCTCCGCTGCGTGTATCCGGCGGCCCGTCATGACCACGCTGCTGACGCTGGCTTTGTGTGTCTTCGGCGCGATGGCGTATCGTTATTTACCGGTCAGCGACCTGCCGAATATCGATTTTCCAACCATCGTAGTGACGGCCAATCTGCCCGGCGCCACTCCGGAAACGATGGCCTCCGCCGTCGCGACACCACTCGAACAACAGTTCTCGACGATCGCGGGGATCGATTCGATGACCTCGAGCAGTTCTCTCGGCGCCACGGCCATCACGTTACAGTTTGCCCTCGAGCGAAACATCGACGCTGCTGCCCAAGACGTCCAGTCCGCGCTCGCGGCGGTGCAACGCCGGCTGCCCAACGACATGCCGGCACCCCCTTCATTTCGCAAAACAAACCCCGCCGACCAACCGATTCTCTTCATGTCGGTCGTGTCGCCGTCGTTGCCACTTTCGGTCGTGCACGAGTTTGCGGAGACCCGCATCGCCCAGCGAATTTCCACGCTCCCAGGCGTCGCCCTCGTGCAGGTTTACGGCGCTCAAAAATATGCGTTGCGCGTCCAACTCGACCCGCGGGCGCTCGCCAGTCGCGGCATCACCCTCGATGAAGTGCGCACCGCCCTCGCCACCCATAACGTTAATCTGCCCACGGGTGCACTCGACGGCGATCAGCAAACGGTCACCGTCGTCGCTTCCGGTCAACTTACCCACAGCGCCGATTTCAATCAGCTCGTCGTTGCTTATCGCAACCAAGCACCGGTGCGTCTCGGAGAGCTCGCCAAGGTCATTGATAACGTGCAGGAAAATCGTGTCGGTTACTGGTTTTATAGCGGGCGGAAGGGCGACCAGGGAACGCGGGCGATCGGCCTCGGCGTGCAACGTCAGCCGGGCACGAACACCATCGAAGTCGTCCGTCGCGTCCGCGAACTTTTGCCAAGCCTCCGTCAGCAATTGCCGGCTTCCGTGTCCATTGAGGTCCTTATGGATAAGTCGATTTCAGTGCGTGAGTCCGTCCACGATGTGCAGTTCACCCTCGTGCTGTCGGTCGCCTTGGTCGTGATGGTGATTTTTATTTTCCTGCGCTCGTTTACCGCGACCGTCATCCCATCCGTGGCGATCCCGATGGCGCTCTTGGGTTCGTTTATCGTGATGTATTTTTGCGGTTACACCTTGGATAATTTATCCCTGCTTGCTCTGACGCTTTCGGTGGGGTTTGTCGTCGACGACGCGATTGTGGTGCTCGAAAATATTGTGCGTTACATTGAGCAGGGTATGCCGGTGAGGGAGGCCGCCCTGAAGGGCGCGGGGGAGATCGGCTTCACGATCCTCTCGATGACGCTCTCGCTCGTGGCGGTTTTTATCCCGGTGCTCTTTATGGGAGGCATTCTCGGGCGCTTGCTGCACGAGTTTGCCGTCACTATCACGGCCTCAATTCTCGTTTCTGGAATCGTCTCGCTCACACTCACACCGATGTTGTGCAGCCGCTTTCTCAAACCGACTCACCGCGCTGACGCGCCTCCGCGCGGTCGACTCTACCAATTGAGTGAACGGGCTTTTGTCGGTTGGATCACCCTGTACGAGCGCTCCTTGCGGGTAGCGATGCGGCATCGGTTTTTCACGGTGAGCATCGCCGTCCTTATGATTGGTCTGACGTGGTGGGTCGGCCGGTCTTTGCCCACGGGTTTTCTCCCCTCCGACGACACGCGGCAGATTTTTGTTTTCACGGAGGGTGCGCAGGACGTGTCGTTCAGCGAGATGGTCAAGCATCAGCAGGCGGCGGCGGCGATCGTCGCCCAGCATCCCTCGGTCGAGGCGTTTATGTCTGCGCTGGGTGGCGGGCCCACGGTTTCCACGATGAATCAAGGCCGTATTTTTATGCGCTTGAAGCCGCGGGAAGAACGGCCGTCGGCGGCCGCGATCGTGCAAGATTTGCGGGTGAAGCTAGCGGCCGTGCCTGGGCTGCGGGCCTATCCGCAGATACTTCCGCCGATCCGCATTGGCGGATCGCTGACGAAGGCGCTCTACCAGTTTACGCTCTTCGGCACCGACTTGAATGATCTCTACGCGGCCTCCCAAAAAATGGAGTCGAAAATGCGATTGATGGGAGGGCTGCAAGATGTGAATTCGGATTTGCAGATTTCGAATCCACAACTGCGGGTAGTGATCAAGCGCGACCGCGCCGCCGCTTTGGGCATTACTCCGCAACAGATTGAGGAGGCGCTTTACAGCGGGTATGGTTCGCGCCAAGTCTCCACGATTTATACTCCGACGAATCAATATTTCGTCATCATGGAGATGGCCCCGGAATTTCAAAAAAATGCCGATGCCTTATCCCTGCTTTATTTACGTACGAAAAGCGGCAAGGCCGTGCCGCTCGACGCGGTGGCCGAGCTGAAACGCGAGGTGGGGCCGCTCACGGTCAACCACCTCGGGCAAGTCCCCGCGGTGACGATTTCATTTAATTTACGGCCGAACTATTCCCTCGGCGAAGCGACCGCCGCCGTGAGCGAACTCGCGCGGCGGGAATTGCCCGCGACCATCAGCCACGCCTTCCAAGGAGCCGCGCAGGCGTTTACTTCATCCTTGCAGGGTTTGGCCCTGTTGCTCGTCATGGCTGTGCTGGTGATTTATATCGTGCTGGGGATTCTCTATGAGGATTTTATTCATCCGCTCACCATTCTCTCCGGTCTGCCCGCTGCGAGTTTTGGCGCACTCTTTACGCTCTGGCTCTTTAAAGAGGAGCTCAACGTGATGGGTTATGTCGGCATCATTTTGTTGCTGGGGATTGTGAAAAAGAACGCGATTATCATGATCGATTTTGCACTCGCCGTACGAGCGGAGCGTGAGATCTCCGCCGAGCGGGCGATCGTTGAGGCGTGTCTCGTTCGTTTTCGGCCGATTATGATGACCACGTTTGCGGCGCTCGCCAGCGCGATCCCGATTGCTTTGGGCCTAGGGGCAGGGGCCGACTCCAGACGCCCCCTTGGGCTCGCCGTCGTTGGCGGGCTCGTCGTATCCCAGTTGCTCACACTGTATATTACCCCGGTGATCTACGTTTATCTTGATCGATTCACCGCGGCTTCCCGCCGTCAGAAGGCGGCGGCCCTTTCGGCTTCCCCGCTAGGTGCCACGAAATCCTCCCGCGATCCCGCTTTGGCGCGATAAGCCTCTGCTGGGCACAATTAATTCCTCGGCGTGCCAGCGGCGATCGTGAAATCGTGCATTTCTGGCGATTTTGATCTCACCTTCGCCCGAGTGAGTATTTTCTTAGAAACTTCATCAAAAAACTCTTCTTAAACTTTTCTTTCTGCATGACATGCGCTTAAGGCACCAAGCATTCACCAGGCTCCGGTGATTTCCTGATCGCCAGAAATCGACGGTGTTCGCGCCGCCGGTCACACCTGGTCACGACGCCGTCGAACGTTATCGGATTTCTTCCGGGGTTTTTTGTGCTGTTGCGCGCCGTGCCGTCGTCGAAGCGACCGCCGAATGAGATCCGTCCGCGATTTTGGTTAAACGTCGCGGACCCGGTGGCCTAAAACGCGTCACTCGTGAAGCGCTGGTCGTTGTTCGCGCCATTGGCGGCGAAACCAGAAAGTGGTGGGAGATTGCGCGCGGCAAATGCATCCCTCGCGGCGGTGGAGGCGGGGCTGTCTTACGCGCGGTGCGCCGCTTGCGATTTGCGTGATGATGTTCGTTCAGGCTAGTGATTCTCCTATCAGTCGGACTGACTCGGCGTCTTTCCATGAGACTCCACCTCTTCCCCGTACTCTTGTTCTTGCTTAGTTCCGCCGTCTACGCCGCGGATCTATCGGCAATTCCCACCGGTCCGATCGCCGTAAAAAAAGAATTACTTTTCGCCGATGACTTCGAGGGGGCCACGCCGGCCAAGGTCTGGCATCGGGTTGTCCCCACCTTTACGATCGAGCAAGGCACCCTCAAGGGCACCCAGACTCGGGATACGCTGGTCCCGGCCTCGGATGGGAAGGCGGCGATGACGCCGCACGCCGCTGTGCATGGTCTGGAAATTCCCACGAAAGATAGTGTCGTGGAAGTTCGGATACGCTTCGAAGGCGCTTCGATGATTGACGTCGAGTTTGATGATCGGGCCTACGCAGGCGCCCATTACGGCCACCTTTGCCGCGCTCAGGTGCGTCTCAATGGCGTCACGCTGATTGATGAGCGCGATGGCACGATGCGGAACGACATCTATGCGATGAATAAAGAGCCCGCAAAAAAGGCGGAGCGGGCCAAGTTACTGGCGGGGCGGAGCGTCACGTATCCGGCCCAGCTCCAGGCGGGGAAATGGTACACCCTCGTGGTTGAAACGGTCGGTGATGCCATGCGCGTCACGATTGATGGCAAACCAGCGGGTTTTTTGCGGTCTTCGGGCATCGCCCACGCCACCAAGTCCAAAATTGAGCTGGGGGTTGCGGGTAAAGATGGATTCTTCGATGACATTAAAGTCTGGCGGGCCGAGCCAGTCGCGCGTTAGGGCCGCGTGGAGATGTTCTGAGCCTTTGCGGGTGGAGTCGCGGCGACAGCCCGGTCGGACATATGCTTTTTTCGCGTTAGCCTCGGCCGCAGGTCGAGCGCGTTCGCGGCGGGGCAAGGGCCGCTCGGTGGTCGCGGTCAGCGGGAGTTTTTCGACGGAGGCATGAATGCTTGCGGTTTCGATTATTTGCTGACGCGGTAGGGATTAATCCAGTCACCTTCATTAGCGGGCATCTTCCCCTTCGCATATGCTAACACCTCGTCGTTTTTCCGCGCTACCGCGTCGGACATTTCTCAAAAACTCCGCCGCGTTGGCGTTGCTAGGTTCCAGTCGCGGGCTCGCGGCCGCGGTGCCGGCCTCGGCAGCTCCTACTTATGAGGCTTTACAACGCATCATGGATGCGCCGGTTTTGGACTTAACGTCGGTCAAGGCACCGGTGACCGTGGCTTCGATTGAGTTGCTGCGGAATGGGAAAAATTTTCTGGTCCGCGCTCGTTCGACGGACGGCGTGGAAGCGATCACAGTTCCGAATCCAGCGAGTATGGCAAAAGCGTTTCCGCTTTTCTTGGACTGGACGGCGCCCCAGTTTTTAAACAAGGACGCCCGGTTGATTGAGTCGCTGCAATGGGACGCGTATCGCGCGGGGAGTAATTACAAAATGCAGGGCCTGCTTTTTTGGGTGGCGATGATGGCGGTGGAGCAGGCGTTGCTGGAATTGATGGGCAAAACGGCGCAACGGGCGATGGCGGATTTTTTCGGAGGAGCGCGTCGGCGTGAGATTCCGGTTTATTACGCGAGCGGCAATCGCGGGAATTCTCCGGAGGCTGAAATCGCTTTTCTCGAGAAACTTGTCGGCAGTTCGGGTGTGCGGGCGCTAAAATTTCGATTGGGCGGTCGCATGAGTCGCAACGCGGATTCGTTACCGGGACGCACCGAAAAACTCATTCCGCTCGTGCGAAAAACGTTCGGCGACGCGATGACGCTTTATGCCGATGCCAATAGTTCTTACGATGTTTCCGAGGCGATCCGGATCGGTCGGATCATGGAAGCACAGCGTTATGCATTCTACGAGGAGCCTTGCGAGTTTGATGATTTATGGAGCACGCAACAAGTCGCGGCTGCCCTCAGCATCCCCATCGCGATGGGCGAGCAGGAGTTTAGTTTACATCGGTGGCGCTGGTGTATCGCGCATCGGGCGATGGATATTGTGCAACCCGACCTTCACTACGGGGGCGGTTTTATTCGGGCGACGAAGGTGGCGCGGATGGCGGCGGCCGCCGGCATGGATTTGGTCCCACACATGTCGGGCGGAGGCCTCGGCCACCTTGACGTGGTGCAGTTCGCCGCGTTCACCCCCAACATGGGTCCTTTTCAGGAATTTAAGGGTGACGCGACCATCCCGGTGTCCTGTGCGACGTCCTCGCTTAAATGTGAAAATGGCAGCGTGCGCTGCCCCACCGGGCCAGGCTTTGGCGTGACCGTAGATCCTGATTTTGTCCGGCAGGCGCAAGTTGTGAAACTGCGTTGACCATGGTCCTGCGTGGACGCGGGTGGCGCGTGGTCGCAGCGGGCCGAGTTGGCATCCGGGCCGCAGTGGTCGCCCCGCGTGGTTGGGCGGCGGGCTGGATCGGGCTTCGGTGAGTGGTGGGATGGTTTCACCGCTGGGCCGACTGGGGGCGGATCGGGCGCGGTGGAGAGCCCCGCGGCACTGGATTAGCGGAGGCGACGCCAGCTTGGTGATCGGTGTTGCCGCGGGTGCCTGGGCAAGTCGCCCGCGCCGCTACTTCGTCTCCGCCGGCTCAGACGGGGGGGCGATCAACACCGTTAGCCAGAGATCTTGGGTGGAAGGAATAACCAAATCCCGAAAGCCTTGCGGGACCCCGTTTTTGAGAGACGTTGTCACCATTTCATGGATCGCAGGTGGGATGCTGTGAGCGTCGCTTGGGCAAAAATGGATTTGAAAAGGGCCGTTGAAGGGGCCCGCATCTGCCGCCGCCACGAGCTGCAACGTGATTTCTTTTTCGGTCTCATTCATCTCAACGGGGCTCGCCGTCAGGCCTTTCGGCAGTCCGACCACCGAGGCCGTCGCTTTGGATTTAAAGCCTTGGATCCGCTTCGCGGCGACCTTGATCGCGAGAGTTTTTCCAGGCGCGATCGCAAAGGCTGATTCCACGATGGTCGCCTTGAGCTGGGGTCGTGGAGGTTGGATGCTCAGCCGATAAAGATGATCTGCGCCGGCGCGATGCAGCACGCTTCTCACCACCGCCGTATAGTTGCCTGACTCTGGTGCGGTCCACGCCAGTTGCGGATCAGCGGTGTCACCGTCGTCGTTCCGGACCAGTTCCTTGCCGCCGGCATTTTGAATCGTCAGCGACGCATCCAAAGGAAACCCCAGCGACGCGGACTGAATTGCGAGCGAGAGTTGTTCACCTTTGGTGGCACGAAAAATGAAGCGATCTTCCTCGCCTATTTTTTCGATGCAGCCCGTGACGGCAAACGGCGCCGCGAGTCCGGGTGCCCCCGCGGCCAGCTCGCGAATTTCCGATTCCAGCAACTCGGGCCCGTCACCCAGCGCGAGGGTGAGCGCATTTTCAACTTGCGGCGGACGCCAGGTCGCCTCGCGCGATCCCGGAGGAAAACGCGTCCCATCCACCGCATATTCACGTTCAGCCAGCACCCCCAAGTTCCAGCCAAACACGCGCAGCTTCGTGGTCCCCGCCCTCGAGATGCCCAAGGGCAGCGTGTAGCGGATCTGGGGCCCGCCTGAGAGATGGAGGCGATAGACGCAAGCATCGCTGCCGGTAAATTTCGCGTCAGACGTCGCTGGATGGGCGAAGCCAAAAACTTGTAAAATATACGCGCCGGCTGCCGGAGCTTCCCAAGCTAGTAACGGATCAAATGTGCGGCCGTCGTCGTGGTTGAGGGCGAGTTCCCGCCCGTGGGCATCGACGAGGCGTAAGACGGCGTCCATGGGGGAGGCGAGACGGTAGGCTTCGACCGAGGCGATGAGCGTTTGTCCGGCCTCCAGCCGCAGCTTGTAAGAATCCACGTCGCCGCTTTTGTCCAAGCGTGCATTGATCGTGGCGGGCAGGGACGCAACCATCGGAGCCTTCGCAAATTCATCATTGGGTTCAGTTTCTTTGCCTTGCTGATCCGCTGTCACCATCAGAAACCGGGGTGCGCTCGCGCCGGCTTCGTTGAAAACGCGCACCAAATGGGGTCCGACCGCGGCATCGGCCCGCACCTCGATGGTGAACTGGCCGTTGGTCTTCTCGGCGCTGAAGCAAATGCCCGGGGTATCCGTCCAGACTTGCGGAGGCCAAGGGGTAAATTTACCGACGGCGGTGACGGTGGTGGTCGTCCCAACTTGGACCGCCACAGGGTAAAGGTGAGTGAGGGTGGGGATTGCGCCGAGCAGGTAGCCGGCTTCGCCATAAAAGATCACTGGGAGCAGGAGCGCTAAAAATAACGAAAGGGGTACCCGATCTCTCGCGGATCGGCAGCGCGTAAAGGTCGTGGCTTTTTCTGCCCGGTTGGGAGCGAGGTGGCTGACCGTGCCGGCGGGGCTAGGAATATTCCGTTCAGCATTCGCGCGGCCCGCTCCCGGTTCGTGGGTTCGGCTCGGATCTGATCTCCGATTAATCGGTCGATCTTGAACGCTCGAACCGGTGGCCAAGAATCGATTACTGCGAGCGGGATCCGTCAGTCGTCGCGCGCGCGTCAAACGAAGAGCTCCTTGATCAGCCGCCCGTTATTCACCAATTGGATTGGTCGGCCAGTATTCGTGTGCAGCGTTTGCGAGTGATCGATGCCCATCTTCGAATAGAGCGAGGCCGCAAAGTCCTCGGGGCGATACACGTTTTCGGATGCGTGGTAGCCCTTGGCATCGGTGGCGCCCACGACTTGCCCCCTCGGTATGCCCGCGCCTGCCATTAAAACGGACATGGCATGAGGCCAATGGTCGCGCCCGGCATCCTTGTTTACTTTGGGCGTCCGCCCGAATTCTCCAAGGACCACCACCATGGTGTTTTCAAGCAGACCGCGCTCATCGAGATCATTGATCAAAGCGGCCACGCCTTGGTCCAGCTTCTTCACTTGTTCGCCTTTGTAGGCTTCAAACAATTTGGTGTGGTGGTCCCAGCCGCCAAAATAAACGGTCAACCATGAAACGCCGACTTCGACGAGGCGTCGGGCCATCAGCAGGCGTTGTCCGAAATCGTTCCGGCCGTACGCCGCGCGCACTTGCTCGTTTTCTCGGTGGATGTCGAACGCCGCTTGCGCCTGCGGCGACAAGACCATGTCGATTCCTTGCTGGTAATATTGATCAAAAGTGACGGCGGGGTCGTCCGCGAGCTTATCGGTGTAGCGCAGCATCCGATCGAGCGAGGTTCGCAACTCGCGGCGGGAAGCGGCGCGGGCTTCACTAATTTCCGAAGGCAAGACGACGTCTCGAACGAGGAAATTTTTCTCGTGTGGATTCCCGTTGATAACAAAAGGTGCATGTTTGCCTCCGAGAAAATTCGGTCCACCGCTCCGGGAAGCTCGGGGCAGCGACATATAAGACGGGAGCCCATTCTGGATTCCCCGATGATGAGAGACCACTGAACCGAAGGACGGATGAAATGTCACCGAAGCGCCGCACGCGACCGGGACTGGTGTCTTCGCGCCCGTCATCATGTAGTGATTGCCGCCGCCATGATTCGGGTCTTTGTGGCAGATGGAGCGGACGATCGTCACTTTGTCAGCGACCTTGGCTAGATGGGGCACGACTTCACTGAACTGGACCCCGGGGACCGAGGTCGAAATCGCCCCGAGCGATCCGCGGATTTCAGTGGGTGCATTGGGTTTAGGATCGAAGGTCTCGTAATGGGAAGGTCCGCCATCTAGCCACACCATGATGCAGTTGATCGGCTTGCGACCACTGCGACCGGACTTGTCGGGGCTGGGCGAGATCGCAGCGGCCTGGGCCTGTAAACGGAGGAGGTCGGACAAGCCAATCCCCAATCCTCCGCCAATCCCCAGTTGAAGAAAATCGCGGCGCCGCATGCCGGCACAATTATGGGTGGGTGAGCTCATGGCGTTTGGCAGAGAAATCGTTGGTGCTGAGGCAGGGGAGGCCGCGTGAAAGAATCAGTGATTGAACACAAACTCGGCGGAGTTGAGCAACGCCCAAAAAACATCTTCCGTGGCACTCTGGCGAGTCGCTTTTTCCGCGGTGAAAGCTGCGGTGGCGACTGCGAGTTCATCGGAGTTGGGCGCGCGGTTGACGGTGGTGAGATAAAGCTGGGTTACGACTTCGTCTGGTGATTTCGCGCTGTCAGCGAGCGCGCGGGCGCGTCCGCCGTTGCCGCTGAGTTTGGCTTGCAGCGCCTTGGAATTCATCAGGTGCAGGGATTGCACGACGCTGATGTGCGTATCGCGCTCGCACGGTGGATCCATGCTGGGATCAGGCCGACTAAAAGCATCCATGAAGTGGGATTCGATCTTGAACGTCCAGGCCTGCATCGCGCGGGTTCCGAGTGGCATCCCCGTAAACGTATCCGCCCCGCCGGTGGCGTCGTTAACCGCGTCGAGCAGCACCTCGGCCGGTAACCGGCGACGGTAGGCACGGGAAAAATTACGGGTGTCCGCACGGTTGAATTCGTTGGGGGTCGAGCTGAGCTGATAGAGGCGCGACCCCATAATCGTGCGCATGAGCTGCTTCAGGTCGTAACCGTGCACGACAAAATCTCGAGCCAGCGCCGAGAGCAGGGGAGGATTAACGCAGGGGTTGGAGATGCGAAAATCATCTACGGATTCGACCAATCCACGGCCGAAAAAGTTGGCCCAGACTCGGTTGACGGCCGCGGGAGCGAAATACGGATTGTCCGCCGCCGTCAGTGAATCGACGAGGGCGCGCCGCGGGTCGCTACCTGTGGGCTCAGGCTCGTAGCTGCCTTCCAGCGGGCGCGGCACCATTACCTCGCCCGAGACGGGATGCTTGACGGTACCGCCCGCGGCGAAATAAAAGGTCTCGGTCCCCGCTGAAATGGGCGGGGAAATCGCCGCTCCCTTCTGTTTTAGAGAACCGAAAAAAGCCGCGAACTGGTAAAAGTCGTTCTGCGTCCACTTTTCGTTCGGGTGATTATGGCAGCGCGCGCATTCGAGGCGGGTGCCCAGGAAAAGCTGACTGAACATCGTGGCGCGATCCGCCGGTTCGCGGCGATCCCGATAAATCACCGCAGGTCCATCCCGATGGTTGTTGCCTTCGGCCAGAAGAATATCGCGCACGAATTGATCATACGGCTGGTTTTTCCGGAAGCTTTGGCGGAGCCATTGGTCCAGAATGAAGACGCTCTTCAAGCCGACGCGGTCGGGGTTGGGCCGCACGAGGTCGGCCCATTTGCTCGCCCAATAGTCGGCATAGGCGGGCTCTTCCAGAATCCGGGCAATGAGCGCCTCGCGTTTTTTGGATGAAGGATCGGCCGTGAATGCCTGCACTTCTTCAGGTGTGGGCAAGAGGCCGACCGCATCGAGTTTGGCGCGGCGGAGAAACTCGGCATCTGTGCACAACTCCGAAGGTAAAAGGCCAATCCGCTGGAACTGCGCGTAGGCAAGTTCGTCGATGAAATTGTTTTTTGGCAACGAAGCGTAGCGGCTTTCTGGTATCAGGTGCTCCGCGGGAACGGTGACTTGTGCATCTGCCACGAATCCCATGTAGCGGGCCACGATGACCCCTTGCCCTGAGACCGCGCCGACCCGCACGTGGCCGTCGGCATTCACCGCGGCAATCTCGAGGTCGTTCGAGGCAAACGCCGCCAGCCGCGTGACATCCCGCGTGCCGCCGTCAGAGTAGTGGGCCTCGACGGTCAGGCGTCGCTCGCTCTTCTTGTGGTAAACGCTGGTGTGTGGAGAAACCGTGATCCGCTGCAGCTCCGGTTCGTTAACTCCGCGATAGGCCATGCCCTCACGTATCCATTGGACCAGCACCTGGTGAAATTCTGATCCGGGTTCGATCCGGCGGCCGCCCTCGTGGTCAATCGCGGTGGTCGGCTTTTGCACAATTAAGCTTTGCTCGGGCGCGGAGGGGAAGACGCGACGGCCCCGAGCACCTTTGACGATCGCGTCGTAGTCAGCTTTGGGATCGTACGAAAAGACGGATAGCTTGAATCCGTTTTGGCCTTCGGCTTTCGCGTGACAGGAACCGGTGCTGCAACCGGCGCGATTTAAAACCGGCAGCACATCGCGCAAAAAACTGAGTGGTGGCAATGCGCTCGAACCGAACTTGGCCGTCGCGCTGGCCCCAGCGGGTTCTGGCGCAGTCTGCCCTTCCGCCGGCTGCGGCGCCAGCTTTGCAACCAATTTACCTTCGCCGCTCCATACCTGCACCTGACCCGAGTGGCCGCCAGAGAAAATCGTGCTGGGGGACAACGTGCTGACCGCACAAAAAAGCGTGTCGCCGGCGTCACCGATTTTTTTCTCATCGCCTCCCTTCGAACGTTCGGTGCCAGCGTGGGGCTGGAGATTAGTGTAGGTAAAGACGGCCCCTTGGTGGGTGGCGGCCACGATGGTTTTCCCATCTCCCGGCCAACGCACGGCGGTCACCGCGCTGGTATGAGTTCCCAGACTGATGAGTTTTTCGCCCGTCTGCACATCCCAGACATTGAGTTCCTGATCCGCACCGCCGCTCGCCACCTGCGTGGCTTCGGGGTTGAAAGCGACGCTTAAAACCTGGGCGCCGTGCCCTTCGAGCCGGGCCAGTTCCTTGCGGGATGCCAGTTCCCATACTTTGATCAATTTATCCCCGCCGGCCGTGACGAGCCGGGTGCCCTCTCGGTTGAAATCGAGTCCGAAGATCGTGTCGTCGTGGGCGAGCCAAGTGGAGAGGATGCGCCCCTCGGGTAGGCCGATCACGCGCACAAAGCCGCTTTTTCCGGCCACGCCGTCGGCGAGCACGAGCTGACTGCCATCGGGGGAAAATTGTAGAGCGGTGACCTTCCCCCGTAACTCGGCCGTCCATTCCCGCTGCGCCTCGAAGGATTCGCTGTTCCAAAGCACGATGCGCCGAAAAGCGCCGGAGGCGAGCCAGCGCCCATCTGCGCTCCATGCGAGCGACTGCACGGCGTCGATATGGGCAGCCGTTTGGTGGAGCACCGGAAAGTCTGGCGAGGAAGTGTCGTGGAAAACGATCGCGCCCCCACGCCCCACGGCCAACCGCTTGGCTGCTGGGTCCAAGGCCAGCGCGAGAATGGGATGATAGGTTGCCGGCAGAGGGGAAAGCGGCACGGGCTTGGTTTCTTCCTCAGTCAAGGCCGCCTGATCCCAGGGCAGACCGCTTTGAATCCAACTTCGAAGTAGCTGCATCTGCGGCTCCGTCAGTTGTTTTTCCGGGGGCATGTGCGGATCGGCGTCCGCTAAAAGGACGTTCGCCAAGGGGCTGTTATCGGGCCGGCCGAGTTCGACGACCGGTCCGCTCGCGCTGCCACGGAGCAGGGACTCTCGCGAAGTTAGGACGAGCCCCCCTTTTTTCTTCTTCTCGTTATGGCACGAAAAACATTCCCCTTTTAAAAGCAGCATGGCGTCACGGCTGGGGCTGCTGGCCGCTGGAGCGCTCGGCGGAAGCGCGCTCGCCCCAGCGAGGCCGGGTGCTAGGCCGACGACCAACCCGACGCAAAAAAACGACAAGTAGTTCAACCAACAACGGCGGAGCGAAACGTGCTGAATCACGGTGGGCGTTAGGGGAGCGGGGCGGGCGCAATGCCATTCATGTCAACGGGAGTTTTCAACGTTTGTCGGCGCGTTTCAACGATAACCTGAGATTCTTCGCAGGTTCGGGTGGGAAGGGCGATGATCGTGGTTGGGTGGGGGATGACCCTTGAGCAAGTATTGCACGGACTTTTGGGGATGGGGACAGCAGTGACGCGTGACGCGGTGCGAGTATGCGCTGAGGGCGGCGCCGCGCGTGGCGAGATAGACGGCTGTCGGACTGACAGATTTTTCAAAAAGCCGACGCCACAGAATCGCTTAGGCGGCATTTTCTTGGAGGGGTCTGATAAATTTAATGGGCTAAAATTCAGGAAAACGAGTGGAATACCCCTAAAGTCCGACCGGCTGCTAGACAGCTTGGTGCGACGCTCGCGCAGGCGAAACCCCAACCGGGGTAAGAATGCGCCGCGCGTGGCGAGCTGGACGGCTTGGTGCGACTGTCGGTCGGAAGAGACGGCCGGATTATGGTCCGCCGCGAGTATCGCTGCCGGCCGGGCGGTGAGCGGTTACCATCATGTCGCGAGGAACACGTCTGGGGGCGATCCGCTTAAATGTCCGCTCCGCCCGGGCAGCTTCGCTCCTTCGCGGTCGTCCCAGATACCGCCGAGATCGCCACGCTCCTCGTCGCGCGCAACCTCCCGCGCACCCACCAGCACCCTTGGGCCCACGGACCGCTCGCCCCCGCCGTCACCGTCGTGGTGGACGCCCGCACCGGCACCACCTATCCGGTCGTCCCATCCCCCCCGGTCCCGCGCCCCGGTCCCGCGCCCCGCTTCCGCGGACCTCACGTATCCAAAAATCCATGACGAGGCGCTCCGCTTCCGCGCCGTTGCCATGGACCCGCGGGACGACTTCGATCAGACCGGCTTCGCGCGGCCGCGCGCCCCCGTCGATCCCTCGTACGAGCCTGGGCAAGGAGAGTTGTTTACCGACGACTGCCCCCAGCCCGCTGCCGCCGCGAGCGAACCGGTCTTCTGGACGGAGACCACCCGCCCCGACGTCCAGAGCCACCCGCCGGCCGCCGCCGCCGCTGACCTTGCCGCCGACACTGCCCGCGCCGACCCCACGGCTGGCGACGTGCCCGCCGACGCATCGGAACCTGCCTGAGGAAATTTTAAAAACGGTGGCTCCTTGACTCCGAGCGGTCCGGAGGTCTGCCTCCGCAATCGCACCCCCGCGATGATTGCCCACCCAAACGGCAACCAGCGCCTCGATTCGCACCTGAAATCTCCCTTTCCGTCCCAGCCGTTCCGCGCCCCAAGACCAGCCTCCGCCAACCCGCCGCCATCTCAAAATGGACTCATTTACGGCTAACTCATCCAAACCCCACCATGCCCGGCCCTTTAAACCCCGCCCACCCGCAAATCCAGTTTCCTAGGAATAAAACCGCCCATTTAGTATGAAACGAAACTCCACTTTAATCCTGCTTTGTACCTGGTCTGTCTTGGCGTTGGCCGGCCGACCGACCTCCAACGCCGCGGACAGCAGCGCCAGCGGAGCGTCGTCCCGGCAAAGCGCCACCATCACGGGACAGATCTCCAATGCGGCGACCGCGGCCTATCTCGAAGGGGCGCGAATCGAAGTGCGGGAGACCGGCCGCCAGACGCTGGCCGATCGGGAAGGGCGTTACGCGATGGTCACCCCTGCCGGCAGCGTGACCTTGCTCGTCTCGTACACGGGGCTGACGTCGCAGACGTTCGCCGTGACCCTGATGGACGGCCAGACGCTGGTCCAAAATGTTGGCCTTACCTCCGAAATTTATAAAATGGCGGCGCTGGTCGTCGACGGGGAGAGGGAGGGCAGCGCCCTTGCGACCACCCGCCAGCGCCAGGCCGCCAACTTGAAAAACGTCGTGGCCGGCGATGCGTTCGGCACCGCGACCGAGGACAACGTCGGCGCCTTTTTGCAACGGTTGCCGGGTTTGAACATCATCAGCGACACGGGCCTGGTGCGCGAGGTGATGGTGCGGGGGATCAGCTCGAGCCTCAACACCGTCGAGATGGACGGCGTGCAGATGGCCAACACCAATTCCTCCGGCACCAACCGGTTCTTCGACTTTCTGCAGGCTTCGCTTTCGATGGTCGAGAGCATCGAGGTGACGAAGGCACCGACGCC
>CAMDOF010000047.1 GCA_945903465.1 Opitutus sp. GAS368
AGATGCCCACCCGCGCGGGATCGGCCAGGCCCTGCTCGATGCACCATTTCACGCCATCGGTGAGGTCGTCCTGCATCTTCCGACCGTAGCCCTTGTAGCCGCCGAGTTGAAACTCCAGCCCGTAGCCGCCACTACCGCGGTAGTTGACCGGCAGCACCGCGTAGCCGCGGCTGGCCGAAGAACTGCACATCGTCGCTGTAGCCCCACACGTCGCGGGGGCCATAGGGGCCGCCGTGCGGGATGACGAGCATGGGCATCTTCGTCGCGGGCCGGCCGATCGGTATCGTGAGGTAGCCGGGAATTTCCCAGCCGTCGCGGGCCTTAAACCGGATCGGTCGCATTTCCGAGAGCAGTTTCGGATCGATGCCTTTGCGGGCGCGGCCGAAGTTATAGCTGCGGGCGCGCTTGGTGATGTAATTTATCTGCCCGCCGGCGCCGCCGACACCGTAGAGGATGGCGTTGGGGCCCGCGGCGCCCTCGAGACGTTCGACGTTGTAGTCACCCGGGGTGGTCGAGCTCGGGAAATAGTTGCGCGTGCTCGGCTGCCTGGCCTGGCCGCGAAGCTGGGTGTTGGCGCCGCTGTCGCTCGGATCGACGTTCATGGAGGAGCCGTTCACGTTCCGAAAAGCCGCAGAACGCGAAGGAATGATCGGTCGCTCGGATCGACGTTCATGGAGGAGCCGTTCACGGCACCTTGCGGTTGCTCGATGCCGCTGGTCAGCCACGAAGACGCCTCGACCATGGTGGCGGCGCCGAGGTCGTTGAGGAAATCGCGAGTGAGGACCGTGGTGGACGACGGCGTCATGAGGAGATTGGTGCTGAGGCGGCCGGAGCTGATGGTGCCGGCGGCGGCATAGCCGTTGTCCTTGTCGGTTGCGACGAGGAACGGGAGCATTTCGACGGGGTTTTCTTTTGATGAAGGGGGGGGGCGAGGGGCGTCTCGGCCGCGCCGAGATTGGCGGCAGGGCCGGCGAAAAGGAACAAGGCGAACACGGTGGCGGGGCCGCGAAGCGAGGACGGTCTCGGGCGGGTGTGGGGAGCGCGTGATTTCATGGGGCGAGCTGGATGCTCGTGGAAGCGCCAGTGAAAGAAAACTGGAAATTCGCGGCACCGCGGGGAATGCGGCAGCGTGTGCGGCATCGTGTGTTCCCTCGCACGGCTGCGGGATCACCCAAGCCCAAACTCATCTTGGATGGCACCGGCATCGCCCTCGAGTTCCGCTATACTCCGGAATATCTGAAGGCCGTGAACGCCCTCGGCCCAGTCACCGACCCAGTCAGAAGTGAAGTCACCCCGGAGGTCGCAGGTCAAGTCGCAGGTCAAGTCGCCGAACAAGTCACTCGCCTGCTTCCGCCGCTCGAATCGCAAGCATTGTCGGCCCAAGAACTGATGGCGACCCTTCGATTGGCCCATCGCCCACGTTTTCTTTATACCTACCTTCAGCCCGCCCTTGCCGCCGGCCTCATCGAGCGCACCCTCCCCGCCAAACCCAACAGCCGCCTCCAAAAATACCGCCTCACCGCGTTGGGCCGCGCTTGGCTCGCCCAACACTGTCGCTGAGAATCCAGGCCCGCCACCGCCCGCCACCGCCCGCCGCCGCGCCGTCATGAACCTCGCACTACGCGGCAGCGAGGCCGACTTCGACCCCTCGCACGCTAACACCTCCCGCGATCTCCATCTCGACGGACCGGGAAATGGCGGCGCGTACCGTTTTTATCCGTGCACGCTAACACCTCCCGCGATCTCCATCTCGACGGACGCTGGTCTTGGCATCGTGAAACGACGACGGGCTCCGGCTATCTGCCCGCCAATTGTAGCATGTGCTCCAACCAGTCGGGCGAACGTGACATCCGCCGCATGGCCCAGGCGGGTCGGCGGGACTGGTGGTCGATCCGCGAGTTGCGGTGGCGTCGCGTTCGCGCCACTCGTTAAAATCCTCATCGTGCAATTCGCCGTGCCGGATCGGTTCCTTTTGGGAACAGCCGATTTCGACCCACGACCAGCGAACGGCTTTTCAGGCTTTATCTTCGCGCCGTGAGGCTGGCGCGTGAGCCATGAGACCGCGCCGTAGGAGCGCCCTACCCTCTTGGGCAGCTTCAATAAAACGAAACAAGAACACGGTGATTCTTTCCCATGCCCTGTTCGCCAAGCAATCGGTGCAACCCATCGTGCGACAATCTACAGAAAACCTGATCTCCCTTCTCAACCAGGAGTCGCCCCGCGGTTGCTCGACCGCGAAAGCATCCCTTTGTTTTCACGTAACTGCTCAGGTCGATTCTCGGCCATCACGAGCACCGATCACCTTTGGTGCGGTGACCAAAGCGGTCCGCACAGTCCACTGTGCGGCTCTGGGTCAGGAGACGCCCCTTCCGCACAGGGGACTGTGCGGACCCCTTTCGCCGACAGCCGCGTCCGGCCCCACTCGCTAGGCTCGGTCGGCAAAGTCCGGATCAACGCGAGGTCTCCCCCACCCAACTCACGGCCTGGAACCAGCCCCACACCGACCGGCTCACGACGGCGTTCGATTATTGATCGGAGTGACGTCGGCCGGATGGTCTTCAGCGGAACCAATCAACCCCTCCCCCCGCAGATCCAGTTTCCTGGCAGCCCCGCCCCACAGTCGGGTTTTGGCCGTGACCGAAAAAAACCGAGCCCACCTTTCACCCCAACGCTTAACCACTCCAGTTTTCTAGGAAGAATACCTAAAAAGCTCGCGGTGTTAAAAAGGCTGGAAGGGCCGAGGCAGCATGCCACAGTTCGTGCATCCATACCGTGCAGCACCATCCTTTCCTCTCTCCCGCCATTGCGTCGACCATTGCCGCCGCGCACGGCACTCCTTGCTACGTCTACGACCAAGCCACGCTCGAGGCTCAGGCCGACGCGATGCTGGGCTTCCCGAACGCTTTTGGGCTGACGGTCCGGTTCGCAATGAAGGCCTGCCCGAACGCCTCGGTGCTTCGCCTCTTTGCCGCCAAGGGCCTCCATTTAGACGCGAGCTCTGGCTATGAAGTGCGCCGCGCGATCAAGGCCGGCGTCTCGGCCGAGCGGATTTCCTTATCGTCGCAGGAGCTGCCGGGCGATTTCGCCGAACTCCTGCGCTTGGGCATCCACGTGAACGCCTGTTCGCTGCTGCAGCTGGAGCGGATTGGTCAGGCGATGCCCGGCCAACAAGTCGGCCTACGGTTCAATCCCGGCCGTGGCTCGGGTGGTACGGGCAAGACAAACGTCGGTGGGCCGGACTCTTCCTTCGGCATCTGGCATGAATGGGCGGACCAAGCGCAGGCCATCGCTTCCCAATACAAGCTGAAGGTCGTCCGCATTCACACGCACATTGGTTCCGGCAGCGATCCGGTCGTCTGGCAGGAAGTCTCCGCGGCGAGCCTCGCCCTCGTCCTGCGCTTTCCTGACGTCGTCACGCTCAACCTTGGCGGTGGCTACAAGGTCGCCCGCGTGGCAGCCGAGAAAGGGACCGACCCCCAGGTGGTGGGCGCGCCCGTGAAGCTCGCGTTCGAGAAATTTGCCGCCACCCACGGTCGACCGCTGCGTCTCGAAATCGAACCGGGCACCTTCTTGGTCGCCAACGCCGGCGCGGTGTTGTGCCGGGTGCAAGACGTCGTATCCACGGGCGCCCGCGAATTCCTCAAGCTCGATTCCGGCATGACCGAGATCCTGCGGCCATCGTTGTACGGCTCGCAGCACCCGGTGTATCTTTATCCAGCCCAGCCGACGGACCGCACGCGTGAATACGTGGTGGTGGGACATTGCTGCGAATCCGGCGACCTCATCAGCTGCGCGCCCGGCGAGCCCGAGACCTTGGCCATGCGCGCCTTGCCGGAAGCGGTGGCCGGCGACCTCGTGGTCATCGGTGGTGCGGGGGCTTATTGCGCGGGCATGAGTACGAAGAACTACAACTCCTTCCCGGAAGCGCCCGAAGTGCTCCTGCAAGCGCGCGAGCAATTTCGACTCATCCGTCATCGCCAGACACTCGACCAGATTCTCCAGAACGAAACGGGCCCAGCCGTTCTCTGAGCCGTCGCCGCCTCGGCGCCGAGTGAGGCCTTTCTGCTTTGAAAATTCTGATAAAATCTCGGCCACGGAAGCTTGAACTGACCTCACCGTATCAACGTTATCACGACCTTTATTCCGCCCGCGCGTCCTTTATCCCTCGTCGTAATGGCCTTTCCTAAAACACTGTTCTTCGGCTCGCGCTTATCCTGGGTCACTCTCGCCTTAACGAGTTGGATGGGGAGCGCGGCGCCGTTGCTGGCCGCCGAACCCCCGAAATTGGTGGTGGTGCTGGTGGTGGATCAATTTCGCGGAGATTTCATCGCGCGTTACCGCGAGCACTTTGTGCCGGGCGGTATCCAACTCATGCTGGCTGAGGGCGCGTACTTCAGCGAATGCCACTATCGCCAGTCCATCACGAAGACCGCCGCGGGTCACGCCGTGATTCTGAGCGGGGTCCACGCAGACGTGCACGGGATCATTGCGAACGACTGGCTCGATCGCGCGACGCTGAAAAAAGTTAATAGTATTGATGACGACACCGTTCAACTCATCGGCGTGAGCGCGGCCCGAGGCGGCGCGAAGCTACCGGCCGCCAACGCGGCCGCGGGCGGATCTCCCCGCAATTTCCTGGCCACCACGGTGAGCGACGACTTCAAACTCGCGCACGCCGGCCGGCCCAAGATTATCGCGATTTCGAGCAAAGATCGCTCGGCGATCCTGCTCGGCGGTAAACAGGCCGATGCCGCGTATTGGATGGACCAAGGCCGCATGATTTCCTCCACCTACTATCAGAAGCAACTGCCGGAGTGGGTGCAGGCGTTTAACGACGTCGGCCGCGTCGAGTCGTTCTTTGGAAAAACGTGGGAGCGATTACTCCCGCTCGCCGCCTATGAGAAGATCCATGGGCCCGACGACGTGCCCTGGGAATACGCCGGCTTGGGTTTGGGGCGCACGCTGCCGAAGCGGATCGATGGCGGGGCGGCGACGATCGCCGCTCCATTTTACAACGCCTTCGAGCTCTCTCCGTTCAAGAGCGAAGTGCTCGTCGATTTCGCCCGCGCTGTGCTGGAAAATGAAAATCTCGGACGCCGCGGCGTGACTGATTTTCTGGGCGTGAGTTTTTCAGTGAACGATTCGATCGGCCATGAGTACGGCCCCGACAGTCACGAGGTGATGGATATGATGCTGCGCACCGACCGGATGCTGGCAGATCTGTTCAAGGTCATCGACGAGCGAGTCGGATTGAAGAACTGCACCCTTTTGCTGACCGGCGATCACGGAGCACCTCCGATGCCGGAGCGGTTGCGCACCATTGCTCCCGGCATTGACGCAGGACGCATCGATCATCCGCGGGTGCTTACCACCGGTGAGGCCGCGCTCACCCAAGCCTTCGGGGCGTTGCCGGAGGGGCGCCGCTGGTTCGTGACCGATAGCACGGCGCTCATTTTCTCGATCGACGTCCTCAAGGAGCGTAACGTGGCTCCGGCGGCGGCTGAGGCCGTCCTGCGTGATGCCCTGCTGACGATTCCGTTTATCGCGGCGGCGTTCACGCGCACCGAACTGGCGGCGCACCGCGCGACGGGGGAATTTGCGGCCGCCGCCCAGTTGAGCTTTCATCCGCTGCGCAGCGGCGATGTGCTCTATATTCCCAAACCGTATTGGCTCGATCGCAAGACCGGCACCAATCACGGCACGCCCTACAACTACGATACCCATGTACCTTTACTGTGGCTTGGCGTCGGGGTGATACCCAGTTTACGCTCGGAGCGCATCGGGGTCGACGACATCGCGCCAACTCTCGCAAATATTCTCGGACGGCTCGCACCGCCGCGCGGTCTGGGTCGGAACTTATTCTGACGGCGGCGCCGGGCGGCACTCCCCGGCGCAAGCGATGGCGTTTTGATCTTGGGGAGCCCGCTCTGCGATCGCCTCACGCGCAAACGCGATCGACGCGATTAGGCCGGAGTGCAACTCACGATTTCCGGGCAGAACAACCGCCCGTCGAACCGTTCCAGGCAGACTGAGACCGCCGCTCTGAAGGGCGAAGCCCTCCCGTGGGCCTGACGGCACGTTGAAGAAGTCAACCGCGGCGGGAGTTCTCGATTTGGTGATGGGGCCAATACCTGACCGCCTTGCGGGCAGGATGAGATTGAACGGCGTTGTCATAATGAGGCGGGCGGTGGGGTTGCCGGCGGCAACTCAAACCCGAGCGGATTGCTTTCCGCTGGAAATTCGGGACGAAATTTCCCAGGTGCGACGGCGCAGTGAGCGACGAAATTTCTCAATGCGGCCCGCTACGAAATGAACAAGTGGCGCCGGGCTTGGCACTTGGCGCGAGCGAGCGACTCGGCACCGCAAATGCAAGAGAGCATCTCGTCAGTCAGCGCAATCCTCCCAACAAAAAACCAACTCCCCACGGAGATTATCACCATGAGACTCGTTCGTTATTCACCCTCACACCATCGCGACCTGCCACCTTTTTCGGGCAGCTTTACACCCACGCCGTGGTCCGCTCTCGAGACCGAGATGGACCGTCTGTTTACCGCCTCGCCCGATGAACTTGCCATCGGGGCCACACCAGCGGCGCGCCTACCGGTGGATCTCTACGAGGACAACGCGAACACCTACGTGCGGGCCGAACTCCCCGGAGTCAATCGGGCCGACATCGCGATCGAAGTCGTCAACGGCCTGCTGACCATCGCGGCGACTCGCAAGAACCCCGCGGCGAACGGTGTCGCCGAACCGTCCCTCGCGCTCAATCGCTCGCTGCAGATCAATGATGACGTGGCGACCGACAAGATCACCGCGGCCTTCGAAAACGGCATGCTGACGCTCACGTTGCCCAAACGCGAAGTCGCCGTGCCCAAGAAAATCACCGTGACGGTGCAGTAGTCGATCGCGGTCTTCATCCATTCACCCATCCCGCTAAAATCTTTAATCCATCCGGCCATGTCTCTCCTGCAAAATATCCTGCCCTCATTCGCGTGCGTTACTGCGCCCAGCGCTCCTGCGCCTGCGGCAAAACCCATCCCAACCGTGAAACCAACCTATGAAATCAAGGGAAATCCCGACACGTATAACGTCACCGTCCGCCTGCCTGGGGTCACCAAGGACAGCCTTGAAATCACCGCGGACGAGCAGCAAGTCCGGCTGATCGGCCGCCGCGTTTGGCGGCGCCCGGAAACGTGGGTCCCCGTGTATCTAGAAAGTGGTGACGCCGTTTACGAACTCGTGCTCTCGCATGATGGCGCCATCGATACGAAAAAGATCGGGGCTGAGCTGCGCGACGGCGTGCTGCGTATGACGTTGCCAAAACCCGAAGCCGCCAAGCCGCTTAAAATCGCCGTAGCCTGAGCCGGGCGGCCGCCGGACAGGCGCCGCGCTTCGCTGGAAAATCCGCTGGGCCGAGCGCCGGGACTCGCGCGCCCGAGCCCGGCGTTTCTTCGAAAATAAAGCGCGAACTATTTTGACGCAAAAACCGAAAAACGAGGCGGGCGAAGCGGCGGAGGCGAGCGTCCCATGAATCTCAAGCTAAGCCCTGCGGCGATTCCGATGAAGGCTGAGCAGTTGGCCGCTCGGGCGGACCCAAAACTGGCGCGAACGCGGGTCAGTGGCATCGGCGACCCGCCCATGCCCGCACCGGCGCCGGCCGTAACGTGAAGCCGCGCCTCGTTGGCGAGTTCAAGATCCAGCCGGCCGCCTGACCTGACCGTCGAACCGGGCAAATTCATCCGGCGTGATCGAGCGCCACGAGGGCGGCGCCGTGATCGACATCGGCAGAGTCAGAAAGATAGGGTGATAAAATTCAGCCCAACATTTTAGTGCGTCCATCCGATCAGTTACGGTAACTGCTCAGGGTGAAAAACGCTGACGGTGAACGCGCCCGTTACGCGAAGAAAGCCGAATTTTAGGCTGAACTCGGACTGCAGAGGGAGGGTCGCCTTCGTCCAAGGAGGAAAGCAGGATGGTTCAAGGCCGGGAGTTGGATGGTGGGGGGGGACCTCGCGTTGATCCGGACTTTGCCGACCGAGCCCAGCGAGTGGGGCCGGAAGCGACTGTCGGCGAAAGTGGTCCGCACAGTCCCCTGTGCGGAAGGGGCGTCTCCTGACTCGGAGCCGCCCAGGGGACTGGGCGGACCCCTGTGGTCACCGCGCCAGAGGTGATCGGTGCTCGTGATGGCCGGGAATCGACTTGAGCAGTTACCAAAAATCTGTCGTTTTGAAAATCTGCTTAAGCTGGAACTTTGCTTACCCTTAAGCCGCGAGGCTTGGTCCTGCTGCTGGGGGAAGGGGCCCGCGGTGCCTGAACTTACGCAAGGAGGGCAGTAGACCGACTAGCCCTGCATCCACGTGCTGGCGGACCTCGGGCTCGGCGTGCGATCGTCGCTGGGCTGACTCCAGAGCTGGGGCCACGCGCTCCGCCACCTCGAGAAAGGCCACGCCGGGGAGTTGCCGCCGCGGAAATTAAAAAACGCTGGGTTGCCGGTTAATTTTTTCGCGACTTCGGCTTTTCCGATTGCCACGATGGCGGACTCTATGCGCGTCCCGCCCTCTGCTTCGCCTGGTTTGCTCGTTGCCCGCTTGCTGATTTTATTTTGTTCGTTGCCGGCGCTTCTCATGGCGCAAGCCGCGGCGCCAAAGCGGCCAGCTGAGGCCTCCCGCGAGGCGGTGGCGGCGACCAAAGAACTCCTTTTACACAAATGGTCGGGCGAGCTGAATGTCCCTGATCCCGTAGCCTGTACCGTCGATCCGCAGGGACGCGTCTATGTTTCAGCGACGACGCGGCGCAAGGTGGGCGATCTCGACATCCGCGAGCACGCGCTTTGGATCCCGGATGACGTCGGCCTCCAAAGTGTGGCGGACAAGACCGCGTTCTATGAACGGGAACTGGCCCCGGGGAAGTTACGGGTGCCACGCGGCTCCTTGAAGGACCATAACGGGGATGGCTCCATCGATTGGAAAGATCTGACCGTGCACTCGGAACGTATCTATCAATTGCGCGATACCGACGGGGACGGCACGGCGGACAAGATCACGGTATTTGCCGAAGGTTTTAACACGCCGGTCACGGGTATTGCCGCGGGGGTGCTTTATCATGATGGCTGGGTTTATGCGACGATCGCGCCGGACCTGTGGCGGTTTAAAGACACGGATGATGACGGCGTGGCGGACGTGCGTGAAATCGTCGTGCATGGTTTTGGTATCCATATTGCTTATGCGGGTCATGATATGCACGGTTTGAGCGTGGGGCCCGATGGGCGGATCTACTGGAGCATCGGAGACAAGGGGGCGAACGTGACATCGCGGGAAGGGCGGACCTTTGCGTATCCAAACGAAGGATGCGTCATGCGGGTGGAGCCGGACGGGACGGGCTTTGAGGTTTTCGCGCATGGTTTGCGCAATCCGCAAGAGCCGGCCTTTGATGATTGGGGCGATCTCTTCTGCGTAGATAACGACGCCGATCAACCTGGCGAGCGGGAGCGGTTTGTCTATATTCCGGAAGCGAGCGACACGGGCTGGCGCTGCAATTTTCAATACATGAAGATGGAGAGCCCGTGGATGCGTGAAGGCCTCTGGAAGCCGCAGTTTGCGGGCCAACCGGCCTATATGCTGCCGGCCTTGGCCAACTACTCGGATGGTCCGGCGGGGTTTAAATATGAGCCCGGTACCGCGCTGAGTGAGACGCAGCGGGGGATGTTTATTCTCAACGAATTTCCTTCCGGAAAGATGAAGGCGTTCCGGGCGCAGCGGGATGGCGCGACGTTTAAAATGGTGGATGCGCGCGTGCTGAATGACGGGATTATGGGGATCGGTCTGGCGTGGCATCCGGATGGCTCGCTCATGATGGCGGATTGGATGGGCGGTTATCCTCTGGATGGGTTGGGAGCGTTGTGGCGCGTCGATGCGAAAGCGGGGGTCGGTAATCCTTGGCGGGTCGAGACCCACGAGATTTTGCGGGCGGGTTTTGCGCGGCGGAGCGAGGTGGAACTGGTCACGCAGCTCGCTCATCGCGATCAGCGGGTGCGCCAAGGTGCGCAAGGCGAACTGGCGCGACGGGAGCGGAAGGAAGCCTTGCTGGTGGTCGCGCGGTCGAGTCAGGCGATGCCCTTTGCGCGCCTGCACGCGCTGTGGGGTTATGGGCAACTGCTGCGACGCAACGCCGCGGAGAGTGCGCCGTTGGTGGCGCTGCTGCGCGATGGTGAACCAGAAATCCGTCGGCACAGCGTGCGGATGCTGGGAGATGCGTCCGGTGCGGCGGCGAAAAAAGACGGTGCGGCGTTGGTGGGTTTACTCAGTGATGATTCTCCCAGAGTACGCGCGGAAGCGGCGATTGCCTTGGGGAAATTTCGCGAGCCGAGTGCGGTTGGTCCGCTCTGGGCGATGGCCGCGCGGGATGGCGCCGAGCCGGTCCTCCGGCAGGCGGTCGTGGCGGGGCTCACCGGCTGTGCCTCGGCCGCGCAATTGGCCGAGAAAAGATCCGACGGTGCAGTCGCGGTGCGGTTAGTGGCCGTGGTGGCGCTCCGTCGCCAAGCCGCACCGGAAGTGGCGGTCTTTTTGAATGATGGCGAAAGTCTCGTGGTGGAGGAAGCGGCGCGGGCGATTCACGATGACCTTTCGATTCCGGCGGCTCTGCCGGCGCTGGCGGCCCTTTTGGAGCGCTCGCCGAGCGCGGAGATGGCGACCCGCCGGTCGATTAATGCGGGCTTGCGGTTGGGTACACCGGTGGCGGCGGCCCGGTTGCTGGCTTATGCGCTCGCCGGCTCGGGGCCTCTGGCGATGCGTGCGGAGGCGCTGCGCGCGCTCCAAGTGTGGCCGCACCCGCCGCGGCTCGATCTGGTCGACGGGCGCGCGCGGACGTTGTCGCCAGTCGCGATTGATGGAGTGCTGACGCCAAAGCTCGGGGCATTGCTGGCGCTGAATGATCCGGTGTTGAAGACGCGTGCGATTGAAATCATGATTGCGCACGCGTTGTCCGCGGATGCCACGCAGATCGCGGGAATTGTGGCAGACGAAAAAGCGGCGGCCGCCGTGCGGGCCCAGGCCCTGCGGTTGATTGCCGGTGAGCAGCGCGGGCATCCGGACTTCAAGCGGTCCCTGGATATTTCGTTAGCGGCCGCCGCCCCCGCGGTCCTGCGGAGCGCGGCCTTGGACTTATTATTGCCGGATGATCCCACGCGCTTGGTCCGAGAGGCGCAAGGGACGCTGCAACGCGCTGAAGCCGCTGAGAAACAGCAGGTGATTGCGCTGCTGACGCGAGCGGGCGCCGCGGAGGCGGACGCGGTGCTCGGCGGCTTGGCGCAGAGTTTATTGGCTGGTTCAATCGCGTTGGAGGTGAAGCTTGATGTGATTGACGCTTTGCGGCAGCGAGGTCCGGCGAATGCGGGCCTCGCGCAGGTGTTGCAAAGCTACCTCGCGCAACCGGCGGCGGCGAAGTCGGACGAGCTTACGCAAGGTGGTAATTTAGCCCGGGGTCGCGACATTGTGGCAAATCACTTGAACGCGAATTGCACGGCCTGTCACGCGGTGGAGAGTGCCGGCGGCAGCGAAGTCGGTCCCAACCTGCGGGCCATTGGCGCGCAGCGTGATACGGCCTATCTGCTCGAGTCTTTGATCACGCCCTCCTCGCAGATTGCGACGGGCTACGGAATTGTAAATGTGACCCTGAAAAATAAAACCGAGATTACGGGGACATTGGCCAAGGAGACGCCGGACGCGGTGACCGTTCGGCGGTTCGACGGTAAACAGGAAATCATCGCTCGCGCGGACATTGCCGCGCAGACGGTGCCTGTTTCCATCATGCCACCGATGCAGGGTATTTTGCAGCCGCGCGAATTGCGTGATGTGGTGAGCTATCTGAGTAGCTTGAAAGGGGGGCGCGCGCCCAGGGGGGCGAGGCCCGACGACGGCCAGTAACGGCGGGCAGAGGTTAAGCCTCGGCGGATTTGATATCGGCGGCCCTTGGTGGCGGGGCGAGGCCGCGGCCGCGAGCGCCCGCGCTGGGTTAACGCGCCGGGTCAACGCGCTGGGTTAACGCGCTGGGTCAACGCGGCGGGTCAACGCGCCGGGTTAACGCGCTGGGTCAACGCGGCGGGTCAACGCGCTGGGTCAACGCGCTGGGTCAACGCGCCGGGTTAACGCGCCGGGTCAACGCGCCGGGTTAACGCGGCGGGTCAACGCGCCGGGTCTTTGCCATCGGCGCGAGCGCCCGAGCGGGGTGCCCCGGCCACTCGCTGATGCTCGCCGGCGACGCGGCAAATGGGAGTCGGGTTTTTTTGGGGCGATTAGTCTGACTTGTGGAGTCGTTCCCAAAAAGCAAAAGGCCGCCACCGGAGTGGCGGCCGCGAGCGTCGGGCGCTCCCTTGATAAGTGGGTTCCGCTTACACTGTCTTGATGCTGCGTTTGGCGTGGTCGTAGACGGTCTTACGGCCGGTGTCGTACGACATGACCGCCATCAGCACGGCGATGGCGTGTTGGTAGCCGGCGTCGATGGAGGCGTGGGGCGTTTCGCCGGAGCGCATACATTGAAGCCAATTGAGGAAGTGATCGGGACGCTCGATCGGCTTGACTTCATTTTTGCCACGAATCGTGCGATCGCGCTTGGGGCCGCCGTCGGCGCTGTAGGTCGGCGCATTCCAGTTGTCGACCGCAAGGGTGCCTTTATCGCCGTAGAATTTTCGCGAGCTACCGGAACCATTGGCGAAATTATTGGAGCTGGTGACCATGAATCCCTCGGGGTACATCCACGTGGCGATGACGTTGTCGGGCGTCGTAAATTTATTTTCATCTTTCCAATAACTCACGCCGCCGATGCACATACATGACTCGGGAAATCCGCAGTTGGTGATGTAGTGCATCATGTCGAGGAAGTGGGCGCCCCATTGCGGCACGGGGCCCTGGCAGAATTCGTAGTAGCCGTACCAGCCGGCGTACTGGCGGCCATCGAAGGGGCGCGCTTTCCGATCGCCGAGGAATTCCTTCCAATCGACATCGGCGGATTGGACATTGCGATCCAGATAACCGTACCAATACGGCTTCTCGGCATTGCGGGTTTCATCGATCCGGGAGATCTTGCCGATGGCGCCGCTCTGGACGAGTTCGCGGGCACCGACGATGCCAGGGAGGCTGCGGAGCTGGGTGCCCACTTGAATGATGCTGCCCTTGGCTTGGGCCGCCTTGGCGGCATCGAAGGCGCGATTGAGTTTGTCGAGCTCGGTGGCGAGCGGTTTCTCGATGTAGATATGTTTGCCCGCTTTAGCGGCGGCCTCGAGGTGGGTCGTGTGGTGAAAATCAGGCGAGGCGACCATGACGGCGTCGATCCCATCCATGGCGAGTAAGTCCTGATAAGAGACGAACTGTTTGGCGTCGTGGTTGAACCATTTTTTGACCATACCATTGGCTTCTTCGCGCGCCTTGCTCCAAGTGTCGGCGACGGCGACGATGTCAAAATTGGTTGAGCCGAGGTGCTTGTGGATCCCCTCCATGTGAGCAGTGCGACCGCGGCTGCCGCAGCCGATTTGGGCGATGCGGATCCGGCTGTTGGCGCCGATGGAGCGGGTGCGCTCGGCGGCGGTGAGTGGGCGGGCGCCCACCGCGGAGGCGGCGGCGAGGGTGGCGGAGGTTTTTAGAAAACTGCGGCGGGGCATTACGTCTGCAGGCGATTGGGCGGGAGCGGTGGTAGCTTTCATGGGATAATTTATGAGGCGATAATCTGATCCATTTTGGTTGAGAGATGACTGAGCCAAGCCGCGTCGGTGAGATCGGGCACGCGGTATTGTTCGGCGATGAGCCAGCCGTTGTAATCGACGGCATCGAGGGCCGCCATGACGGCCGGCCAGTCGCTGTCCCCATTGAGTAAATCGACATTAAAACCGTGGCGCGGGCCCTTCTCGTCGCGGAGCTTGCGGCTGTATTCTTTGACGTGAATTTTCGCAATGCGGGCGCCGAGGGTTCGCACCCATTGATCAGGCCACCCCGTATCGACGACATTGCCGACATCGAAGTGCCAGCGGACCGCCTTCGTTTTGAAGGAGTCGACGAAGGCGGCGGCCTCGAGGGGGCTTAGTAGAAATTTATTCCAGACATTCTCGATCGCGATAGCGACGCCGAGTTCTTCGGCTAGTGGGATGGCCTTGGTGATTTCAGCGGCCGCGCGCGTGTAAGCGTCGATGTACGCGATTTCCTTACTGACAATCCCCGGCACGAGCAGGACGGAACTGGCCCCGTACGCTTTGGCGTCGCGAAGTCCTTGGCGGAGGCCATTGAGCCCGGTCTCACGCATTGAAGGATTGGGTGATGTGAGGGGATGGGTCCAATGGGTTGCGATGATGACGCTGGGGATGATGAGACCCGTGGCATCGCGGGCGGCGAGTACGACCTGCTGATCCATCGCGCTGCCAACCTCGACTCCGGCGAAACCAGCCTCGCGGATGAGTTTAAATTTATCGAGTACGCTGAGCGTTTTCGCAGTGGCGCTGCTGAGGGTGGAGTACATAAACGCCTTCCGGTGCGAGCGGATGGGCTTGGTGGCGCCTGCGAGCGTGCGCGGTGAGAGTGGGCCGAGGGCGGCGAACGCGGCGGTCGAAGTAAGGAAGGTGCGGCGATTCATATGCTGAGAGGGAGGGCCTTTTATGGGGGCGGGGTGAGATGACCGTGAGCCTGGGCAGACCGGGCAGATCGAGGGTGGAGTGCGGGGTGGTGAGACGGCGCGTCGCAGTTATTTAGGGCAGCGGAGGAGTGAGCGGGCCATTGTTTTAAATTCGGTCGAGTCGGGATGTCCAGCCAAGCCGCAGAAACAAGCAGAAACAAACCGCAGAAACGATGGCGGCGATTCTTAAACGATTGGCTTTGGTGGGTCCTGGATTTTAGTGGTTCGGTCCTACTCAAATGGATTTTGGGAAGGTCGGCGCGCCAAGTTCCACCACGTCGCGGCCTTGCGGGGTCGGCCCCGGAACGCGACTGGCATCGGCCGGAGCGCGGAAACCCAGAGCCTCGCGGCGGGGATGCGCCCCTCCCTCCCAGCCTGCGCAAACTTAAACAACCCTCCGCGGTAACTCGGTGGCAAGATGGCCCACCGCTCGGGTTGACTCGGGGTGTTTGGGGCGTTTATCAACTCCTATGCCGTTGCCCTCCCCTTCATTATTTCATCTGCTGGTGGGTGCTTCGTATGGTCGCTGGTCGCGGCGTTCTGAAATTTTTTCGACAGTCTAAATTCTCCGACGATGCGCATGCCAATGTGGGTTTTCCGCCTGATGCACCGACAGAATCTGTCGCGGAGCAAGCTGCGCGGTGGACGGTTGCACCGTTGGTTTGGTGATCGGATTCTCGATAAAGCATTATGGTTGCCGACGCGCAATTCGCTCGCGCGGGCTTGGCTGATCGGGTTTCCGATCACGGTGGTTCCTTTTTTGCCGGCGCAAAGTATTTTTGCGGTGATTGGGGCGCTGGTATTGCGGGGGAACCTTTTGCTCTGCATCGCGCTGCAGTTTCTTTCCAACCCCTTCACCGCGCCGATCCAACTGCCGGTATGTTATTTCGCGGGCCAAGTGGTGCGGGGGGTAAGTCCCATGGCCGTCTGGGAGGAGCTTTCGCACGGCTCCAAGCATTTGCTTACCCCCGACGCCGCCGGGTCGCTTTATCTGGGAGCGATTGTGGTGGGTTTTTTTGGGGGGTTGGCCGGTTATGCGATTTTGCACCAGACTTGGCGGGACAAACCCAAGCGTTTTCCCCGTGTGGGTGCGGATTCCCGCCCCCCTCAGGGTACGGGAACGCAGTTTCCTCTCTAATTTTCTTTCGGTTGCCGATCAACCGCATTGGCGTGGGCCCCCCGTTGTTTTTACTGGGTATCGTTGGAGAGGGGGTGCGATCGGTGGCGCTCCGCGGAGTGCTGGGGCGGATCCTGTAAGCGTCTTTTGAGTTTCGTTGGCAGTGTGTTCGGCGCCAGGGGCTCGCGCGGAGAACGTGTCCCAGCAGCGTTGTGACGTTTTCAGGGCGGGAGCTGCGACGTTTCTTCTGGTTTTAAAAGGGCCCGGCGGAGGCGGCGCGCGGCCCGTCGTGCGGGATCGGCAGGTGCGAGCTGCCGATGGTGATCGTGCCGTAGCCAGGCCGGGCGCGCGGCCCGTCGTGCGGGATCGGCAGGTGCGAGTCCAAGCGTCAAAAATAATGACCACGCGTCCGGGCGCGCGTGCCCGTCGTGCGGGATCGGCAGGTGCGAGGGCGGTGTTACTGCGCGGCTGGGGGCGCGTAAAAACGGATCGAAAAAAAGGTGACGAACGGGCGGCCCCTGGGGTGGAAGGTGGAAGCTCGCCCCGCGGGAAACCTTGGGTGGGGTCGCGATTGTCTCATTGAATCGAGGACGCGACCGGCCGGCCGCGGCGGGCGAGCGGCGACGACCGCGCCATCCGGCCTACGGGTGGGTCACTTTGAAATTACGAATCTCGAGGTGGCTGCGGACGGTGCGGAAAGCGAACCAACCGCTCGCGAGCGGGCTCGGATCAACGTAGGAAAAAATCTTTTCGCCGTCGCGCCAGAACTCGGCGACGCCGTCTCGAGCGACGAGGCGGATGTGGTAGGAATGATTGGGGATGAGGAGGACTTTTTTATCCGCCAAGTCATGTTCGGGTAAGAGAGGTCGGTCGGGCGATCCGTCGTATCGGCGGAAACGGGTGGTGGTGTTTTTGTTGCCACCGTAGCCGACGTAATAAGTGAGCAGGGAGCTGTACTCGGGGAATTTTCCAGAGCGGCCGCCGGGGCGCAGGTGGGGCGACGGTGGATCGATGGCCATCCAGAAACAGTTGAGATCAGAGAGGCGGTCAAACGGTCCGTCGCGCATCACGACGGTGACATCGTAGCTGATCTCGACGGGCGCGGTGAGTTTTTCGCGGTACCAGACGGTCGCCCCGGCGGTGTCTTCAATGATGAGCGCGTTTCCCTGCGAGGTAACGCGCCCTCCCGGCATTTGCTCCACGGCCCAAACGGTTAGATCGCCCGTGGGTTGGGCGGGCAGGTCGGCGGCGAGGAGCCCGGAGCAGAGCGCCGCGATCAGGCGCAGCGGGTGAGTGGTGAAAGCAGATCGGTGCATGAGGAATAATTTGCCGAGTTAAGGGAAAAGCATGGCGCGCTCGAGGCGAGGGCCTCGCGGGGAGGATCGGAGGGGACGGCGGGTGTGAACGACGACGCGGGCAATGAGCCGGTGAGGGGCTGATGGCCAGGGCGAGCCGGCGGTGGCGGGCGGGGGCATGAGCGAGGGTGGTGCCGGTTGGAGGGAAAGCCGGCGGAGGGCGGTGGTGGCTTAACCCCCGAGATAGGTTGCTTTGAGCAGGGGATCGTGGCGGAGCTGGTGGCTCGGGCCCTGCATGACGATGCGACCCGTTTCGAGCACGTAAGCGTAGCGGGAGACTTCAAGTGCGAGATGGGCGTTTTGCTCGACGAGCAGGATGGTGATGCCGCGCTCCCGGTTAATTTCGACGATCTTTTCGAAGATGGTAGTGATCAGGCGTGGCGCGATGCCCAGGGAAGGTTCGTCAAGCATGAGGAACTTCGGGTTGCTCATCAGGGCGCGACCGATGGCGAGCATTTGTTGTTCCCCGCCGGACAACGTGCCCGCGGTCTGCTGGAGACGTTCCTGCAGCCGGGGGAAGATGCTGAAAACGTAGGCCCGGTTTTTTGCATTGAGGGTGGCGTCGGTCTGCAGGTAGGCGCCCATCGCGAGGTTCTCCTCGACGGTTAAGTTGGCGAAGATCATCCGGCCCTCGGGGACATGACTAAGCCCGCGCGCGACAATTTGATGGGGCTGTGTTGCCGTGATCTCTTCTCCGAGGAACGTGATTTTTCCCGTCGAGGGACGGAGCAGCCCGGAGAGGGTCCGCAAGGTGGTTGTTTTCCCTGCGCCGTTGCCGCCGATCAGTGTCACGATCGCGCCAGACTCGATCGTGAACGAAATGCCCGCGAGCGCGCTGATGGCGCCATAGGCAACGGAGAGATCGGCAACGTGGAGCATGCGGGGCGTCGGGAGTCGGTTATCTCGAGCGGAGCTGGCGGTTAAAAACGCAGCGCAGGACCGTGGCGGGGTGGCGAGTGGAGATCAATGGTGGGCAAGTGACGTGGTGTGATTCTCCCCGAGGTAGGCTTCGATGACTTGGGGATTGCTCTGGATCTCCGCGGGGGTGCCCTCGGCGATTTTGACGCCATAGTCGAGGACGGCAATCCGTTGGCAGCAACCCATCACGACCTTCATCGAGTGCTCCACGAGAAGAATGGAGAGGCTGAACTGTTTTTGGATTTGTTGAATCAGGCGGATCAGTTCGACTTTTTCGGTTGGGTTCATGCCGGCGGCGGGTTCGTCGAGCAGCAGGATTTTTGGCTTGGTGGCGAGGCAGCGGACAATCTCCAAGCGGCGTTGCTCGCCGTAGGGGAGGCTCCGTGCGGGGGCATCTTGGAAGCGCCGGAGATTGAAAATCTCGAGCAGTTCGTGGACGTGCGCGGCGACGGCCGCTTCATCGCGGCGGAAACGTGATCCGCGGATGAGCGTCTGCAGGGGATTCGAGGGGTGGTGGAGATTGCACGCGACACGGACGTTGTCGAAGACCGAGAGTGAGCCAAAAAGCCGGATGTTTTGAAACGTGCGGGCGATGCCCATAGCGACGATCTCGTTGACGCGGCGACCGGAGATGGGGCGATTCGCGAGTTGGATCGTCCCAGCGGTGGGCTGATAAACACCCGTGATGAGGTTGAAGACGGTGGTCTTGCCGGCGCCATTCGGGCCGATGAGACCGCAGAGTTCATCGGCGTGCACCCTGAAGTTGACGGCGTTGACCGCCGTGAGTCCGCCGAAACGAATGGTGACGTCGTTGAGTTGGAGGAGAGGGGCGTTCATCAGGAGCGCGTCTGGCCGAACTTAAAATTGAAAAGCCCCTGAGGTCGGGCGAGCATCATCACGATGAGTAAAAGAGAGTAGATGATCATGCGGTACTCAGCGATGGGCCGCAGGAGTTCGGGCAGCAAGGTGAGCAGGACGGCGGCGAGGATCACGCCGAGGGTATTGCCCATTCCTCCCATGATGACCATGACGACGATCTCGATACTTTTCTCGAAGCCGAACCCGGTGGGTGTGATGGTGAGTTTGAAATGGCCGTAGAGTCCGCCGGCAATCCCGGCGAAGAAAGCGCCGATGACGAACGCGACGATTTTGTAGCGGGTGGGGTTGAGCCCGACGGCTTCGCTGGCGATCTCATCGTCGCGGGTCGCGAGGAAACCGCGGCCATAGGTGGAATGGACGAGG
Source organism: Opitutus sp. GAS368 (assembly GCA_945903465.1). GTDB lineage: Bacteria > Verrucomicrobiota > Verrucomicrobiia > Opitutales > Opitutaceae > ER46. The sequence continues at coordinate 19,285 of CAMDOF010000047.1, forward strand.
CAGGTAACGACGAAAAGGGTGAGGGCGAGGAAGGCGATGACCCAGAAAATCGTGGTATAGGCGGGAATGCGGTTGAGCCCGAGCGCACCGCCAAATTTCTCGATGTTTTGAAACAGCACGCGGATAATTTCCCCGAAGCCGAGTGTGACGAGAGCGAGGTAGTCGCCCTTGAGGCGCAGCGAGGGCACGCCGACGAGCAGACCGGCCGAAGCCGCGCAGATACCGCCGGTGGCGAGGGCGGCGAGAAAAAAGGCGCCCTGGCTGAGCGCGGAGGTGCCGGCGGGGCCGATGAAAGCTGGGGCGACGAAGAGACTGATCGCGGCCGAGAAATAGGCCCCGACGGCCATGAACCCGGCGTGTCCGAGGGAGAACTGACCGGTGTAGCCGTTGACCAGATTGAGAGAAACGGCGAGAATCAGGTTGATCCCCACGCCGATGACCACGTCGAGATAGTAGGGGTCGAGGCGGTCGGACAACAGGGAGACGCCGAAGGCAAAGAGGAAGGCGGAGAGCAGCGCGAGCGTCGGCTTGGGCATGGCTCAGACTTTTTCCGCCGTGAATCGGCCGAGGAGACCGGCTGGGCGGAAGAGTAAGATGATGATCAAAATGGCGAAAGCGATCGCGTCTTTGTAGGTGGACCATTGGCTGCCGCCGATAAAGGTTTCGACGGTGCCGAGAATTAAGCCGCCGAGGGCGGCGCCGGGAATGTTGCCGATCCCCCCGAGGACAGCGGCGACGAAGGCTTTCAAACCCGGCATCACGCCCATCAGCGGATCGATGGAAGGATAGTTTAACGCGTACAGAATGCCGCCGGCCGCCGCGAGTGCGGAGCCGAGGCCGAAGGTAAAGGAGATGACGACATCGTTGTTTACGCCGACGAGTTGTGCGGCCTTGGGATTTTGGGAGACCGCGCGCATCGCGGTGCCGATTTTCGTGCGATACACAATGAACTGCAGCCCAAGCATGAGCAGTACCGCCACCCCGATCACGACCAGTTGGTTGGTGGAGATAATCAGGGCGCCGAGTTGAAAATTACGTTCGGGGAAAATCGGAGGAAATACGCGCGGTGCGGCGCCGAAGAACCGTTGCCCGCTGTATTCAAGAAGGAGCGAAACGCCGATGGCCGTGATCAGGACATTGAGCGTCGCGGCGCCGCGGAGCGGCCGGTAAGCGAGGCGCTCGATTAACATACCCAGTCCAGCGCAGCCGATCATGGCCGCAAAAAGGACGAACAGCCCGCCCCAGAGTGTGCCAGGGGGGACGAGTTTGCCCAAGTAGTAGCCCAAGTAGGCCCCGACCATAAAGACGTCGGAATGCGCGAAGTTAATGAACCGCAGGACGCCGTAGACCATCGTGTAGCCCAGCGCGATGAGGGCGTAGATGGCACCGAGGGAAAGACCGTTCAAAAGCTGCTGAAGGAATTCAGACACTCGCGTGAGGTGAAAGTGGAAATCGGAAAGTTGAAAGAACTAATCTGCCCAAAGCCTCGCGCCCGAGCGTGCTGATGGAGCGCTGGCGGCGCCGGGCCCGGTCCTCGCCGGATAAGCCGATGCGAGTGGGCGGGCGCTCGCGGGGCGGACGGCTGCCGCGCGCGGCGTGTCCATCAAGGGGCCACGGATTCGACGAACTTAAATTGGCCATTTTTAACCGTGATGACGACCGCCGCTTTATTGGCGTTGCGACTGGCGTCCAACGTCGTGGTCCCGGTGATACCGACATACCCCTTGGTCGCGGCGAGCGCATCGCGAACCTTCGCTCCTTCGGTGGTGCCGGCTCGCTTCATCGCATCGGCCAACACCATCGCAGAATCGTAGCCGAGGGCAGCCATCGCGTCGGGCACTTCGTTCTTCCAGCGCTGCTTAAATTTGGCGAGAAACGTGGTCACGGCGGGCGAGCGATTCTCCGGGGAGTAGTGCGTGGAGTAATAGGAGCCTTCGACCGCCGCGCCCCCGATTTCAACCAGTTGGGGCGCCTCCCAGCCGTCTCCGCCGAACACGGGCACCGTTAGGCCGAGATCCTTGGCCTGTTTGCAGACGAGCGCGGCCTCGGTGTAATATCCCGGCAGAAAAATCCCGTCGATGCCGCTCGCTTTAATGGCGGTCAGCTGCGCTTTAAAATCCTTGTCGCCTTCGGAATATTTTTGCTCGACGGCAATCACTCCGCCGTCCGCGACGAACCGCTCCTTGAAATATTTGGCCAGGCCCACGCTGTAAGCAGAGGAGACGGAGGTGAGGACAGCTACTTTGCGGACCTTCAGCGTGTCTTTGGCGAACTTGGCCATAACGACTCCCTGAAACGGGTCGATGAAGCAGACGCGGAAAATGTAGTCACCTGTTTCGGTGACGGCTGGATTGGTTGAGGAAGGTGAGACCTGCGGGATTTTGGCTGCCTGGCAGATCGGGGCGGCCTCGAGGGACCGGCTCGAGGCGACTTCTCCAAGGAGCGCGACGATCTTATCGCGGGAAATAAGTTTTTTAACGATGGTCGCGGACTCACCCGCCTTGGATTGGTTGTCCTCGGTGATGAGTTCGAGGCTCTTGCCGAGGATACCACCGGCCGCGTTGAGTTCCTCGATCGCGAGGAGCGTTCCCTTGTGCGACGATTGCCCAAACGCGGCTTCTTTGCCCGTGAGCGAGGCGAACTCACCGATGCGGATAGTATCTTTTTTCGGCGCGCAACTGGTGAGTGCGAGGGCGGCGGCGAAGCCGGCGAGAAGGGCGGAGGAGCGGGCAATGGGCATAGTAAGAGGAGAAGGGCGAACCTCAGTGACACAAGGGCAGAAGATGGCCGGTTTCAACCAAACTGTTGAGCTGGTCGGGGCGTTAGTTAAACGGCTCGGTCTGCCCCTGTAAAGAATCTCGAGAATTGAGCTTCCCGTGATCGTTGCGGTTTTGTTTGATGATTCCGTGAACACGTTTGACCGCCACTTGCTGCGCGAGTGGCTCCAGATTCTGGGCTTGGTGCTCGCGGCCACGATGGGTTTACTCCTCGTGCAGGTCCTTTACGACGATTTCCGCCAGCTGCGGGAACTGGGAGCGCGCGGATCAATTTTCTGGCGGTACCTCGGCGTCACGATACCCAACTATCTCGCGATCGTACTGCCATTGTCTCTGCTGGTTTCCTTGTTGTACGTCCTCGGCAAATTTCATCGCGCGAATGAATTCACGGCGATGCGGGCGGCGGGCGTGGGGTTTGCGCGGATCACCGCTCCCATTTGGGCGATCGGCCTACTTTGCTGTGCGCTTTCATGGTGGCTCAATACGACGATCGTGCCGTGGTCAGTCGAGGCGTCCCGCACGATGAAGGAGGAATTGCAGTTTCGGAGCCAGTCCGCAAAGGCGATGCCGGCTGATCGGATCGGCGCCGTGTACAGCGTGGCCTTCGATAATCCGGTCGGGGGGCGTATGTGGTTTTTTAACCGCTACAGTAAATCGACCGATCGCGGCTATGGCGTTTCCGTTTCGGAGCTGGATCGGATGCGGCGCGAGCGTTCGCGGCTGACGGCGGCGGAGGCTTGGTTCGATACCGCCCGGAACGGCTGGTTTTTTAAGCGCGGTCGCCAGTTGGTGTTTGCCCCGGAAACAGGCGAGTTGCTGGCCTCGACCCCTTTTGAGGAAAAATTTGCCGCGGCCTATCATGAGAAGCCCGAGTTGATGTTGTTGATCGATCGACGCCCCACGCAGCTCTCGCTCTGGGAGCTCGGCGAGATCATCGCTCACTTGGAAATTGATCGGAGCCCGCAGCTCGCGATGTACGCGGTACGCTACTACGGCCTGATTGCTGATGTGTTCGGTCCGTTGATTGTGATCGCGATGGCGATTCCGTTTGCGATCGCCGGAGTCCGCGTCAACCCAGCCGTGGGTGTGTCCAAATCTCTCGGGCTATTTTTCCTCTATTACGTTTTCAACAGCCTGGCGACCGCGCTCGCGACCAAGGGCTCGGTCGATCCGTTAGTGGCGGCGTGGCTGCCTAACGCCGGTATGGGGCTCATCGCGCTTTGGCTTTTTGCTCGGTTGCGCTGACCACCTTCGCTCGGTCCCTGGCGGGCGGCTCGTTGAGCGACTTCGACTCCCCCAAAAGGACGTCGCACTAGGCCGACGCGCGGGTTTTCGGGAAAAATGTTTGTGAGGAATCCGCCAGCCACCACCAGTGGCCCAGGTTCAGAATGGCCTCGCTCCGATTTTAATCATTTTCGTAACTGCTCAGGTAGGAAAAAGCGGTCGGCGAACGCGCAAGTTATGCGAAGAATACTGAACTCGGACTGCAGAGGGCGGGTAGCCTTCGTCCAAGGAGGAAAGCAGGGTGATTCAAGGCCGGGAGTTGGGTGGGTGGGACCTCGCGTTGATCCGGACGTTGCCGACCGAGCATAGCGAGTGGGGCCGGACGGGGCTGTCGGCGAAAGTGGTCCGCACAGTCCCCTGTGCGGAAGGGGCGTCTCCTGACTCAGAGCCGCACGACCGCGCCGTGCGGATGCCAACATTCCAATCGGGTGCGGAAGGGGCGTCTCCTGACTCGGACCCGCACAGGGGACTGTGCGGACCACTATGTGCGGACCACTATGTGCGGACCACTATGTCGGACCCCTTTTGGTCACCGCGCCAGAGGTGATCGGTGCTCGTGATGGCCGAGAATCGACCTGAGCGGTTACAGTAAAACACCCGCGGAAAGCGAGCGGCGCGCGCGCTTTGAATAGAAAAATCACGCCGCCGGATGCGTCCCCGCGAACTTCACCCAAGGCCCGCCACACCCATAACCATACCGCGCCGCTCACGGCCAGTCTTGGCCACCCTCCCGGCCGGCTACCCGCGCAAGGAGCGGTGCCGCGATCAACTCAGAACCGCCCCTTCACCCCAAACGTAACCGACGTCGGGTTGTCGCGATCCTGACTGATCCGTTCGGGGCGCCCCATGTAACTGCGTTGATGCTGATTGAAAATATTGGAGATCTCACCGGTTAAACTGAGCGCCGGCCGCAGCGCGAAAGAGAGGCTGGGACTGACGAGTATTCGGCTCTCCGTGAAAATATTAAGAGCTGGACTCGTCGCATTGTACGTGGCGAGGAAGCCACTGGCATAGCTCAACCGCACCAGCGCGCTGAGGCGTCCGTGGCGCCAACCGGGGATGACGTTGAGAGTGCGCGGAATGAAGCCCGCCACCTGGCCCGTGCTCAGCGTCGTCGTGCCGCCGAAGTCACCGGCGGTTTCCAGCAGAGTGTAGTTGGTCATCAGACTGAGCCCCCTCAGGAAGCCCGGCAGAAACGTGAACTGCTGCTGGTACGAGAACTCCCATCCCTTGATCGTCGCCTTCCCCGCATTCGCCGAGGATCGCAAATCGAAGCCACTATAATCACCGTTAAATCCGTTCCCATTACCACCCGCCACCGTGCCCTGCGAGATGCCCGCGACGATGTAGTCTTTGATTGTTTTGTGAAACCAACCGATCGAGACGTAGCCAGCCGGCTTAAAATAATAATCCACGTTCGCATCCCAATTGCGGCTCTTCTGCGGGAGTAACCCGGGGTTGTTCACCGTCACGAAAGCGCCCGCTTCATTCGGCGTTTCGGTCGGAAACATGTTCGTCATATTCGGCCGCCCGAAACTGGTGGACCAACTGAGGCGGCTTTTCCAGTTCGCGGTAAAATCATGCGCCCCATGCACACTGGGGAAATACTCGGTGTAGTCCGATTGGTTGAGCCGCGCATTGCCAGCGTAGTCGCGGACCGCTGATCCCACCGGATCCGCCGTCTGCTGCGCGACCGCGCTGAGCACCCGCGCCCGCGCGAAACCGCGACCGACCGTGGCCGTTTTCTCTCCACGCACACCCGCTAGGTAACTGGTGCGACCGCGCCATCCGTCGGCCCCCAAACGGCCCTCCGTCATGAGATACCCCGCGGTCACGGTCTCCCGCGCCGACCGCGTACCCGTGTAGCGCAGCTGTTCATGATAATAGGCATCCTGACTCCAGAGTTCCGGCGAGATGAGTTTCTCGTCCCGCACAAACATCCCCGCGTGCCAGTGCGGAATCCCAAAACTCGAGCGGACGCGCGCCGAGTCATCATGCGGCAGCGCGGACTTCCCCAGATAACTGTAACGCTGGTCTCGGTTGATCTGATCCACGTTGACTTCCCGCCAGTCCAACCCGGCTTTCACGAACTGCCGGGCCGTAGTGAACAACTGAAAACGGGCGTTAGCCGTCAACCCTTTGATCTGCTCGTAATCGTCTTGGTTGCGAATCGTCAGACCATTCGCAATCGGCCGGAAATTCGCCGGATTGGTGACGTCCGCACCTGCCGTCTGGACAAAGCGCGGATTTAACTCCGACTGCGTCCGGTCGATGATCCAACCAATATTCGAGAGGCCGTTGACAAGGTTCGCCCCGGATTTTCCCGTGCCCCGATTCAACTGATTCCAGCTATAGCTGGCCGTGTATTCGACGAGGAGGCGCTCGATTTTATGTTCCGCCCCCCAACTCACATCGCCAAATGTCCGAAAAGTCCGAACCATCTGATCGGTCGTTTGCAATTGAGTCGCCGTCGATTGGCGGGCCGCCGTTACCTGCTCCGTGTAGCCCGGTAAAATACCGGCCGTACCCGTGGTACCGATCACTTGGTTGGTAAACAACCGCGCGACATATTGGTGGACGTACGGTTCGTCATTAAACACGAAGCCCGCGATCAACCGATAGGTCGTCGTCGCCGAACGCCGATAGTCGGCCAGGAACCGCGTGCTCGTGATCTTCCGGTTGTTATATTTATCCTGAGTCCGGTAATCATAATTAAACGCAGGCGATGTGAGGGTGTTTTGAAACAGCCGGTCGGTCACGAAAAGCCCGTTGGCGTTTTCACTATAAAACGCGTTCAAGGAAATACCCAGGTTCCGCTCGCCTCCCGCCAGATCAAAAACCTCTTGATAGCCGAGGTTGAGCAGCGGGTGCTGCCGGTGTCGCTCCCGCCAGGCCACCTGCTCCGTCATCAACGGCGCGTAGCGGATAGACGCGGTATAGTCGACCCGACGACGCTCCTTCATGCTCAGCGGTGAGCGGCTCTTCAGATTAACCGTGCCGCCGAGCGAATCCGCACCGGTGTCTGGCCGATGCCCTTTCGTCAGTTCCACCTCGGCGAAGCCGGCGCCGGTAAACTGGGCGGACGGGAACTGGCGACTAGCACCGGAGCCCGCCTTGAGGCCGCCGTCGATCGTGACGCGATTCTGCGTCGCCGGCGCGCCGCGGACTTGGATACCACTCCCGACCCCATCGTCGGAATAATTCACGACCACGCCGGCCATCAAGCCCGCCAGCTCCGCGACGCTCAGATTGGGCAGGTCGCCGTAGGAATCGAGCGCGATGACATTCTTGACGTTGTTGGCGTTTTTTTGAGCCGTGAGCGTCGCCGCCGCACCTTCGCGATCCGCACTCACCTTGAATTCGCCTAGTCGGTAGATATTGCTCGTGAGATCGAAGTTTTTCGCCGCGGTGACCCCAGCCCGAACCGTCACCGTGGCCGTCACCGTGTCGAGGCTGGCGTAAGACGCGATGATCTCGTATTCGCCGGCAGGCACGCCAGTGGCGAGATAGCGCCCAGTGTCGTCCGTACGAAAGGATCGACCCAGCTTGGGCAACTCGATGGTGGCACCGCGCAGGAAATCACCAGTCCCCAAGTTGCTAACGTACCCGGCGAGGATGCCTGTCGGGGAAGGCTTGCCCGGAGCTTGCGCGAACGACGCCAGCAGGAGGAGTCGGCCAAGGGTGAAAATAACGCAGACGAGGAGAACGAGCCGAAGGTCGCGGGGTGGTGATTTCATCGGGGTCAGGGGTTTTCAGGGTATAGTTTGAGGGTAAAGCAAGCTGGTCCGCGCAACCGCTCCACGTGAAGAGGCACCTGTAGGGGCACCCGAACCATCGCCTGAAACGCTCGTGATCTTTTTTGGAAGGAAGCCCGCCGGGCGCCAACCCTCTTCCAGATTGGGTCAGAGATTAGCCCGCAAATAGAATTTATTCTTCACCATTCAGCGACCCGGTCGGCGGCGGTCGACACGCGCGCAACGGTCTCGCGGCCATACCCGACGCCAGCCCATCGCCCCACGTGGAAGCCGCCCCGGGCTCCCGCCTTCAGGCCCGCCGCGAGGCCCACCCTCACCGTCGATCGACCTCGACCGCACTGCGCCGCGCCGCGTGATCCTTTTGGCGTGACCTTCGACGATGGCGTCAGACTGCCCGTCGAACAGCCATTCAGACCGCCCGCCTCACTCCACCGTAACTGACTTTGCAAGGTTGCGGGGCTTGTCCACGTCACAACCCCGCTCAACCGCGATGTAGTAACTCAGGAGCTGCACAGGAATTGACGCGACGATCGGCAATACCGCCTCGTGACATTCTGGGATCACGATAATCTCATCCGCCAAGCCCGCCGGTAATTCCACGCTCGCCGTGACAATCGCGATGATCGGCCCCTTCCGCGCTTTGATCTCCTGCATCGACGAAATAATTTTGTTTAAGATCTCCCCGCTCGGCGCAAAAAAAACACTCGGGCATTCCTCAGTGATCAGCGCAATCGGCCCGTGCTTCATCTCCGCCGCCGGGTACCCTTCCGCATGAACGTAGGAAATCTCTTTGAGCTTCAAGGCTCCCTCCAGCGCAATCGGGAAAAGCGACAAACGACCGAGAAAAAGCATGTCGCGCACGTGCGCGTAGCGGCGCGCGATCGCCTTGATCAACGGGGCCTGCCCCAACGCTTGGCGGACCAGGTCAGGGGCCCCCTTCAACGCTTTTACAAAGGTGACGCCATCGCTAAAACTCATGTCACGCATCCGCGCGAGGTAGAGCGCCAACATCGATCCAATCAATAGTTGCGAAGTGAACGCCTTCGTCGAGGCCACCCCAATCTCGGGACCAACGTGCTGGTAAATTCCGCCATCGGCCTCGCGCGCAATGCTCGAGCCCACGCCATTCGTCACCGCGAGCACTTTGTAACCTTTGCGCTTCGCTTCCCGCAGCGCGGCAAGCGTGTCGATCGTCTCCCCCGACTGACTCATCACAAAGTAAAGGGTGTTGCGAAAAAGCGGTGAATTCCGGTAACGAAACTCCGAGGCATAATCACACTCCACCGGCAGGCGCGCGAAGCGCTCGATCATGTGCTCGGCCACCCGGCAGGCGTGCAAGGCGGTCCCACAGGCGCAGAACGCAAAAGACTCCATGCTGCGAAACTCGCCCGCGGAGACATTGAGTCCGCCAAAATTCGCCGTGCTCCCATCCTCAGAAAATCGTCCACGCATCGCATTCTCCAGCGCCGTTGGCTGCTCAAAAATTTCCTTCTCCATGAAGTGCGCGTAAGCGCCCATCTCCGCAGCCGCCACCGACCACGTCACGCGATCGACCAGCGGCGCCACCGCTGACTGCCCAAGCGTCGTGATGCGAAACTCCTGCGCTGAAAGATGCACGATTTCACCGTCTTTTAAATACACCACACTCTGCGTGCGGGCCACGATCGCCGAGACGTCACTCGCGACGATGTTCTCCCCATCACCCAGCCCAATAATGAGTGGCGAGCCTTTGCGCGCCGCCACCATTTCGCCGGGAAAGTCGACGCACATCACCACAATCCCATACGTCCCCTCCGTATGCCGGAGCGCCTTGCGCACACTCGCCAGACAGCGGTTCTCTTCGCCAGACTCCGCTGCCTTCGCGTAATGATAGGCGATGAGATTACCCAGCACCTCCGTGTCGGTCTCCGACTGAAAGGTGTAGCCCTTGCCGAGCAGAAAGGTCTTCATCGACGCGTAGTTTTCGATGACCCCGTTGTGAATCAGGACAATTTTGCCATCACTGCTGACGTGCGGATGCGCGTTGGCATCGGTCACCCCGCCGTGCGTCGCCCAACGGGTATGCCCCATGCCAAAGGTCCCCGCCAGCGGGCGCTTCGCCAGCTCCTGCTCCAACTGCGCCACCCGGCCGATTTTTTTCACCACGGAGATCCTACCCTCAGCCACCACCGCCACCCCGGTCGAATCATAGCCGCGATATTCCAGCCGCTTGAGCCCTTCCACGATGAAGGAGGCCGCCGGCTGCTTGCCCACATAGCCTATGATACCGCACATGATGAAGAAAAAATAAAAGGTGAGAACGCCACAATTGCGAATCGTTGGCCGGAGCACCGACTCGGTAAACTACGAATCTCACCCGCCGGCAAAAAAGGCGGACCGACCGCCTCCCTCAGCCGACGCCAGCCACCCTTTTCACGCGACGCCCGGCTCCGATTTCCCTGCGGATACGGCTGGTTTTTTTCGTTTCCATCAGAATTTTTTTAATCGCGCCACGCCCTGTCTTGCAAAACTGCTGAAAGCCCGTCCTTGACAGCCCCAAAGAGGCACGGCACTTCTGACCCTCTTTTCTCTAAAACATCATGAAGCCCACATTCCGCCCGCACCGCAAAAAGCGCGCCCGCAAGATTGGTTACCGTGCCCGGATGGCCACCAAAGGTGGCCGCAAGGTCATCCGCGCCCGCCGTCTCAAGGGTCGCAAGCGCTTGACCGTCGTCTAATTGTTCACGCTTTAACCGCAAGCGCTCGCGAGTGGAGTCCAACGCGCCCGTTCCCACGGATCATGCGTTTTCTCCCCGCGCAGCACCTCACCCGCCAAAGCGACATCCGCGCGGTGCGTGAGTCAGGTCGTCGCCTTGATTGTCGCGCTTTCACCCTCTGGTGGAAATTGCGCGAAACCCAGCCGAACATTGGTCCGCGCGTCTGTGTCATCGCCTCGACCCACGCCGTGGGTCATGCCGTCTTGCGCAACCGTGCCAAACGCCGCCTCCGCGAGGTCTTTCGTCACCACCAGACCCACTTGCCCGCCAGCTGCGACTTCCTGCTCATCGCCCGCGCCGCCACCACCACTTGGCCGATCTCCGAACTCGAGAAACGTTTCGTCGACGCTTGCCGCCAAATTCCCGCCCGCGCTCCCGCGCCGGCGGTCTTCGTCTCGCCGTCTAGCCCTGCCACGCCGGTCGTCATCCCCACACCGCCCGCCGCGATCCCATGAACGTTTCTCTCCCTTCCCTCCCCGATAGGATCGACCGCGCCGCGCTTCCCGGCCAGGGGTCCCGGGCGCTCCCGCCGGGAGGTGCCCGCGACCGTCGCTTCCTCCTCTCCACCGTTCGCGGCCTGCTGAGCTTGCCCGCGGCCGCGCTGCTCCGGCTCATCCAACTTTACCAGCTCACGCTCTCCCCGGCTCTCCCCGTCATTTTCGGTTCCGGCTGCGGGTGCCGTTTTTCTCCGACCTGCTCCCATTACGCCGCCGAAGCCATCGGCCGCCATGGCGCCTTTTACGGCTCGACCCTCGCCGCCGTCCGCCTCCTCAAGTGCGCCCCCTGGCATTCTGGCGGCCTCGATCCCGTCCCAGCGCCCCGGTCTTCGCCGCGTTGCGTTCGCCTCCCTACCTAATTTTTCCTACCGTTTTCACCATGGACAAAAAGAACTTCACCATCGGCGGCATCCTGCTCGTCGCCGCTTTTGCCCTCCTTTATTTCGGACCAAAATCCACCCCGCCCGCCCGCCCGCGGCCAGCCCCCCCCGCGGTCACCACCAACGGCTCCACTCCCACCATCGCCGGCGCCGACTCAACGGCCCTCACGCCCCCGCTCAACCCGGCTTTCGCCGCCGTCAACCGCGACTCCGCCGAGGCCACCCTCACCAAACTCGCCAACGGTATCATCGAGGCACACTTCACCGACTCGGGGGGCGCTCTCCTCGAGGTCGCCTTTATTCAACGCGATGCCAAGGCCCAGCGGCTCGTCTACCCGGAGAGCGTCGGCGGCGAAAAACCGGCCATTTTCAACGCACTCCACGCCGATCCCATCCTCGCGCTCGTCGATTTCCCTAAACTCGACCGGGCCGCGCGCTACCAACGCGTCTCCCAAACCGCCACGGAGGTCATCTACCGTACCGTCCTCGACGAGCGCCTCGAGGTCACACGCCGCTACCGGCTTTCTCCCGAGAAGAGCGACACCAGCGACCCTTACCAAATCAGCCACGAAATCACTTTCCGCAATCTCACCGATCAAACCGCGGCACCCATGCGGATCGCTCTGTCACTCGGCACCGCGGCACCCGCCAACGCCAGCGACACGGGCCTGCAACTCACCACCGGTTTTAATAACGGTGACACTCGCACCTTCATCCCCCGCGCCGAACTCGAAGCCGGCAGCGGCTTTTTCGGTATCGGGGCCCATGGCTCAAAACCGTTCATCACCAGCCCCGGCCCCTTGGTTTGGACCACGGTTAAAAATCAATTCTTCACCAGCATCCTCACCGGCAAGGAGCCCGCCTCCGGGCTCATCAGCCGCCGCGTTAAGCTCGTGGGTACTCTCCCGGACGATGATCCCCAGGCCTATGGGATCACCGGCGCCGCCCAATTCGACGTCAAGGCCCTCGGACCTAAAGAGACCGTCACCCTCGCCGGCACCGTTTACATCGGCCCGAAAGAATACCGCCGCCTCGCCAACGCCAACGCGTTCAAGCAGGACGAGGACAAGGTCATGGACTTCGGCTTCTTCAAGTTTTTCAGCCAGATTCTGCTGACCCTGATGACGTGGATCCACGGTTGGACCCTCAACTGGGGCGTCGCCATCATTCTCACCACGCTGACGCTCAAGACGATCTTCATCCCGTTCACCCTCGCGGCCTCACGCTCCGCCAAGCGGATGGCGAAAATCCAGCCAGAGCTCCAAGCCCTCCGTGAGAAGTTCAAAGACAACCCGCAGAAACAACAGATGGCGACGATGGAGCTCTTCAAGACTCGGAAGATCAACCCCGTCGGCGGCTGCCTTCCGATTCTGCTCACCATGCCGTTTTTCTTCGGCTTTTTTACAATGCTCCAGAGTACGGCCGAGCTGCGCTTCCAACCGTTTCTGTGGGCCCCCGATCTTTCGTCGACCGATACGATCGCCGTCCTCTTTGGACTTTTACCGATCAATATCATGCCGCTGCTGATGGGCGTGACGATGGTGGTGCAAATGCACCTCACCCCATCGCCCTCCGTCGATAACGCGCAGATGAAGATGATGAAGTTCATGCCGTATATCTTTATTCTTTTCTGCTACAACTTCTCTTGCGCCCTTTCCCTTTACTCTTTCATCAACGGCCTCTTCACCATCGTGCAACAGCTCGTGATCAATAAAATGAAGGAGCCCGATGAACCTATCGCCATCGTCGGCCCAGGCCAGAAGACGATCAAGAATGTCACCCCTCCTAAAAAGAGGTAATCCAGCCCGCCGCAACCCGTCGCCCCACCCTCGCCGCGCGGGGGCGGACCAGCCCCAACCACGCCCTGCCTCTCCCCGCCTCGCGCGCCAAGCTTTCTCGGTAGCCAGCTGCGCGCGACCCCAGCCGGTACCACTCATCAGCGGTCTCCTTTCGCCCCTCGCCATAACGGGCCGCCCGCAAGCGTCATAACTCCGCGCGCCACTTGCCTCCCGCCCGCGGCCGTGATTGCCTCCCCGCCTTGGATGACCGACGAACCGGAAAAATCTCCCCCGACCGCTGCCCACGATCTCTCCGCCGACGACGTCGGTCTCGTCGTCGCCCGGGATTTCGTCCACCGCCAGCCGTTCACTTTTAAGAGCGGTCAGGTCATCCCGGAATTTTCCCTCCGCTACGAAACCTACGGGAAACTCAACGCCACCCGGAATAACGCGATTCTCATTTGCCACGCTCTCAGTGGCGACCACCACTGCGCTGGCTGGCACACCCCCAACGATCGCAAGCCCGGCTGGTGGAATAACCTGATCGGCCCGGGCAAGGCCGTCGATACCCGCCGCTTCTTCGTCGTCTGCGCCAACGTCCTGGGCGGCTGCCAAGGCTCCACCGGCCCCGCCTCCTCCCATCCGGAAACCGGCCAGCCTTACGCTCTCCGGTTCCCTTTCGTTACCATTCTCGACATGGTGCGCGCCCAGAAACTTCTCCTCGATCATCTCGGCGTCACCGAACTGCACGGAGCCATCGGGGGCTCCATGGGCGGCATGCAGGCCTTGCTCTTCGCCATCGAATTCCCTCGCTTCGTCCACCGCATCCTCGCCATGGCCACCACCGCCCGCGAGAGCGCGCAGGCCATCGCTTTCAATGAGGTCGGACGGCAGGCCATCATGCAGGATCTCGCTTGGAATCGCGGAGACTACCCCAAGGAGGGCGGCCCCAAGGTGGGCCTCGCCATCGCTCGGATGATGGCCCACATCACCTACGTCTCCGATGCGAGCATGGATCGAAAATTCGGCCGCCGGAAAAAAGAAAACGCCCCCAGCGACGCTTACAACTTCGATGTCCAGTTCGAGGTCGAGAGCTACCTTCGCCACCAAGGCCAGACCTTCATCAACCGCTTCGACGCCAACTCATACCTTTATATCACACGCGCCCTCGACCAATTCGATCTCGCGCAGGCCTACGGTTCCCTCGAAAACGCGTTTCGTCCCGTCACCGCCGAGTCCTTGGTCGTCGGCTTCACCAGCGACTGGCTCTTCCCTCCGGAACAAAACCGCCAACTCGCCCTCGCCTTGTTGCGCAGTGGTAAATCCGCCAGCTACGCCGAACTCAGCACCGATCTCGGTCACGATTCCTTCCTCCTCGAATCCGAGGAATTATACGCCTTGGTCCGCCAATTCCTCGAGCGCGGCCAGCCGCCCACCGTCGACCATTCGCTATGAAAACCGCCCCACCCGCCCCACTGGGCCAGGCCGTTAAGCGCACCGTCGATATGGAAATTATCGGCGGCTGGGTCGAGCCTCACACCCGCGTCCTCGATCTCGGCTGCGGCTCCGGGGTCCTCCTCGACTACCTCGCCCAGACTAAAAAAATCTCCGCCATCGGCGTCGATCTCGACTTCGCCCAAATCACGACGTGCGTCGGCCGCGGTCTCTCCGCTTATCAGGGCGACATGATCGCCTTCATGCGCGCCTTCCCCGAAAAACATTTCGACCGCGTCATCTGCTCCCGCACCGTCCACGAACTCGCCGATCCCAGCAGCGTTATCCTCGAGGCCTTGCGCGTCGGCCGCGCCCTCACCGTCGGCTTTGTTAATCACGGTTTCTGGAAAAACCGATTCAATACCCTCGTGCAGGGTCGCAAAATCCGCAACGAAATCTACACCACCGCCTGGTTCGAGAGTCGCCCCGAAAACCCCGTCACCATCGACGACTTCGAACATTTTTGCGCCGCCAAAAACATCCGCATCGCCCGACGCGCTCACCTCTCCGCCAATTGGCACACCCCTTGCCACCTTCTGCCCAACCTCCTCGCCGGCTACGCCCTCTACGATCTCGCCCGCTAGCACCCCGTCCCCACCCCAACGGACCGCTCGATCACCCAGTGCTAGAATCAACGGCTCGCTGCCCCCAGTCGTTCGCGGGCCGCCTCACCCCATCTCAGCCGTTTCACCCGAAAAACACCGCCGGCCGCGTCAACGGCTTCGCCCAGCCGCCGCCAACGAGGTCGCCGAGCTTGAAAATCGAGGGATCGGCGATCGCGTCGTCGACACCACCGCTCATCGTCATGACCGTCCCTCCCGTTCTCCCTCGGCGGCACTTTGCCCGCGCCCACCTCAAGGCACCATGCGGCCCCGCCAGTGCCGTCGACACTCGCGGCTCGGCGGCACTTTGCCCGGCACACCTCAAGGCACCCTTCTTCACCGCAACTGCCATGATCGGCTTGATGGCCCACGCTGGCATCGTCGTGCGCAGTTCCATCATTCTCGTCGACTTCATGGAACCGCGCCTCAGCCTCCCGCTGCTCGCGCGCCGAAGCTTGCCTCAAATCTAGCGCCGGGCGTTTCCGTCCGATGCTACGCAACGCCCTCGCCCTCGCCCTCGCCGTCGTCGGCCTCGTCATTCTCGCCAAGCCCTTCTTTCAATGCCTCGCGATTGCCCTCGTCGCCAGGGCCATCGCTTCCCTTCGCCTCAGCCCACTCGCCGTCCCGCTGATTTACTCCATGACCCACGCCGGCTACGCTCCCGCGGCCGCCACCGCAGCACCGGGCGCCACCTCCGACGTCACTCCATGAATCTGTTCAAAATGATCAAAGCGATGTTCACCTCGGCACCGCGCGCTGCACCGCCAGCCTGCGTCGGCCGGATCCGGTCTGGCGCCGCCATGCTCATCGATGTGCGCGAACCTTCCGAATGGGCCGGGGGCGTGGCCCAAAGCGCGGCGCTGCTCTCGCTCACCGATCTCACCGGTGCGCGCACCCAGTGGACGCCCTTTCTCTCCACCCATCGCGAACGCGAGTTGTTCGTCTATTGCCGATCGGGCGGACGCTCCGCCATCGCCGCCCGCATCCTCGCCGCCGAGGGTTTCCGTGCGACCAACGTCGGCAGCCTCTCCGACTGGTCAGCCACCGGCTGGCCCGTCGCTCCACCCGAAAAATCCCGCCGTTAATTTCCCTCTCATGAACTCCGCCACCTCTGCCCCCAGTCTCCTCCGTCGATCGCGGTGGAACCCCTACATCGTCGGTACCGCCATCGGCGTGCTGAGCTGGATCGTCTTCGCCGTCGTCGACAAACCCCTCGGCGTCACCACCTCCCTCACCGGCCTCGCCGGCGCCTGCGCCGCGCCTTTCCTCGGCACCGACACCGTCGCGACCAATCCCTACTTCAAACAGCACATTTTCAAATTCGACTACGGCATGCTCTTTCTCGGCGGTATCGCCCTCGGCGGTTTCCTCTCCGCAATTCTCTCCGGGAGTTTCCGCGCCGAGACCATCCCAACCGTCTGGCGCGAGCGCTTCGGCGGGTCCGTCGCAAAACGCCTGGTCGCGGCCTTCCTCGGCGGCATCCTCGCGATGTACGGCGCGCGCCTCGCCGACGGCTGCACGAGCGGCAATGGCATCAGCGGCAGCCTCCAACTCGCCGTCGGCGGCTGGACCTTTTTTCTGACGCTCTTCGCCTTCGGCATCCTCACGAGTCTCGTGCTCTTCGGTACCGGTCGCTCCTCTAAAAACTAAACGCTCCCTCGATTATGCACCTCCTCGCTGCGGTCACTCCTCCCGTCACCGGTTCCGCCGCACTCGTCGCGGCGATCGTCCTTGGGACGATCTTCGGCGTCCTGCTCCACCGCGGTGGCGTCGCCAACTATAACGTCATCGTGAACCAGTTTCGCCTCCGTGATTTCACCGTTCTTAAAATCATGATGACCGCCATTATCGTCGGCGGTCTCGGCGTGCTCGCGCTGAACTCCGCCGGCCTCGCCAACTACCACATTAAAGCCGCCAATATGCTCGGCGTGGTCCTCGGCGCCGCGATCTTCGGCGTCGGCATGGTCGTCTACGGCTATTGCCCGGGCACCGCCATCGCCGCCGCCGCTTCCGGCAGCATCCACGGTCTCGTCGGCCTCGCCGGCCTCCTCGTCGGCGGCACGCTCTACGCCTTCAGTTTTCCGTGGATCGCAAAAAATATTTTGCCCGTCGCCGCGCTCGGTAAAGTCCGCCTCCCCGACGTCACAGGCGTCCCCGCCCTCGTCTGGTTCGTCGCGCTGATCGCCATCGCGCTCACCGTTTTCCTCCTCATCGAGCGCGTCGAACGCCGCGCCGCCGCCGCTCATTCTTAATTTCGCCCGCACCAGATCGCCCCGTCCCATGCCTCGCTGCGATGAAAACCGCCGCCGGTCCGATCGATCCCAGCCTCCGCGGTATCCCCGGTGCCGGCTGCTTTTACAAGAACGGCCCGGCCTCATCGGCCTCGGCCCGCTGCTCACCGCCTTCGTCGGCTTCTGTCCCGCGGATCTTCACCCGGCTTGAGCACCCGCCCGCCGCCGGCCCCGCTGCCGATTAAAAGCTCGTCGCCACTTTTTTGTATCCGTTAAATAAATACATTTTCTTTCGCAAGCGTCTGGCCGACGCCGCCTGAGCCCGGCACCACCGGTCGCCTCAGCCGCCTCGGGGCGCCCTCGCCCAGGCCGGCTCCGTTCTCACGTCCCCATCGGCGGCGAATCGCCTCGGGCTTTTACCTCCCCGGCCGCCGTCGCCGGTCTCGGCCACACCCCCATCCCATTCGGTTCTCAGCCCTTGCCCGCGGCCCTGTAATCAGAAATTAATGTCCCCCCGCTCTCCCTTGCCCTGCCCCAAGCAACTCCCATCGCCCCAGCCGACCCACTCGCCACCTCGCCCCTGCCCGCCCACTCCCGGCCCACCCCGCTCCCGGCCCAGCGCGAACCGGACCATGGGCCGTCAACTCAGCCAGCTTCTGCATTCTTTCGCCGATGTCCTACGATCTCTCCCATTTCCAAACCGACGTTCTCGACCGCAGCCAACGCACACCCGTCCTCGTTGATTTCTGGGCCGCGTGGTGCGGGCCGTGCAAGCTGCTCGGGCCGATTCTCGAAAAACTCGCCGCCGAGTCCGCCGGCCGCTGGGCACTCGTGAAGGTCGATACCGAAGCGCACCCGGACCTCGCCGCCCAGTTTCAGATTCGCGGCATCCCCAACTGCAAACTTTTCCATCAGGGTCGCGTCATCGCGGAACTGGCCGGCGCACTCCCCGAGCCGCAGCTCCGCACGTGGCTGGCGGAAAATCTACCCACGCCCAAACGCGAGAGCATGGCCCGCGCCCGCGAACTTCTCCGCGCCGGCCATGCGGCGGCCGCCGCCGACCTCCTCCGCCCTCTCGCGACCAACGAGCCCACCGATCACGAACTCGCCGTCCTCACCGCTCGCGCCTTGATGTTCACCGAGCCCGCCGCCGCCCTCGCGCTCATCGCTCCGTTGCCCCCCGCCTCCCCTTGGATCGATGGCGCCGCCATCGTGCAGACCCTCGCCGCCGCTTTCCAAAGTAGCATCGCCCCCACGCGCCTCCCCGACTCTCCCTTGCGCCCACGCTACCTCGACGCGCTCAATCAGCTCCGCCGCGAATCATTCGAAGCCGGCCTCACCGCACTCATCGCGGTCCTCAATGAGAAACCGGCCTTCGCCGGCGGCCAGGCCAAGGCGGTCGCCTCCGCTATTTTCCACCACCTCGGCTTGCGCCATCCCCTCTCAGAGAAATTTTCGCGTCCGTTCAGCATGGCCGTAAATGTCTAACCAATCCCGTCCGCCCACCCACCGGCATCGCCCCAGTCCACCACCCACCAGCATCGCCCCAGTCCGCCCACCCATCACGCCTCCCCTTGCCCGGATATTTCGCACCGCGGCAACCGCAACCGAAGGTCTCCGGAAATCGTGAAATCTGTCATCTTTCATCTAAAGGCTCGGATTTCCAATCCGACGGATTCTCTCATCGGTGGCATTCCTGCCGGCCCTACTTGGTTTTAAATTCCAGATTCCAGATGGCTGATTCACGATTTCCGAAATCGTCTCAAGCGTGATCGAAGGGGATCAATCGGAGCATACGCACACGGAGAACGCTAAACCCGCTGATGCCTTGGTCGAATGATAACGGACGGCTCGGAGAGCCGTCCCTACTTTCAGCCCCAAAGGTAAGGACGCCTCTCCGAGGCCTCCGGGTATGAAATCTGCCGGATAGCCGGGCCTCGCCTCCTTCCTTAATTTCCGCATCCTCTGCCGCGCTCCTTCGCCCGCCCACAATTCTTACGCTTATGAAACTCGCCCACACCTTCCCCATTCTCGCCATCACCGCCTCGGCCTTTGCGGCCAACGCGCCTAAAATCGCCCCAAAGGAGGCCGCCCAACTCGTCGCCGCCGGCCAAGCCGTCCTCGTCGATTGCCGTGAGCCCGCCGAATACGCCGAAGACGGCGTCGCTACTCCCGCCGTCTTGCTGCCCAAGAGCGATTTCGACGGCGACCAAAAAGAATGGAAAGCCTTTCTCGCTAAGAATCAGGGCAAACAAATCATCCTCTACTGCCGCGGCGGTACCCGCGCCGCCGCCATCGCCAACGCTCTTCAAGCCAAAGGTCTTAACGCCGCCAACGCCGGCGGCCTCAAGGATTGGACCAAGGCTGGCTTGCCCACCCGCACCGTCACCGCCACCAAGTAGCCGGCCGGCCGCTCAGCCAGCCCCCTCTCTGCCTAAAGGACTTTAGCTGCCCCCCCGCCTCCCGCGCCCCCGCCTCCGCGCGCTTCCCGCCGGCTCGGGCCGCGCTTTCCCACCTCCCACCGCGCCTCCGCCTCCGCGCGCTTCCCGCCGGCTCGGGCCGCGCTTTCCCACTCACAGCTCGCCTAAGCCTCGCGCCGCCCGCACCCGCATCCGTCCATCGCGCCACCCTCGGCCGCCGCGGTCACCACCGCTCAGGGCGACCTCTCGCCCCGCTGCGCGCGTCTCCGGCCGCCGTCACTCAGCCCTTGCTTCCGCGCAACCGCGGCGCCGCCGTTGACCGCCCAGGTCCCCGCGCTGCCGCCCCTACCTCCATCGCGGCCGCACCTAGCCGCGCGGCCTGAAATAACACCACACAGTCAGACCCATCCCTCGTCGGTAACCACTGCGGGTCGAGCATCCCAAACTCTCGATCAATCGCCGCGCGGAGCCCGCCCACCTCCAGCACGAGGATGCCGTGCGGCTGCAAGCGCGCGACGGCTTGCCGCAGCAACGCGCGCACGATCACCAACCCATCGCGGCCGCCATCGTGCGCCATCCGCGGTTCCGCCGAAAACTCCGGTGCCTGCCGGTCAACGTGCGCACTGGGCTCATAGGGAGGATTACTTAAAATCACATCGTATCGCCCCGGCGGCACCGCCTCCCACCCATCACTCAAAATCAACTTAATCCGCCGCACCAAACCATGTGCGCGCCGATTGATTGCCGCTACTTCCAGCGCCGCCGCCGACAAATCACTCGCCTCCACCACCGCATCGGGAAATTCCCGCGCCAACAAAATCGCCAGGCATCCTGAGCCCGTGCAGACATCAATCACTCGGCGTACTTTTTTCCCAGCCGGTAGCCACATCGCCAGTTGCTCCGGAATGATTTCGAGAAAATAACTCCTCGGTATAATCACCCGCTCATCGACGTAAAAGCGGTGTTCACCCAGCCAGGCCTCGCGCGTCAAATACGCCGCGGGCACTCGCTCCAAAATACGCCGCCGCAAAATCACCTCCACCCGCCGCCGCTCCGCCACCGTCAACCGCCGCGCCAGCACCGCCGCCGAACTGGCCAACGAGAGCTCCAGCGTGTGCAGCAGAAGATAAAGCGCCTCGTCGTGCCCGTTCGTCGCCACTTGTCCCAGCGCCACTTGCTCGCGGGCATACATTTTCTCCGCAAATTTCAACCAATCACCCAACGTCACCAACCGCGCGGTCGCCCAGCTCCCCCCCCCTTTTGCGGCCACCTTCCCCGCCGGCCGCATTTTCATCGCGCGAGCTGCTGCAGCAAAAATACAAAGGGCGCCGCCAGAAGCGAAACCGTCCAGCCAATCGCAGAACGCACCGGCGGTAATTGAAACGCGATCATCAACACGAGACCACCCCAGCGACTGATATTGTGAAAGGCTTCCTCCGATAATATTCCCCAATAGCGCAAGAGCATCCCACCCGGCAACGGCGGAATCGGCAGCAGATCCAACATCATCAGCATCGTCGCCATACCGATCAGCGACACCGAAATCTCAATGCTGCGCGGCTCGAAACGAAACGCCAGGCCACCCATCACCGCCGCCAGCAACGCGATCGCCACACACATCCCGAAACCAGCAAACTGCGTGAAGAGTTCACCTTGCCGGGGATTTTTAAAGTAACTCGGATTACTCGGCACCGCCTTCGCCCAAGCCAAAAAGAAGCCAATCTCCGTCAACCGCGGTTGCAGATAAAAAATACAAATCAGCGGCAGCACCACCGTTCCCAACAAATCAACGTGCGCCGGGGGATACAACGTTACCCGCTCCTCACTCCGCGGCGTCGGATCGCCCAAGCGGTCCGCCACCCAGGCCTGCGCAAACGCACGCAAGATGAGTACAGCAAATAATAGGAAATAAAAAATCAGCCCCGACCGCAGAGCCTCCGGTGTGATGCCAAGATCCATCCCTCACTTCTTTGGACTAACTGCCAGTTGCGCAACGAGCTTTTCTTTCTGACTCTGCAACTTCGGCTCATCCACCGTGTTCAAGAGCGCCCGCGCATGCAGCTCTTTGCCTTGTTTGAGACAGATATTCGCCGCGTGCAGGCGCATCGTCTGCCGCTCAATCGCCGTCGGCGCCTTTTCCTCCAGGCCACTCCAGGCCTTCAGCGCCCCGTCCCAGTCCGGCTTTTCCAGATCGTAAAAAGACTCCGCGTACCGGTACGCAAATTCAAAGCGCTCCGGCGCCAGCTCCGCCGCCCGTCGAAAGCCTTCATGCATCGCCCCATCCAGCGCCGCCCGCGTCCAGCCGCCACCTTCCGCCTTTAAAAACTGCTCCCGTGCTTCCACCAGCAAGGTGCCAAGCTGGTAGTGATAGAGCGGCTCCGTCGGCGCCAATTGGATCGCCGCCAAATAATACGGCGCCGCCTGCAACGGCTTACCGGCTTCCGCCAACAGATTGCCCAGCTGGTTTTTTACCAGCGGAATATCCGCGTCCAGCTCGTTCGCCCTCAGCAGCATCGCCGTCGCCTCTTTGCGCATATCCACCTTCGTCAGCAGATACCCATACGCCGCGTAGCCAGCCGCCCATTGCGGATTATTCCGCACCAACAGCTCGTAATCATGCGTAATCGACGCCGCCTGCTGGCGAAACTCCGCTTCGTGCAGCTTCTCCCCTTGCTTCACCGCATCTGCAAATAACTCGCGCTGCCGCTCCACGATTTTCTTCAACGCGCGCTCCGCCATATTCTCTCCTTCCGCCGCTCCTAGGCCAGCGCCGATCATCAGACTCACCCACAGGAAAATTAAAGGTTTCATAAAATCCCAAACGGACATCCTCACTCCGCCAATGTGCCCGCGTAAACATTCATTCGCTCGCCCCGCAAAAATCCCACCAGCACCTGCCCGCTCACCTCCGCCAACGCCACCGCTGCCGTCGTCGGCGCCGAAAGCGCCACCACCGCCGGGATCCCCGCCACCCACGCCTTCTGCATCAACTCAAAGGAAACCCGCCCACTCACCAGTAAAATCCGCCCACTCAGCGGCAGCCGCTCCGCAAAAAACGCCGCGCCAATCACTTTGTCCAACGCGTTGTGCCGCCCGACATCTTCCCGCACCACCTCCAGCTGCCCGTCCCCATCAAACAACGCACTCGCATGCAATCCCCCGCTCGCCGCATATCCCGCCTGCGCCGCTCGCAATCGTTCCGGTAACGCCACCACCACTCGCCGTCGTACCACCATCCCGCCCACCAGCGGCCCAGCTTGCACCCGCAGACTCTCAATACTCGCTTTGCTGCAGATTCCACAGCTGGACGAGGTCAACACGTTCCGCGTCACCCGCCCCCAATCCACCGCCACCGACGGCGCCAAAATCACCTCCAACCGATTCTCCACCCCCGACTCCCCGCCCTCGCCGCCGGCCCCCGCACCCAGCGGCCTCACGCCATCTTCCGCGCCACTCGCCGGCTCATTTGGCCGCCTCACCGGTAGCCCCACCATGCGGTCGTCCCGCTCCCCGCGCCCCCCTCCGACCGCGCCTTCTTCTCCCCGACACCGCACCATATCCACGATATCATCCCGGCTCCGCACCATTCCTTCCCCAATTAAAAATCCCGCCACCAGCTCTCGATCATGCCCCGGCGTCCGCATCACCACCGCCACACTCCGCCCTGCCACCCAAATTTCCAACGGCTCCTCCACCGCCACGTGATCCTCCATCCACACCCTCTCCCCTCCTTCCACCCGCACAATCCGCTGCACGCCTACCAATTGGGGATGCGACATCCCGCCACCAAAACAAATCCCGCCACCGTCGCCAGAGTTTTTCATCTCCCTCGCCCATCACCGCGCCCCCATCTCCCGCACCCAAGCCCCCACTCCGCGCCTGCTCGGTAGAACGCACGCCCTCCACCCACCGCTGATGAGGCCGACATTCGCATCGTTGACGTTAACCACCATTCCCCAACACGCTGATTCCTCTCATGTGCGGTCGCTACGTTCTCAAAAGCCAAGACCTCGCCGCCCTCCTCATCCAGCTGGGCGTCACCGATCCACACGAATTCACCAGCCGCTACAACATCGCTCCCAGCACCCCCATCCCCACCCTGCGTACCACCACCGCCCAGCGCCGTGAACTCGCCATCATGCAGTGGGGGCTGATTCCTTCGTGGTCAAAGCATCCCGCCACCGGCGCCCGCTTGGCCAACGCCCGCGCCGAGGGCATCGCGACCAAGCCCGCCTTCCGCCACGCTTTCCGGTCCCGCCGTTGCGTCGTTCCCGCCAGCGGCTTTTACGAATGGCAGACCTGCGATCGGCGCAAACTTCCTTGGTATTTTCAAATGCACGACGAGCGCCCGTGCCTCCTCGCCGCAATCTGGGAAACTTTCCGCGGTCCCGACGGCAGCACCCACACCACCTGCGCTCTCATCACCACCACGCCCAACGAGGTCGTCCGACCTCTTCACGATCGCATGCCCGTCATCCTCCGCGAAGCCGCTCTCGATGTCTGGCTCGATCCTTCCGTAACGACCTCCGACGCCCTCACTCCGCTCCTCACCCCGCTCCCAGCCCCGCTGATGAAAGCATCCCCCGTCTCCACCCGCGTGAATCAAGTGCGCCACGAGGGATCCGACTGTCTCTTGCCCGCACCCGCACCCACCACGGGTTCACCGCAAGCACGCACGGATGGGCGAGGCGAGGGCGAGGATGGGCGACCCGCACCCGCACCCACCACGGGTTCACCGCAAGCACGCACGGCCGCCCTGCGACCGGACCTCACCGTACCGCCGAGCCCACAGCTGGCCTTCGATTTCGAGTAACCCAGCCCTGGCCCTCCCGCCCAGCCACCTAACCCCCGCTGCCCACGCGCGCCGACCTCCGAGATCACCCAGCC
This sequence comes from Opitutus sp. GAS368, assembly GCA_945903465.1. Taxonomy (GTDB): domain Bacteria; phylum Verrucomicrobiota; class Verrucomicrobiia; order Opitutales; family Opitutaceae; genus ER46. The sequence goes on from CAMDOF010000047.1 coordinate 44,146, forward strand.
AAAATCACTCGTTCCACCCAACCAGAGGCGCGCACCTTTCCCTCGCCCAAACCGACGCCTGGCTTCTCGAAAAAATTCGCCCAATCATTTAGAGGCCCACCCCGCCACCACCCCGCCACCACCCCGTAACCACCCCGCCACCACCCCGTAACCATCGGGGGCGTTCTCGGCCACCCGAGACCCAAATCAAACGCCACGACACCTCGCCCGTTCGTTTTATCTCCTGACGGCCAAAATCGCCCAACACCCGCCTCCGCCCACTTTTTCGGCCAACGCTATCCTTTCACCATCGGAACCCTTCGGCCATCTGGTTTCGCGCCCACCACCCGCTCACTTCTCCCGCCAGCAACCCACTCAGATTAGACTCCTTACCGTGCAAACCACCTCTTTACTTTCATCCTTCACGAAGGCTCTCGCCGGCTTCGCCGCCCTCTTCTTTTTGAGTTTATCTTCACCGCTGCCAGCCGCGATCACCCCCGCTCAAATCGGCTACCACGGCGAAGTCAGATGGGTCTCCGTCGAAGATCTGCCCTTGCCGCTCGCCCAGTTTACCACCGTCTTCTGGGATCCGCGCGACACCCCCAGTCTGCGCAAACTGATACGCCTGACCGACGCAGTTAGGGGCAAACGCGTGCTCGAAATCGGCACCGGCACGGGCCTCCTCGCCGCTTGCGCCCTTCAGGCCGGCGCCACCCACGCCGTCGCGACCGACATCAATCCCAGCGCCGTGCTGAACGCCCGCTTCAACGGTACCTTGCTCGGGCTCGCGAATCGGCTCGAGGTCCGCCAAGTCACGCTCGCCCAACCCGACGCTTACGCAATCATCCGCCCCGAGGAACGATTCGACGTGATCATATCCAACCCACCTTGGGTCAATCGTCTCCCGCAGAGCATCGATGAATTCGCCCTTTACGACGCCTCTTTCCGGCTCATGCGTACCCTGCTGGATGGTTTGCCCCAACATCTCCCGCCAGGCGGTCGGGCGCTCCTCGCCTACGGCTGCGTCGATGCGATTAAAACCCTGCGGTCCGAATGCGCCAAGCGCGGTTATACTTTCAGGGTCGTCGACGACGATCGCGACCTCGATAAACTGCCCGAGGAGTTCCTCCCAGGCATGCTGCTGGAGGTCACGTTGCCGGACCGCCGTTAGTCGCCCAAACCCGCCGCCGCGACCCACTCACAATGCGTCGCTTGGGCTCGCGTGCGGCCGACACAAAAATCTTGGCCGGCCACGAACGCGGCGACAGCGGCGAGGTCGGGCGCGGCGGGTTCGATCCAGTCCTAAAAAACAGCATTCGTAAAACGTCCCTGCGCTGCATTCGGGTGGTTTCTTTCGGTCACGGCCAAAATCCGATTTTGGGGCGGGGGCTCCTAAGAAACAGCTTCTGTAAGTCATTGGTGAGAAATTGAAATCTGTTTCTTCCCGTCGGGGCCAAAACTTGTTTTGGTGGGTGGGCTCCCATGCAGCAGGGGCGACAAGAGTGTCGCCCATCCGACGGACCGGCGACACTCCTGTCGCCGATGGTGGCCACGAAGGCGTGCTTCGCTCCCCCACCA
>CAMDOF010000048.1 GCA_945903465.1 Opitutus sp. GAS368
CCTCGTGGATTTCTGGGCGCCGTGGTGCGGCCCGTGCAAGGCCATCGCGCCCATTCTCGAGCAATTGGCGACGGAACTGGAGGGTAAATTGACCGTCGCCAAGGTGAACATCGACGACCACGAATCAGTCGCGACGCAGTTCAACATCCGAGCGATCCCCACGATGCTCGTTTTTAAGAACGGTCAACTGGTGGAAACTCTCGTCGGCATGCAGACTAAAGATAAGCTTCACGCCAAGCTCACCCCTCATTTGATTTGAGGGGGCACCGCGGCGGGAAACGCCGCTAGAGCAGGAGACCGGCCGCCAAGAGCGCGGCGTATGACGCCAGCAATTTTCCGGTCGACCCGAGGAGCGCAATGAGTTCAGCGGGGGTCTGGCTTTCCCGAAGGCGCCGCGCCTGCCGCCAGCCCCACGGCACCAACAGCAGCGGCAGAAGCCAGCCGAAGTGCGAAAAGTGCACCGCCAAGACAAGCGGGATGAGGAACGTTACAACCAGAGAGCCGTTGAACTGCCCGCGCGCCGCCCGACGCCCCCAGCGCACCACCAAGGTACGCTTGTTGGCCGCGGTGTCGGTCTCCATGTCGCGATAATTGTTCACGACAAGAATATTTGCAGCCAAGAGGCCCACGGGAATCGCCGCGACGATCACTTCGGTCGTCAGGTCCCCCGCTTGGATAAAGTAAGTCCCGCCAACCGCAATTAAACCGAAGAATACGAAAACGAAAAGATCGCCCAGTCCTAGATAGGCGAGTGGCCAAGGTCCGCCGGTGTAACCGATACCACCGGCGATACTCGCCAAGCCCAGAGCGAGCATCCACGGCCCGCCTCGAGCGAGCAGACCTAGGCCCACCAAAAAACCCGCGGCGAAAACCGCCAGCATGGCCCGCCGCATGGCGTCTGGTGACACCAACCCGGCCGCCACCGCACGCCGGGGGCCCACGCGCGCGGCCGAATCCGCACCCCGCAGAAAATCGTAATAGTCGTTCGCAAAGTTCGCCCCGATCTGCATCAGCAAGGCGAAGCTGAGGCAGAGCATAGCCGCCCAAAGGTTGAAGTGACCGGCTTGCGCCGCCAGCGCGGAACCGACGAGCACCGGCGCCGTCGCCGCCGAGAGGGTGCGCGGCCGCGTGGCGCTGATCCAGATCGCGAGGCGGGACTCGGCGACGACGGGCACCTTATCCACGGGCGCCGCTCTGCGCATAAATAGCGAGCGGCCGGCGGGCCAGCATACTCAGCAGTACCGGCAGGAAGCAGAGCACGCCAGAGTAGAGCGCGTAAATATCGCCCAAGCGGCCGAAGAAATAGCTGAATCCTACAATCAAGCCCGCGTAGATCGTCAAGAATACCGAGGCTTCCGCGACGAGTGGGATGAACGCCCAGATCGAAATGAAAGCCAACGCGGCGCTGCGGTGATCACCGAGCCCCAAAGAAAGCCCCGCAATAAAAAAAATCGGTGGATAAAACGAGAGTCGATTACTCTCAAAACGCACCGCTTGGATCAGCAGGCCCACCAGCAAAAGCCCACAGCGCACGACCAATAATTTCCCACCGGAGCCACCGGGGGCATCCGCGGAGAGGGCGACAAGGAAGGGCGCAAGTTTGAGGCGAAGCCATTCGACACCGGAGCCACCGGGGGCATCCGCGGAGAGGGCGACGGCGGGAGCATACCCAAAGCCACCCATGATGAGCACGCTTCCGGCACTCGCACGGCACAGGTCAAGATAATTCCTTAATTTTGAAAACTCCGTGCGAGGGCTAATCTTCGGCCGCCCCGGCTCGCGATCCTTCCACGGATCCGTAATCCGCGCACTCGTCGCGCTGCGACGCCGTCGCTTGAGCAGGGACACCACCCGACGAAACCAATGACGCGGGAACCAAAGAAGAATTAACGCTAACAACAAAAAATTTAAATCGACCGTCATCGAGGTGAAGAGAAAGGCTCCTCTCGGATATTTTTACAACCAAGCAAAAATTAATTTATGGCATCGGCCGGCGCCACGGGAAGATTCAGCGCGCCGGCTGATAGCGATTATTGGCTGGAACCGCCAATTCCCGCTCAAGATCGCGAATTCGCCCGAGGACGACGGGGCCTCCGGCGCCTTCGTCGTTGGTCGGCAACTCAGGGTGGAGCTTGACTAACCAAGCGAGCGCCTCGGCGGAGCGGCCCGCGCGGCGCAGTAATTCCCCATGCAAGCGCGCGGCAAAATACGGCGCGCGCGGCTGCTGCCACGCCCGCCGATAACTCTCTGCGGCTCCTGCCAGGTCCTTGAGTTGATTCAACTGGATATTGGCACGCTCGACCCAAAGGTCCGCACTCAGCGGGTGATACCGCATGGCGCGGTCGATCTGCTGGAGCGCCGCCTCCCCCTGCTGCTGCTTAAACTTCGCCTGGATCGCGGGCGACACGGCCGTAAAGCCACCCGCGGTCTCAATTCTCCAAGCCGGAAAATCATACGCCATGATCCGCGCGCTATTCAGCCAGAAATAAACGGGTCGCGGATCCAGCGTCGTAACCAGGCCCAAGAGCGTCTCCGTCGCCGGCAAATCGCGCGCCTCCCACGCCACATACATCCGCACCCAAGACGCATCCGCCACCAACGCGCGAAACCCACCGAGCAACGCCAGCGTGACCCCTTGCCCAGCCGCCGCCGCCGCCGAATCGAGCCGGAGCGCCGGTTCGGCCTCCCGCGTCGCCCGCCACACCGGCTCCACAAATTTCCCGAGCCCGGCACCAGCGACCACCAGCGAAACGATGGCCAGAAGAAGAGTAAGCCCCTTAGATTTCACGTTGCCGAAAGCTCACAACGGCCAAGCCACAGGCCACGCCAATATAACCCAGCGCATACAACGCGACGCGCGCGACGTGCCACCAAGGCAGGGCCTCGCCGACGTTCAAGCCATCCGCCAGCGCAAACAGTTGAAAATTCGGAAAGGCCGTCGCAATCAATCCGCTCATGCCGCGACCTAACCAAGAGCCGCCGCGCGCGTACGCATCCTGCGCCAGATACTGGAGATGCCCGATCACCAGAATAAAAAAGCCCGTCACTACTGTGAAAAGCTGGGTCTGGGCGAAGCTCGCCACCAGCAACGTAAACGCCGCCAAAACCGCCAACTTAAGCCATTGTAAAACACCCGCAAAAATCACGTTGGAATAACTCACGAATGCGCCCAGTCCACTCGCCTCGGGAAAATCGCGCAGCAGTTGCGCCTCACGCGACGCCAGCACTTGAATCAAGAGCAGCGTCACCACCGTGCAAAATACACCGGCAACGAAGGCCAGCCCAATGAATTTCCCCAAAATAAACTCCGCACGCCAAACCGGCTTCGCCAGCAACGTGAGGACAGTGCGGTTTTCAATCTCGCTAAAAAAAAGCTGGGCCGTCGCCGTGATGACGAGAGCCGCCCCAAAAAATGCCATCACCCCAAAGCCGCAATCGGCGAGAAACTTGAGCTCAGGCGCCCCAAAGTTAAAATCCCGCAGGGAACGTGCCCCCAGCACAAACGCCGCCGCCAGCACCCCCACAAAGCCGTAGAGCTTCTGGCGGGCCGCCTCCCGCACTGTGTTAAACGCAATCAGTCGCGTCCGCCGCAGAGAAAACGTTACGCGCGTCATCATTTTTTTTTGCCGACGCAATCGAGGAAAATCTGATCTAGCCGTGCTTTCGGCGCCGCCACCATTTCTAGGGTGTGCCCACGCGACTCCAACCAGGCGCGGAGCTCCTGCAACTCGGCCGCTGGTAGCGTCGGCACGAGCAACGCCTGCCGATCAGCGCGCCCCACCAGCTCACGCACCGCGCCCTCCAGCATGAGCCTGCCCCGATCGAGAATCGCCACGCGGTCGCAGATATCCTCAATCTGACCAAGCAAGTGCGAGGTGATCAGCACTGTTTTGCCTTGAGCCTTCAGCGAAAGGATGAGCTCGGTGATCGCGGCGGCCCCCACGGGATCGACGCCCGCGGTCGGTTCATCGAGAATGAGCAAGCGGGGATGATGCACGATTGCCTGGGCGAGCCCGATCCGTTGCAACATTCCCTTCGAATACGTCTCGATCCGACGATCCGCCGCCGCAGTTAAGCCGACGGTCGCGATCACCTCGGCCACCCGCTCCGCCAAAGCCTTGCCGTGAAGGCCGCCCAGCTCCGCATAAAACCGCACAAGCTCGCGCCCCGTCAGGTAACGATAAAAATACGGAGATTCCGGCAAATAGCCCACCTCGCGCCGCGCTTCGACGCACGTGCTCGCGACGCCGAATACTTCGCAGTGACCGGCCGTCGGCGCGAGGAGACCGAGGATCATCTTGATCGTCGTACTTTTACCCGAGCCATTGGGACCAAGCAGCCCATAGACCTGCCCCGCCTCCACCCGCAGATCCAACCGATCAACGGCGCGCAGCTTCAAACCACGCAGCCCCGTAGAAAAATCTTTAATCAATCCCCGCAACTCGAGCGCCGGGGAGACGCGATCGGCGTGCTGTTCGGTAGCCATCCGCTATTTAATCAGAAAACCTTGGAACTGGGCCGCGCGCCGGCCGCTGGTACGTTCCGTTTTCCTGATATGGCCGTGCATTTTATCCGCCACCGCCTCCACAAAAGCCGTCACTTCCCCAAGCGCACCCTCCCCTTCCATTTGCACCCGACCATCGGCAAGATTCATCACGTAACCCGCCACCTCAAATTCCTTGGCCACCTGCAGAACCGCGTAACGAAATCCCACGCCCTGCACATGGCCGGTGAAAATAACGAGTTCATGGTGCACATCAGGCATAAAAAAAGAGTTAAGGTCCGATCCCCGATCGTACAATCCGCAAAATAATTTTGCCGGCGGCCGCCCTCGTGACTCAACCAACCACCCAAGAGCAAGCTCTCACTGCGCCGGACGATCGCCCCCGTTGGCCACCCGCGGGCAGTCGACCACCCGCGCCCGCCTCGCCGCCCAAGCCCGGATCGCGGGGCTGCTTTCCAACCAGCCGACGCCCCCTCGCGCGAGGCCACTCAGTCATAGTCATGGAGGGCGGGGTCTCGCCGCGGTCCTGTCCGCCGCAAGCGAAACCGATGACGCGGTTCGCGCGGATCCGGCGCCCCACCGGCTCCGACGGCCGCCGGACCTTCCCCAAAGCCCTCGTCGGCCCCATCCGCGGTCTCGCCACCACCTAGTTGCGACTCCAACGAGTCGGGATCGGCGCCTTCCTCCAGCTTCCGCACGACTTCTTCCATTTCGCCGTCGATCTTTTCCCCCGACAGGTCCGCCATGCGCCGCATCATTCTCGCCATCGCCTTCGGATCATTTTCATCCACACTCGAAAATTCCTTTTCCATCGCGCCCATGGCTGAATCCATCCGCGCGTCCTCCGCGGGATCTGCGCCCACGCCTAAGTCGGCCTTGGCCTCAACCGCGGCGTCCTTCCCAGCGCCGCTGGTAATCGCAAAGCCCGAAACCATTTTCTTCAGCTGAAATTGCGGGTTATCCGGGCACTTCGGCGTCAGGTTCCCCTGCGCGAAGGTCTTCGCATAAAATTGATAGATCGTGTGATTACGCTCACAGTAATACTCGTAAATAGGCATACGCAGGCCGTTGATAAATATCCCCGCCTCGGGGCGCAAGCCGAGGGTCCATTTCCCCGGAAAAATCTGCCTGGGCAAAACGCCGGGTGTGAAAACCATCTCACGCCGGTCCGCCTCTTCGCCAGACAGTGATGAAGACCTTTCGCCTTCAGCCCAACTGGTGGCCGCGTTGGACCGCGTGGGGACCTAGTTTATCCAGCACGCCGGCGAGTCGGCGCCGCTTCGCCTCGGCTTCCGCAAACATCTCCATCTGCGCCCCACCTTCCTCAAGATTGGAAAAGCGCACCCCCACGAGCCGCAGCGGTCGCCGCTGCGACCACGCCAATCGCAACAAAGGCGTCACCAGACTGTAGAACGGCCCCTCCAAATCACTCGCCGTCGCCAAGCTACGGCCACGCGCTTCCTGCGTAAAATCCGCATACCGGACCTTGATCGTCAAGGTCCCCGCCCGCTTTTTATCTGCGCGAATTTTCGGCAGTAACTCATCCACCATCCGCTTCACAACACTCTCGACTTCGCTGAAACCGGCGACGTCGCCGGCGAAGGTTTCCTGTTGGGAGTAACTTTTCGCGTCAGCCTCCTCCGTCGTCACTTCGCCCGCATCTTCACCCCGCGCGGCGGCGACGCTCTCACGCCAACTGGCACCAAACATCGCCACCAGCTCGCGTTCACCTCGTGTCAAAATATCGCCAATAAAATTCAACCCATGCACGGATTTTAAAACCGCCTCCGTCTTGCTGCCGATCCCGGGCAACTTACCGATCGGCAACGGCGCCAGAAACGCCGCTTCACCGCCGGGCGGAATCACGACAAATCCCGCCGGCTTCCGCAACTTCGAGGCAATTTGCGCCACGAGTTTATTCGTCGCCAATCCGAACGATACCGGCAACCCCAACTCCTGCAGCAAACGGCTTTGCAACGCCCGCACTTTAACCTCGATCGCCGCAATCGAGCTAAGACCGCAAGCCGTCACATCAAGGTAGCCTTCATCGATCGAATTGCGCTGTACGTAGGGGGTCAGCGTTTCACACTGATCAAACATCTCCTGCGATTTCTTCGCGTATAGCCCCGGGGTGTGGGGGAGGAGAATTAAATCGGGACATACGCTGAGGGCGCGCCGGGTCGGCATCGGCGTGTACACCCCGCACGCCCGCGCCTCGTAACTCGCCGATGAGATGATGCCACGCTCCATCCCTCCCACCGCGCATTTTTTTCCGCGCAAATCCGGACGCAGCGCCAGTTCGCACGAGACGAAAAAGGCATCGGCGTCGAGATGAACAATCGTGGGAAGCGTTCTCAGCAAGGACCGCCAACGCATGCGATTCTCGCGCGCGGGTCAATCATCAGCCACTGCGCGCACGGCGACTTGGAAGCCAGGTTCTCCCGCGCGCGCTACTCCGTTCGCAGACTCACCGCCATTTTAAGGCCGGCAGCCGTCCGCCACCAGCCGTTGATGAAGACTCCTTGAACCATCGCTGAGCAGTTTGCGTCGCTGCGGCGGCGTTTTCTTTTTCGGTGGCGAATCGCGACAAAACGCGCAGAGCCGGGCACGAGATCATCGGCGAGGCACCCGCGACGTGAGCACTGGTTCAAGCAGCGAGGGCGGCTACCGGCGCCCTTTTCGGCCGGCCGTGCCGCCCGGAAAAATGGCCGCCGCTCAGCGCGACCAGACCGACGATCGAGTCGGTTGCGACGCCCGCCGGTTTGAGCTGGCCCCAACGGGCGCGCCGGGCCCGCCCTGCCGGCAAATCCGGCCCGCGCTTTCGCCGGGTCCTCCTCTTTGCTCAATCTCCACAACCTTCGCCGAAAAGAATTCGTCATTCCGAGGCCATCGGCCCAACTTCGGCACCCGCTATGTCAAATCACCCCGCTTGTCCGTTGCGTTCTTCACCTCACCGGCACGGGTCACCCCTTGGGCGCAGTTCGCGCTGGGCGCTCGCGCTCACGTTGATCGCCCTATTTGCAGCGAGCGCGCCTGCCGCCGATTCCGCCGCGATCGTTCCGCCGATCCCACCCGCCCCACGCATCCTCATACCCAAGCTCACCGCGCAACTCACACTCGATGGAGAATTGAATGAACCCGTCTGGGCCCAAGCCGCGGTGATTCCCTCTTTTTCGCGCAACGACGGCACGGGGCCCGAGCGCGAGGCCACCACGCTACGTATCTGGTATGACGATACCGCGCTTTACTTGGGTTGGACTTGCCGCGATACCGACATCCAAGCGACTTTCACCGCTCGCGATAGTAAATTCTGGGAGGAGGAAGTGGTGGAGTTTTTCGTCACCCGCCAAGATCTCGCCCGCTACTATGAATTTCAGTGGAACCCACTGGGCGGCGTGTTCGACGCCATCATCGACAACGATCTCGATGCGCACGGCTTCTCCAAAAAAATCACAGGCGATTGGAGTTTTACCGCGAGCGGACTGCGCCACGCCGTCAAAATTCGCGGCACCGTCAGCGACTCCACGGATCGAGACGACCTCTGGCAGGTTGAAGTCACGCTACCATTTGTCGATTTCGCGGGTGCCCCACCAAAACCCGGCGAGCAATGGCGTGGAAATTTCTTCCGTTTTAACCGTGGCCGCGGCGTCCCCGCCGACCTGGTTAGCTGGTCGCCTACTCACCGAAAAGGTTTTCACGAACCGAGTCGCTTTGGCGTGCTGGAATTCGGACCTTGAGAGGGCTCTCCCCGGGGTTTTCCACTGACCGCAGCCTTTTGGAGAACGGAGCCGGTTGCTGGTTTCGGCCGCGACGCGCGCCACTGGCAGGGGTGTCAAGACGTGCCCATCACGCCGGTCAGATCAAGCGGCTCGCCCGGAACGTGCCCATCGCGCGCGCTGCCGGGAAGGGCACGAACGTCCCCAAAACACCGATCAGCGCTCCCCCCAAAGAACCAGGTAACTCACCGCTCCCCTACCTTCGGCCCCTCAAAGCACCTGATTCACGTTCGGGCTGTTCGGACGAGGATTCCATTTCACGCTAGACCCCACTGTCTGCACGCGGCTTCGTAGTGTCTTGCTGACCTCCCTCACGCTTCAACCCATCGGCTACCTGCGCACCCAGCAGGAAGTGAAATTTAAAGCGGGGCATCAGCCCGCCTCTGCCGAGGAGGCGAGCAACGAATTGGAACTTCTCCCGGGCTGCGGTTACGAGCAAGCGCTGCAAGATCTCGCCGGCGTCGAGCGTATTTGGCTACTGTGGTGGTTTCATCGCAACTCCGCGTGGCGCCCGCTGGTGCTACCGCCCCGAGGTCCTGCCCAGCGCCGAGGAGTGTTCGCGACGCGTTCGCCCCATCGCCCCAATCCCCTTGGGCTGAGCTCGACGGCGCTCCTCGGCGTGCAGGGGCGGCGCCTGCTGCTCGGACCTTGCGATCTCATTGATGGCACACCGGTCTTCGATCTTAAACCCTACGTGCCCGTCTACGACGCGTTCCCCTCAGCCCGCGCTGGCTGGATCGACGAGACGGAGGCAGCCTATCGCAACCCGCCACCGTTCACCGTGCAGCTCATGCCCACGGCTGAAGTCCACGCCACTTGGTTAAGGGAAATATGGGGCATCGATTTCACCGCTCGATTGAGCGAGTTGCTGGCGCGCGATCCGGCGCCGCATCGCACCCGCCGCATTCGCCGGCGCGGCCCAGACCATTTCGAAATCAGCTGCGGGGCTTGGCGCGCCTTGTTCATCGTCGCCGACACCCACGTTTCTGTGCTCGCACTTGAGCCCGCGTACCCGATGAAATTTCTAAGCCGCCCTGGGTACGAAGACGTCCCCGACCGCGATGCGCAGCTCGCCTTCCTTGCGCGCTGGCCGACCGCGACCGGACTCTAGAGGCGGTACCCGTCCGACCGAGCGGCGTTCGCGCCACCTGCCAGGTTCCGCCAGGCCGGTTCCAAGGCCCCAGCGCCGCGGGTCACAACCCTGACGGGCCCACGCCCACCGCGGTTCCTCATCCCAACACCGCGCTGTGGCGCGGGCATGCGCTCTGCTTTGGTGAAGTGCGCTGGCCATTCACGAGACGGATTATTTTTTAGCCTTCTGCTTAGCACCGGGGGGGCCAACCGCCGTGAAAGGATCGCGCCCCACCTCAACATGAGTGCGTTTCGCCCATTCATGCCAAGCAGCCGCGAGCGCCTTAACGCGTTTGGGTTGAACCGCCGCTAGATTTTGCATTTCGGTCGGATCACGCGTGATATTATAGAGTTCCCAAGCGTCTCCGACCACAGCGACAAGCTTCCAATCACCGTCGCGCACCGCTCGGCTGCCATCGTGTTCAAAAAATAGGGGAACCGCCCGATCGAGCGGGAGATTTGCGGTCAATACAGGCAAAAGACTGCGGCCCGCCATTGGCTGAATCGCCACGCCGTGAAGCGCCGCTGGATAGGAGGCGCCAGCAAGTTCCACTAACGTTGGCATAATATCGATGATGTGACCGGCTTGCGTGCGGAGTTGTCCTGGCGTTTTGACGCCGGCCGGCCAATGCGCGATAAACGGAGTGCGAATACCGCCTTCATGGCTAAAATGCTTGTAGAGTCGAAAAGGCGTGTTGCCCGCGTTGGCCCACGCGCTGCCGTAGCTCAGGTAATCGCCAGGCCCGCCCATTTTTTTAAGATCCGCACCGATATGAAGAATATTTTTGGGGCTGCTACTCTCGTCGAAACCAAGCGGATCCCACTCCCAGCAGGCTCCATTATCACTGAGAAACATGATCAACGTATTATCGAGCTCACCCTGCATACGTAGATCAGTCACGACGCGACCGATCGCTTGATCCATACGATCAACCATCGCGGCAAAGATCGCCATCCGCCGAGCGAGATCCCGTCGGCGATCCTCGGGCAGTGAAAGCCACGCCGGATTATCCTGACCAGCGTAGGGCGAAGGCTTCGCGTGCGATTTCGGCGGGATGCCGCTCCGCGGGGTCAGCGCCAGATCAGACGGCACCAGCTGGAGTTTCTTCAAACGGGCAAGCCGATCGTCGCGAATTTCATCCCACCCCTTGGCAAAATACATCGCCTCATATTTCACGATATCCACCTCGTGCGCGTGCAAGGGAAAATGCGGAGCGTTAAATGCCAGATAATGAAAAAAAGGCTGCCGCGCGCGCCGGGCCTCCGCGATGAAATCAAGCGAATAGTCGGCAAAGGCATCGGTAGAAAAAAAAGTTCCGGGAACGTCCGCCCGCGCCGAAGTATAACTGCGCGGCGTCCGCTCTTTCGGCCAACGCGTATAGAACGGAGCCTCCTCCCAGCACGAGTTAAAGCCACCCAGCATCCCGTAGAAATCATCGAAGCCACGGTCGGTCGGCTTCACATCTGTTTTTGGCATGTGCAGGTGCCATTTACCAGCCATCGAGGTGCGGTAGCCCGCCGCGCGCAGCACTTCGGCCAAGGTCACTGCATCCGCCTGTAAAGTCCCCCGATAACCGGGAAATTCGGGACCGCGATCTTGCGTCATATTACCCACCCCAGCTTGGTGCGGATAGAGGCCCGTGAGCAACGACGCTCGGGTGGGGCAACAGCGCGCGCTATTGTAAAACTGCGTGAACTTCACCCCACCCGCCGCAAGCGCATCGAGGTGCGGCGTGCGGATTTCGCTGCCGTAACATCCTAGATCTGACCAGCCCAGATCGTCTGCGAGAATCAATAAAACGTTGGGCTGACCCAACGGCCCGGGAGCGGATGCGGCCGGCGCCACCACAACGATGGGCGCAGCGCATAAAATGAGTGCAGTAAAAAATCGCCGCAAAGAGGAGAGCGAGACTCGGGAGTGATGCATGGAGAGACCGGGCAGATTGATCGTCGGTAAGTGGAGCAGGCCGGTGATTACTTCGCTGCTTTCTTTTTCTTGCCCTCGGCCGCACCCTGCCCGGGATCTTCGACATAGCGCTTCATGTGCAAGAGCGCTTCCATCTCGGTCGCCTGACCACGATCACCTTGGGCCAGCATCCAACCGTCCAATTGCTCGCGATGGCGCGCCCGCTCTCTGGCCAAGCTTGGATCGGCCGCGAGATTGCTCATTTCTTCAGGATCAGCCACCACGTCATAGAATTCAACCTCCGGACGCTGCAGGAGCCGCGTAATCGCCGTCCGAGCGGTAACATCGCCCGCCGCCGCCGCCCGCACCCAACTTTTATAAGTAGCGCTCTGCAAAGAGGCATTAGCATACGGATCTCTCGGCGTGAAATTCCAGATGTATTTGTACTGTGCGGACCGCACGGAACGAATGCCATAATGGTCCGAACCATTGTTAACTCCACGGTTGGTGTATTGCGCAAAGACGAACTCCTTGTGATCCGCCGTCTGGCCTTGGAGCACCGGCAGAAAACTGCGCCCGTCGAGATCCGAGGTCCGCGCGAGACCGGCCACGGCCAACAGGGTCGGTAATATATCCACATATTCGATCATCGCCGCGGTCGTCGCTCCCGCCGCCACATGTCCAGGCCAGCGAACGAGACACGCACTCTGAATCCCACGGTCGTAGAGATTCCATTTCGCACGCGGCAAGGACGTGCCTTGCTCGCTCAGGAAAATTACGAGCGTGTTTTTTTCTGTGCCCGTCTCCGCCAGCATCGCGAGCGCGTCGGCCACCTCACCATCGAGGACCGTACACTCTGCGAGGTAATTACGGAAATCTTCACGCGTTTCCGGTGTGTCCGCCCATCCGGGCGGGAGACGTAGCCTGGCCGCATCATACCGGGAACGATCCCCCTCGGTCCAGGGCGAGTGCGGGTTGTGCGAAGCTAGCACCAGACAAAACGGCTGTTGCGCCGCCAGCGCTGACCGCAAAAACGCGCGGTGATTTTTTCCGTTAAGCGGATCGGGTAAATATTCAAACGGCAGCACGTCCTCCGGTCCGATATGGCGCTTGCCCGACAGGGCAACTCGGTAGCCACCCGCTTGCAGACGTTGCGCCATGCTAATCGTATTTGGCCGGGAAACAAACGTGTGATTCGGATAAGCACCTGTCTTAATCGGATACATTCCGGTATAGAGTGAGTGCCGCGTCGGTGAACACATCGGCGCCGCTTGAAAACAACGGGTAAATTTCAGCCCGTCCTTCGCCAGACTATCGATCGTCGGCGTGTAGGCCTGGCCACCGTAACAACCCACATCGCGATGCGTAAAATCATCGGCGATCATCAGTAAAATGTTCGGCCGGGCTGGCGTCCCCGCCAGTGAACCCGCAATCACGATCAACGAAACGCCCGCCAATCTCAAAAGTCTCATGAAGGAAAAGTGGAACTCCATTTTTTAAGTAAAATCAAAATTCAGTGGATTCCAAGTTCGCCAAACCCGCCCACCCTTCGAGATGCAACCGCTTCCCGCTGAGCCGCCCCGCCCACGACCCAAGCGACCGCTCGCCTGTGGCACCAGCCGCAACGCGCCTCTGCCACTGAGGGGAACGATCGTTGCGCCCCCTGCGCCGACGTTAGTCCACGCTTCATCAGAGTTAAAAATTCAACCGGCCACTCAGCGCATAATTCGTCGGCAAATTCACCGCCGCCCGGAACAATTGACCATCAGGGTCGCGGCGAACAGAGGTGTAATCGTTTTGGTGCAAAAGGTTCGTGGCATTAAACTGCACTTCAACGTTCTTCACGCGCCACTGCGCTGGTAACTTGATTCGATAGCCGAACAAGAGGTCGATCTCACGCCTGATGGAGGCATAAAAAAGATTTCCGGCCGTACCCCGTCCAATCACCGGTGCGCTCCCGTAGCTGAAGCCGCCACCCACAAATAGCCCCTTGAGTTCCGCTTGGCTTAAATCGTAGCGCGTGAAGGCCCGTCCCTCCAGGTCGCGATGACCAATCGTTCCCGTGTTTTCTACGGCGGTCGCGGATGCCAGCCAGTTTTGGTAGTTGATAATTTCCTGCGCGACCGAGACGCCCGCGGACGTAGTCAGGGTTTGCGCACCCGCGGTCTGCCAACTCAGGAGGACGAGGGCGGCCGCCGGCCGGCTGCGCTTAAGCATGTTCGTCTGCACGGACCGCGTCTTCGCCAAATTGATCATCACCCGCCAACTCGGCGTGACATTTCCCGCTAGGTTAACCTCATAACCTTTCGTCGCCAGGTCAGCCAAATCAAAGTCACCACCCACGTAGCGCACGACCTTCGCCGCCGTGATCAAATTATTCGCGAGGAGCACATCCATGATCCGATCATTTCGCCCGGCGACGTTACTTGCGCCAAACGCACTCGACTGGTCGACTGAAGTCGTCGTGAACCAACCGGCCCTTACGAAAACCCTGCCTCCGAACAACGAGCCCATCACCCCGTAATCCTTGCCCTCACCGGCATTCATCGGGAAGCCCGACCCGTCAGGAATCAATGTCTGCGTGCTGCCGGGGGGTTGGCCGTTTTCCGAGTAATTGTAATAAACGGAAAGCCCGCGGGTGGCCTTGCCTACCACCCCGAAAGAGATCCGCTCAAAGTCATAACGGGTGGGAGCGGGCGCCTCGCCCACGAAGCGCAATGCGCCGAAGGAATCAGGGCGCGATGCCAACTGCGTGTTGGGATTGTTCGTCGGGCGCGCAAAGCTCGCCAGCTCGGTCAGCCGCCACCCCGCCGTCGCCACCAAGCGATCTTTAAGAAAATAGCTCTGAATCGCACCGAGACGCGTGGTTGTATGCGCCCATTGGTCATTCAGCTCGTTATTGGACCAAGCCGTCGTGAACGTGCGGGGAGCTGCGCCCTGATCCGTCACTACCGAAAAGCTGGCCGGAATCCGCCGGAAATCGGGAGCGGCATATTGCGACGTATCGGCAGGGTTGGTGATGTAACGCCGCGTCCACAGCTGATTGTTGGCGTTCTGAGGTTGCGCATTGAAGGGCGAACCTTCGGCGACCAAGAAGCCGACCGAGCGCGGATTACCGGTGTTATCGCGACTGGTGAGCGCGGAGATGTGGTGGCGGCCCCATTTACCCCAATCAAACTGGTAGGAAGCCGTCAGGCGAAAGCGCTCGCCACCGCTGCGTTCGCGCCGGAGCACCCACCTCGTATCCACATAGTAGTTACCTGCAAATGGATTTGGGGTACCCTCGCGATAAGTTGTGCCGGGCTCACCAAGCACCCGATACACGTCGTGCGTCGTATCATAAACATCGTGATCGCGCAGATCGTTCACTGCCGCCAACTCGATAAACAACTGCCGGAAAGGCTCCGCCTCCATGACGGCGCCAAGACTCTTTTGTTTATATTCACCGGTGCCTCCGGGCCCCGAGAAACTGGCCCGCTCTGGAAATGGATTCTTCCCGTCGAAAGCCGCCCAGTCGCCCGGCAG
Organism: Opitutus sp. GAS368; assembly: GCA_945903465.1. Lineage (GTDB taxonomy): Bacteria > Verrucomicrobiota > Verrucomicrobiia > Opitutales > Opitutaceae > ER46. Next base: position 14,843 of record CAMDOF010000048.1, read on the forward strand.
TACCACCGAATTCACCCGCAGGGCCGTGGGTTGACTGAAAACCGTCTGAGCAAAGTTATGAAACGTCTGATCATTGCCGACAAAAGTCAGCCGCGTGTTGACCGTGCGCTTGCCGATGCCGAGCAGCGCGTTGGCGTTGGCCAGCCCGGCCACCAGCGGCGCACCACTCGCCTTCCACAGTGAAACATTATCGAACGGCGCATAGTAGCGTGTCAGGGTACTTTTACCATGACCGTACTCCACTTCCATCCGCAGGCTGATCGTCCGCCCTGGGCGATAAGTGCCTGCCAAATGCCATCGCTGGTTTTTCGCTGCTGAATCCGCCTGCCAGCCGCGAGTCGTATGCTGCAAGGCGTTGAGGCGAAACGCCACCTGCTCGCTGATCTTCTGATTGTGGTCGAGCGTCGCGCGGAAAAGCCCATCGCTGTCCCCACTAAAACCGAGGTGGGTAAAACGGCGCCCGCTCTGCGCCGTCTTCGTTGATGTGTTCAAGATGCCACCCGCGCCGCCCAAACCAAAGAGAATCGCGTGAGGCCCACGCGCCTCTTCAAAACGTTCCGAATTATAGGTATCAGGAATCAGCGCGGTGCCAAAATAGTTGCGTGAGCGCGACGCGAGTTGACCGCGAATCCGGAAGCCAAATAGCCCCGTATCCATCGAGATGCCCTGCGCCGCCGGCGTCTGGTCCGTCCGCTCCGGCGCCGCCGAGGCGGAATAGCGCATGAGGTCAGCCTCCGAGAAGGCATTTAAATCAGCCATGAACTCCGGAGTAAATACACTGATGGCATTGGGCACGTCCGCCAGGCTCGTCCGCAGGCGACTACCCGCGAGGGTGTCGTTCGCAAGGTAGCCGACGTTCTTGTTAGTCGTAACCTCAAAGGGGCTCAGGACCACCGCCTCAGCCCCACTGAGTCCGAGCTTCGCCGCCTGCAAGAACCCGAGCGTGCCGAGTACAAACCTCACGGTAACACCCGTTAAAATTTGGCTTTTTAGCTTACCGGCTCCATCGAGGGCCCCTGGGGGAAGGATTCTAAGTGTGGGCATAGGGGGGAGTGACCAGCGAAGCGGCCTAACGCCAACCGGCGCTGAGGCGCAAGCGCGAAGGCCACCTCTTGAATCTGTCGTTAAAACGACCACCGCGACGAGTGGAAAACAAAAAAATCTCCGGCCCTGTCGCTTAGATAGCCAGCGTGTTCAAGGCGCGGTCTTCGCGAGAAGACCTTTTCCGCTGATCGGCAAATGCTGGATCGGCACCGCGCACCCTTCCGGTACGCGCGAGCAAGCCTCGCGAGCGGGGCCCAGCAACGCATCTGGAAATGGCCCCACCATTGACCACCGCGTTGCGCATCCACGCCGCGGCAGTTCAAGCACCATTCCGGAGGGCCAAACTAACCGCGCAAGCTCGCACCACCTTGGCTCGGGCCGCTTCGACCTCCTCATTTTGCACCGATACAGAAGAGATGCTTAGCGCCACGGATGAATATCTGGCCACGCGAAATCGCCGGCGATCCCCGCGTATCCTCCCCCAGCTCATTCACGCGGACCAACTCAAATTTATCCGCCGCTTTTACGATCCAGCACTTCCCGCTGTCATCGACAAAGTAGACGTGCCCGGCGGCCACCACTGGGCTCGCGCTGTGGTGTCGCCCGAGACGTTCCGACCAAATTTCTCGGCCAGTCCGTGGATCACTACAACTGCCGATGCCCTCATCGCTCACCACGAACGCCCACTTACCTTGCGCCACGGGCGAGGGCACGTAACCACCACGGCGACTCGCCTCCACGTTAAAAAGCACATGGGTCTTCGTGACATTACCTTCCCCAGTTGGGTCGATCGCGCAAAGGCCACGCTTGGGAAAGCCGTAGGTCATCAGCACCACTTCATCGAGGTAGATCGGGCTCGAGACAAACTGCTCCGTGGGCCCGTCGACCATCCAAAGCAGTTTACCGGTATCCGGATCGTAACCCGCCACGCATAAGCTTCCCGACAACACCAACTGATTTCGCCCAGCCACCGCCATGATCACCGGCGCGCAGTAGGAGCGCGTCTGGTTCGGTCGCGCCACCCGCCAACGCTCCTGCCCCGTCGCCGCCACCAACGCTACCAAGTAGCCCGCGGCGTCTTGATCTCCATTGATAATAATCAGGTCCTTGTAGGGCACCACCGAGCTGCAGTAACCATGCTTGCTGAGCATTTTCCCGGGGACCGTCCGCCAGCGTTGGTCGCCTGTCATAAAATCATACGCGATGATCGTCATATCCGCGTTATCGAGAAAACTCACCCACACCAACTGACCATCCGTCGCTGGCGTTGAACTGGCATGACTGTTCAATTTGTGAATCGCCGACTGTAATTTCGCCGGTGAGCGCTGCTCCCAAACCAGCCTTCCCGTATTCCGCTCCAAACATTGCACGACGTGCTGCTCGTCTTGATCCAGCGCGGTCGTCACAAAAACCCGCTCGCCGTACACGATCGGAGAACTATGTCCTTTACCGGGAATGGCCGCCTGCCACGCGATGTTTTCCTGCGGACTCCACTGGAGCGGTAAGTTCGACTCCTCGCTCCGCCCATCTCCGCGCGGCCCGCGCCAACTCGGCCAGTCCGCGCCCCTTGCCGCCAACGTCGCCCCGCACCAAACGCCGCAGACCGCCAAGGAGCGCAAGAGAGGGAAGCCCATAAAATAAGTTACCTAATCACAGTGAGAATTTTCAGGAATAGATCGCTTGCGAACGCGCCAGAAATACTCGGGGGGTCAACCCAATTTGACTCGGACCCGTTATCACCCTGCTCGCCGCCGCACTCTATTCCTGAATCGCCCAGACTAACCCAGCGGGCGAAGGCTCTAGTTCTTCGTTGCGCCCGTTGCGAGCGGTGAGGCCTGGTACGGCGGCAGCGGCGCCGGGGGCGGGGCCTGCGAGGGCGGTATCGGTTTTCCGTTGACGGTGCCTGGCTCCATAATCTCCACCCGCGTGCCATCAGGATCGTAGGTGTTGATCTGACGCTTGCCATTTACCCCGGTCTTCATCGCCTCGGGCTCCTTGCAACCTATCGGGAGCTTACGCCCTTGGAGGATCGCCCTCACTTTAGCCACATCGGGCACTTCCAGGCAAATGTGATGCTTGGTGAGCATGACGTCCTTCGTCGGCGCCTTGCTGTAGAGCATAAATTCAACGTAATCCTCTCCTTCCGGCACGCGGAGATTTACCCAACTCAGCGTCTTACCAGCACCTCCCCGCCACGTTTCGACAAACCCTAAAATCTCGCCGTAAAAACTCATCGACGCCTCAAACTGGCCAACCATGACCCCAACATGACTCATCCGCGAAGCCACGCGGGTCTCTGGTAAAAATTTCCCCTGCTCCCGGCGAGTCCAACTCTCCGGCAGATACTCGACGATTTCCACGGTGTTTCCATTCGGATCCTTCACAAAATAATTCTTGTTACCGATCTTGCCGATGCCCGTTTTTGGAGGCACGACCACACCTTTTGACTGCAAATAAAGCCGCATCCCTTCGGCGTCGTCTGTTTCCACGGCGATGTGATACAGGCGATCCGCCTCAGGTGAGACCTCCGAGCCAGGGAAAAGCTCAATGCTCTGGCGATCGTTAATTTTAATCCACACGAGATGCTCCAGCGGATTTTTGCGCGGAATTGAAAATGGCGATTGGTAGCCGAGAAAACCCTCATAGAACGCCCGCGCCTTTGCCATATCCGACACGTAAAATGCGGCGTGCGCGATACCGGTGATCCGTGGTCGCTTAGGCCCGTCTTGCGCGACTAGCGTGGGGAGAAGCAGGGCGGCGACTAGCTGGAAGTAAATTTTCATCGTTCGGGGGATTGCGAGGCTAAGTATTGGGAGCGCGGTGGGACCGCACGAGGGTGCGCGCAGCACATCGTGAGTCGACCACCGCGGAGCAGGATAAACGCTTGGAGTTCATCCGCGAGCCGATTTCCGGCGATTCCAAACCGGGGTCAGCAATGACGTGGTCGGTCGATATGTTCCCCAAAATAATCGGCCAGCGGATCGCTGGGGCTGATTCGCGGCCCCAGCTCGGCGACACCAGGCATCGCCGCACTTTTATTAAGAGCGGGGGCGCGTTTATGGCCCGCCACGCTGGGGCTACTTTCAAGCCAGCCATCGACGGATTGCCGAACTTGCATCGGACGCTCAGGCGAACCATCCCACGGAGAAAATGCCCCTGCGACCTGAGGCCAGCGCCCGTTCCGCTGAGACGTACTCCCTGCGCGCGTACCCAGCACCAACGTTCGGACGCACAACGCGGTGAGTCCTTCCGGGGGGCGCGGCTCCCCTTGCTACCGACATGACAGTTCCCCATTTTTGTTCTGAGCCCGAGCCGCAGCTTAAGACGCTCGGTTTCGCGGCGCAGCGCATGCGGCATCATGAGAGGGATCTGGCTAGACCCATCCAGGGTCAATGACTGATCGAATAACTCAGATAAAAGCCGCGGCGATCACCCGCTTTTTTTCCTGTATCGATATAATCGGCATCCGCGAGGTTCTTGATATTGAAGCGCATTCCTTGGGTTAACTTTGAAGCGGCTGGCCTGAACCGATAACTGAGACCGAGATCAACCAAAGTGTAACTGGGCAAGGAAAGCGTTCGGCGCCCATCGTGCGAAAGCGTATACCCGCGCTGCGGACTGCTCGCGCCTTCATTGATGCCGCCGGCGAGCGAATCCGGAAAAGTTTGCCCCGTGAACGTCAACCCCGCGTTAAGCGCAAGCCCAGGAAGCAAACTTCCCAGTTGATACTTCATCGCCGCACCGTACGTGACGGCGGGGAGTTTAGCGGGGCGGCGACCGATTGAATCCAGGTCGCGGCCATTGGCCACAGTCCGCGCAGTCACGTAGCCGTACCCCCCGAGCAACGTCAGGTCGCGAGTCACCCGCCAAGTAAAGTCCAATTCGGCGCCCTTCGCGTTTTGGTTACCCGCCGACGTCGTCACCGTCGCCCCGTTGACGCCCACCTCGGTGGCCGTGACCCCGGTGCGATCGATATAATAACCGCCGAGTGTGAACTGTAATTTGTCGTCGAAGAACGCCGCCTTGAAACCATAATCCACCCCGTGGGCAGTCTCGCTAGCATTGAGACCCGAGCTGGCCCGCTGCGCGTTGGGTGAAAATGAGTTCGAGCGGTTGGCGTAAAATGCCAGTGCCGGAGTCAGCTTATAATTCACCCCGACCATCGGCGAGAACTGGAAGTCGTGAAACTTGTTGATGGTCGTAAGCGAAGCCGGATTCGCCGCTGCGGCGGCTTTATCCCAAAAATTGAAGGTCACATTATCCACGCGCGTGCCCGCGACGGCAATGAGCCGATTATTCAGCAAGGTTACCTGCTGACGCAGAAATCCACCATTCACATCGACCCGCGAGACGAGCTTTCGACTCAGGTTTGTGTAGACGTCAGCCGCAAACGCCGGCACCCGATAGTCGGGATTGTCAACGTTGAGACTGGCTGCGAAAAAATTTCCGTTATTATTGACGGCGCTCGGCAGTTGCTTGGTGGGATTGTATTTCCAGTACTGCGAGTGATCCGCGGTAAAAAGCGTCTTGTTATCGAGGCGCCCGCTAAAAAGTTTGTAATGGGCCAGCACGTCGATCTGACCCGCCGCACCATCCTCACTGATCCAAGCTTTGCTTGCCGTACGCCCCGTGAGGCGGCGCGTGAGGACGTCGAACGTAGTACTGTTGCCATTGTTAAAAGCGAGCGAGTGCCGGTGAAATGCCGCGCCTCCGACCCGCAATGACCACACGTTGCTCAGGCGATTTTCGTACGCCACGTTCAACGAGGCAACATCACGGTTCTGCTCACTATCGGGCCCATTTTGACTAAAATTTTTCAGTTCGCTGGCGAGGCCTTGGATGCGCGCGGTGGCCGGCGCGTTCGCTATTGAACGAAACGGAATTGCGCCAATGGGATTGGTGTGGCGGGCAATCCATTCGAATTCCACGAGCAAGCTGCCGCGACTCGCAAAAATATGTTGAACCGCCAGCGAACCAGTCTTGGACCGGGTCATCGCCCACGGCGTGTCATAGTTACGCTCATGAAAGCCAGCGCTCAGCGCGTAGCTATCGCGGCCCGACGTACCGATCGGGCCCGTCGCATTGAAATCCCCGCGGGTCGTGCCGTAGCTGCCACCAGCAAGCGAAAAACTTTGGGTCAGCCGATTCTTCGGACGCTTTGTGATAATATTCACCATGCCGGCGGGCGTGGTCATGCCGTAGATCGCGGCCGCGGGGCCCTTAATCACCTCGATGCGGTCCACATTCACCCGGTCCACAAGACCGAGACGCAGAAATCCGTTGCGCAGATACGAGGTGGCGCCGTAGCCCCGGATATTTACATTACCGCCGCCGTTATCGAAATTGTTTACTGAACTCGTATAGCCGAGGTCGTTAATTTCAAAATACGCGAAGTCCTGCAGGAACTCGCTCGTGATCACGTTGACCGTGAAGGTTAGGTCTTTGATCGGCGTGCGCACGCGGGTGCCGGTGACGGATTCCGAAGCGACGTAGCTGTTATCCGAACTTTCCGTGACCGTAAACTCTGAGAGCTTAACCGTGTCTTCGTTCAGAGCCCCTGAAGGTTTCAAGGTCTGCGCACTCAGTTCCAAACCAAGCGTAAAATTTACCACGGCGAGCGCCCAGGAAAGATGGAGAGAAATTCGGGTCATAGGATTATTTTTAACGGAAAGGAGTGGCCCCGTTCGCCCATTTCAGAATCCCGCCCGCGTCAACGCAGACGCTCGAGATTTCGGACAATGATCGAACCCTGCCCGCGGGCAAAAACCAGAAGAGCGCATGGCCGCGATCGGTCTCATTCAGGGGAAGGCGGTTCTTAAAAAAGAAAACCGGCGTCAGGACGGTCGACGCGAGGATGGTACGGAAAAAGGGGCGCATTCGTCAGTCGGTGAGTGGCTGACGAATTAGGGTGGGGAAATTTTGCGAGGAGCGGGCATCAGGAAAAAACTAGGCCGATGGCGCGTGGAGGCCAAGGGGCGGGCCGTCGATTGTCATCTAGCGATTAAAGGCGCAGTATTCCCGCCGTAAACAAGGCCCGTGAACGCGCACTTCGAAGAGCGGCGGCATCGATTGAGGCTACTTCTTCTCCGCCGGCCCGGCCTCCGTTGCTTTCTTCCCGCCGTCGTCTTTCTTGCCACCCTTTTTGCCTCCGACGCCCGGCGGCTTGATTGCGGTGATCTCGGCGTCGTCAAGTTTGCCATCCTTGTTCTTATCGTAGGCCGCCAAGGGCCCCTTCGTATCCGCCGCAAAGGCCTTGCGGACAGCGGCAATTTCGTCGCCGTCGATCACGCCATTCTTATTGCTGTCAAATTCGGCAAAAATACGCGCCTTGGGACCGCTGCCAGCATTAGCGGCGAACGCGCTGCTGATCGAAACGGTACCCAAAATAGCCAGAAGGGCCGCAAACCTAGAAAAATTTTTCATGAGATTAAATGAGAGGCCCGGAAGAATGAATAGCACCAAGCGCCGATTTCCAGAAAGTTCTAATCTATTTACCGCCCCGCCCGCGACAACGGGCCAAGCGCAGAGCAGCGCCCACCCGTTAAGGCTCGTCCGTGGACCGGACGCGCCCTTGCTAGAAACCCACGGATTCCTGAGCGTGCGCAGACCAGCACTGGCAAGCACCGCGGTCGTCGTTACGCTGACGAGCCAAGAGCGGCGCGGAGGTCCGTGAGCATGTTTGTAACCTCGGCTTTCGGGTCATAGTCTTTGCGCCCCATCGAAAGGGTCTCGATCGGCACATAACCCCGGTAGCCCGATTGACGGATGATGCTCACGAGCCGCTTCAGGTCGACCTTGGGCGATTTAACGGAGCTCTGCATCGTTTCCTTGATCTGCCAATTGACCGCGTAAGGCGCCATCAACGCGATGTCGGCATAAGGGTCGGCGGATAGGTATTTGCCGGTATCCACGAGGGCGGCGCACCACTCGTGATCGACCCGTTTCAAAAGGCTGAGGTGTTCAGCCCCGGTACTGATGAAGTCGCCGTGATTTTGCGCAGCGACGATGACACCGTTTTTTTTACCGTGCTCGGCACACTCGAGCAGGGCGTCCGCCATCCAAGCTTCGACTTTCTCGCGCGGGGCGTTGAGGGATGCCTGTTGCCAGGTTTTAAACGGAGGCTGCGCATCAGCGAAAGCGCGCACCGTCGGTGCCCCGAGTTTCGCGGCGACCTCGATCCAGTTCTTGAGTCGTGCCACGCCCTCGGCCCGAGTGGCGGCATCGACCGCGGTGAAATCGTTGCGCACTCCGGTGCCACTGATACCAAGGCCAAGGTTAAACACGTGCCGCTTGAGCCGGATGAGATAACTGTTCTCCGGCGCCTTGGGATAACCCGGGAAAAAATAACCGGTGAGATCCACGGCATCGAAGCCCACCTGGGCGGCAAAATCGCAGACCTGGAAAAGATCGAGGCCCACGGCGGCATTTTTGGCATTGGCAGTCAGCAAATCAGAAAACGAGTAGGCGTTGAGCGACGTGCGCAAGTGCGAGCCACTATGCCGAGGAATCGGCTGATAAGCGGCGCGAGAAGAGGAAATTCCTGAAGCAGCGAAAGGCAGCAGCGCCGAAGCGGCGAGAAACCGGCGGCGGGTGAGTGGTGTCTTCATGGTGTAATAACTCAGCGGGTTGGTAGGTTCAGCAAAGTAAAAGCGGAGACGGCGGCCGCGCCCTATTTTTTCTCCGCAACCCACACGTTGCGGAACTGCACGGGCATGCCGTGCTCCTGCAGCATGATCGGTCCAGTCGGCGCTTCGCCGAGACGGCTGGCGGCCCCCGTCGGCGGATTGAGCTCCTGGGCATCGTAGAGTTTCTGTCCGTTCAGCAGCACCGTCGCCCGCGCATTCGCAGTTTTTTTCCCCGCTGCATCGAATCGCGGCGCACGAAAATCAACGTCGAGTGCCTGCCACTCCAGCGGCGCACGTGAAGCCCGCGCCATCGGGGCCGTGCCCTTCGGCGTGCAGTTGCCGAGATTGCCGCAGGGGGGACCGTCGGCGCGACCGAAACTCTCGTTGATGTCCACCTCATAGCGCGCCTGCAAATAGATGCCGCTGTTGGTCGGCGCACCCAACGTGCGAAACTCTAAATGCACGTGACAGTCGCCAAATTGCCGGCGCGAGATGAGGCTGTCGCTCGACGGCACGACCTCGACCGCGTTACCTTCCACAAGCTGCCACCGCGCCGGTCCGTCCTCCTTAAGCCAGTCCTTACCGGCTTTTTTTGCCCATGCTTCCAAGTTCTTGCCGTCGAAGAGCCGCACGGCTCCGGCCGGCGACTTAAGTCCGAGCGTCGGCGGCACGGGCGTCGCGGGATACGCGCCGGGCTGGGCGGCCACAAACCGAAGGTCGACCGCTTGCTCCGCCGCGAAAAGCGCGGGCGAGAACAAGGGGAAAAGGCCGAACCGAAGGATTTTTTTCATGCGAACGAATGCTCAAGCGGTGTCGGCGATGGCCTGACGCAGCTCGGCAAGAAACTTTGGCACGGATTTAAAGGGATCATAACCGCTCCCGCCACTGCGCGGAGAAAGCGTCTCGAGTGGCAAGTAGCCTCGATACCCAGAGGCACGCACAATTTTCAGCAGGCGCTGCAAATCCGTTGGCGCTTCCGCCTCCTTTTCAACGCCGTAGGGGCTCTGCTTGATCTGCCAGTTCACTGCGTAGGGCGCGGCCTGCGCCATCTCGGCGTAAACGTCTTCGGCTTTGTAGTAACCCGTATCGACAATGGCACCACACCAGGGCGAATCCACCCGCTGGATCAGGGCAATTTGCTCGAAGGCGGTCTTGATAAAGTCACCGTGGTTCTGCACGCCGATGATCACTCCGAATTTTCCTGCATGCTCGGCGCAAGCGCGGATATCATCCGCGATCCATTTTTCTACGTCGTCGCGTTTCGCACCTTGCGAGGCACTCTCCCACGTCTGCGCCCGCAACTGCGTATCGGCAAATACTCGAATCACCGGCGCGCCCAGCTTCGCCGCAACTTCGGACCAGTTTTTGATCCGTTGCACGTCGACCGCGCGGGCAGCTCGATCAGCGAGCGTAAAATTATTCCCGATGCCCGTGCCGCTAATGCCGAGGCCCAGATCGAAGGCCCGCCGCTTCAACGCGTAGATCACCTTATCCGTTGGTACACCCAGGCCATTTTTTTCGTAGCCGGGAAAATAATAACCCGTCGGGTCAAACCCATCAAAACCCATCTTGGCGCATACTTCCGCTAACTCGACCAGCTTCAAGCTCCCCGTACCCCCAGTGCCGAGCAACTTCGCAAAGGAATACGCGTTGCAAGAGACCTTGAGCATGGGACCTCCGACGCGCTTAACCGGCTCCAGCGAAGCGGCCGCCGCCGCCCTTGGCATCGTCGCCGCCAGTGGCCAAAGCGTTGCGCTCGTGAGAAAATTTCGGCGAGTAATTTTAAAATTCATGGCGAGTATCGATAGGAATCCAATAACGGCAGGCTAAGAGTCCAGCGGGAAAAGCATAAAAAAATTCCCTGACTGATTGCCAGAATTACGCTGGCGGCCCACGCGAAGGCAAACCGACTGCGCCCGCGGGCGCCGCCATCCCCGCCTGCCGGCATCCGCGCCCCGGTCCCCCCCGAAGCTTCGCAGCGGGTTAGCCGGCCGTAGGGCTATTCTTGGAGCCATCCGTGAAAACGCCCGAGCCAATAGGGGAGCAGAAAAAAAGCCCCATCATCTTCGCTGCCACCTCCAGAGCCACCGTCGGGCCGGTAAGGATTCGCATTCCACTTCGCGAGCGGCCGCTCATCCGGAGCGAGCACCGCACGCAACTGCGGACCCTCGAAACGGTCGAGAGTGGCCTGCATCTTCACGTCTCGGCGCAAGGAGTTGACCACGGTCCAGTCAATTAAATCGAGAGGTATCCGCTCCAAGGTGCGGGCTGATTCTTGCAAAATTTCCGAAGTCATCGTCACCGCGCCCCGCGCCGCACTGATATAATTCCAAAGTGGATTTCGGTCGGGCCGAAGCTGTCCCCACGTGAACGCCAGGCTTTCGTTGTAAATCGCGAGGAGGGTAGCATCACGCTCATATCGGAGCAACGGATCGTAGGAAAGGTAGGCCAGCTCATCGTCCGAGAAATTAATTTCACCCCCGCCCGGCCAGCGTCGATAGTCGCGCAAGCGGGTCGCATAACCCCGAGCAACTCGCTCGGCGTAGGCCTCCGCATATTTTGCGTCTCCCGTGATGTGATGGGCGGTCTTTAAAAATGCCAGCAACTCCAAGGCCCGCAACGGCGCTTCATACTTACCTTCCTCCGTCTGAAAATAACGCTCACTCCACTCGCCCCATCGCGTCGGCTGCCCATCAAGGTCAACCAGGTTATAATCGTGCTGAATCAAGTGATCGGTGATCCGCGCCACCACTCGGCGCACCGCCGGTCTCTCGGATTCGGTGGCCACCAAGTCGTAGTAAAGCGCGTAGCCAAAGTAGTGTCCGACAATCTCGTCGGAACTCGTGTCTCCCTTCCACCACCACTGACCATCCGGTGTCGCGTGCCACTCGCCGGTTGCTGGCTTCGGATACTTCCCCGCCACGAAAGACCGGGCGGGGAACCCGGCGATACCGGTGATCGCTTCAAGCCTCATCAAAGCCTCAACCGCTCGCTTGGCCCGGGCACGGGCCTCGGGCGCCTGCGTCACCGCGAAACGATAGGCCTCGGCGCCTAGATACATCGCCGTCCACAGCCCGTCGTTGTCGTCATCCCGGGTCTCGCTCGTCGCAAGGTCTCCCGGCCGCCGCAAGCGCGAGCTCCCAATCATCCCGTGCCGTTCATGCCTCGCCTCAATCCGCGCTTCAAAAAGCGCCGCTTTCGCCCCCAAGGTCATCGGGCGCCACTCGAGGCACGATACGCCTAGGCGGGTGCGAATCCATATCTTCCTCACCGGACCACTTTCTTCGATCACGATATTAGCAACCGCATCATCGTGCGCCAACCATCGGCGTCCAGCGAAGTACTGCCAACGATCCCAAGGGTGTTGAGCGGTTGGGTCGAAGCGGGCGGCACCGCGCTCACTCCCCAACCAGACGACTCCGCTGCGCTCACGCGCGAACTCGCGGGGCCCGACCAACGGACCGCTTTCCTCATCGGTCCAAGCCTTGCCCGTCGCCTCAGCGCGGACGCCCCTCGGCACCTCCGGGGCGTCCACAGAAAATGACGACGCCACTTTCTGGGTTTGCGCGGCGAGTCCCCAAGGGATCAAGACAAGGAATCGCCAGAGGAAACTCAGCGAATGAATCGAGCGCGTATGTTTTTTGGGGCGGGGGATGCTCATGGCCGCACTTTTATGGAACCTTCCCGCCGGCTCCGCCGCCCGCATCGACGGCGACCAGTTACGACGAAGCCGTGGACGCAGCTTCGACTCCGGCAACCTTGATAAAATCCAGCGAGGCAGGCACGTCTTCACGATAACTAAAGCGCTTAAACCGCGGGCTCTAAACTAAAATTCAAACGAATTGGTGAGCGTCCACTTGTTGGGCTGAGGAATGCGTGCGCTGGCGACTTGGCCATTCGGCTGAGAGGTAATCGCGATCAGCTCGCCTGAGCCCAAGAGATCACGCACGTTAACCTGCAAACTCCACCTGACCTTATCGTTGAGCATTTTCCGCCCATAGCGGATCCAGGTGTCGAAGTTGATTTCGTTACTCCCGTAAAAAGGGCTGGAGACATCGTAGACCCAGACGCCGATGGCATTCTTCTTTACCGGAAAGCCCGTCGCGACCCGATCTTGCCAGCGCACCGCACCCCCGACGCTGAAGCCTCGGAGTTTTCCTTCACGGAAGTCGTAGTTGTTCACGAGATTGTAGCGCCAGCGGCGCAGTTCCTGGACCGGAGAACCATCGGCCGCGACGGCATTCAGGTAGGGCACATACATATTATTAATCGCCAGCACGCCCAGTTGGCTGCCGAACCCGCCAAAATGGGGGATATCCTCAAAGCCATTCATCGCCCGTGTATTGGTGGCCTGGATACCATCTCCATCGGTCCATAACGGAAGATTCTTTTTTATAAATTCCGCAAAGTCAGCTCCGACGTGAGATCGCCGAGCCTCCTGCATGGCGGCATTGAAGCTGATGCGCCAATTCCTAGAGGGATTAAGAGTCCCCTCGAACTCCCAACCTTGCGACACCGTATCGGCGACGTTGCCGACATTAGGCGGGCGCGTGGCCGTCCAGTTGCCACCGGCGACGGGCTGGGTGAAGCCCCAGGTCTGCGCTAGGAGCGGATCGACCGGACGGAGCCACTCGGCGGCAGTGCGCTGCGTGAACCAGAGGTTGCGCGCCGTGGTTTCCGAGGCCGAAAGCACTGGGTTCAGATTAGTCGCCTGCGTGGGATCGGTCAGGCTTGCCCGCAGCGGTAAATAACGGGCATCACTTGGCGCAAACCCAAACCACTTGTTGATCAGGGCCTCGTGCACCTGGGTCCCGCGCAGCCCATTCATGGCGCGAACGACATCGTTACCGGGCCAGAAGGTGTTGTAGAAAGTCGCGCTATCATTTGACTGGCTGGTGCGGTAGCGATTTACCCGTAACGTGAACTTCTGATCGAGCGCCGAGAGGGTCACGCCAAGGTCTTTGGTCTTGCCGGCGGGCGGGCTAAACGGGCGACCGTAGACGTCGGCGATCGACGAATTGGGCCGAAAGTTTTTCGACTCGTTATAAGACAAGCTGAAGTCAGTCCCGCGCGGCAACCAGCGCTTCACAAATTGCGGCGCATGCCACACTCCGCTCCAGCTGAGCGTCGCATCTTTCGCATAAATACTTGGAGTCGCCGGCAAGGTCCACGCCGGGTTGTAAGGATCGGTTTCCCCCGTGAGGGCCGCTTGGCGCGCCGGACCGGCATCGCGCAGATCAAACTCATCCTGACGCCAACCGACCAGACCGACGAGCTTGTCCGAGAAAAGGTAACTCTGCCAAACGAACGACTCGCTTTTCGTCTTACTGGAATTCTTGGACGCGCCGTTATAGAGCTTGCTCAAGTCGCGTTCACCGGCGGTCAGCGTGGTGACCGGTGCGTAAACCCACTGATTAATGCGACTGTCGAACAGGAGCGCCGTGCCGGTGGCCGCAGGAGTATGCACCGCGGTAATCCCGGAGATATTGGCACCCGAGGCGGAAGTCGCATTGGCCAACGAGCCACCGAGATAGTGCAGACCCGCGTACGCTGGATAAGTCGTCGTGTTAGGATTATTGGCGTAGGCGTTAAGGTCGAGGCCGTAGGAATAACCCGAGATGCTGCGATTAAAATTCGCCACGCTTTGATCGGTGTAAGAGCCTGTAAAAACGTGTTTTCCGAGGTGGCGGAGCCCACCCTCTTTCCGTCGAAGATCGAGCGTCGCGTAAGCGGTGGCGCGAAAAGCCTCGCGGGTGACATCCGCGAAATTATTACCGATGGAATCCGAGGAAACAAACGGGCGGCCAAAATTGGCATTGGGTTTTCCATCGACCAGTTTGGTGTTCATATCGACGTAAATCGTGTACGCATCATAGCCGAACATCCCGAGATTATCGCGGTGATGGCTCTGTTGATCGTAAGCGAACTCCACGCCGACCAGATCGCGGAGAAACGTCTGGCGAAAAGTAGCGTTGAACGCGCGAAAATCAGCCTGCTCACGCTTGTTGGGACCATCCAGCAATTGGTCGTAAAAATTAAAAATCGAAGGATCGCGGAGTTCTTGGTACCGCCAAAGCCCTTTGTAGGCTTCGCCCTTCGGCGCAAATTGCTGGTTCAAGAAAAAGAGCGGATTATTGCCCTGCGCGGTATAGCTCCCGACGGCGTACCACTGCGTGCTGGGCGTCCCGCCACCGCTGCGCATAAAAGCAGGAACGCCGTTCCCCCCCTGTACACCTGAAGACGGCTCCGTAAAGACCGCCGCCACCGCCCCGAACCATCGACCCGGAGAACCGAGCTGAGCGTTGAGAAAGGAGTTGGCCGTCGTCACGCCCGGCGTGGTTGGATCGAGTGCAACCTTATTGAGCACGCTGAACCAGGCGGAGATCCCGTCGTGCGGAGGATTCGGGCGCGGCCGATTCGAATTCTGGATACCGCCTTCGTAACTCACTTGGAGTTGCGTGAGACCGCCCTGAAGCAGCTTCGGCTCCCACTTGAGCGTCGCAAAAAGACGACGGTCCTCCTCAAACGCGGGCTTTTGACGATACGCCTCTTTTTTATTCAAGGCGATCAACCGCAGGCCCAGCGTGCCTTTCGCGATGGACTGATTCAGGTCGATGACCTCCCGATGCGAATCGAAGCGCCCAACCGTTTGCTCGAACTTCAACGTGCTCTTCTGAAGATTCGCCGTGCGCAACTGATTATTTATGATTCCCGCAGGGCTACCGAGGCCGAAAAGAATCGCGTTGGCCCCCCGCGAAATATCGACCCGCTCCGTGTTATAGGAGTCCAGCGGAATGTTCGTCAGGAAAAAATCGCGAGTCAGGTCAGCGCCCGCGAGCCCCCGAACGCGCGTGGATTGGCTGGGGCTCTGCAACGTACCCTCCGCACTCGAAAAACCGTTTCCCGTACCCACTCCAGAAAAATTGCCTTCGAACCCCCCGAACTCCGTATTCGTCGTATAAATCAGCAGGTCCCGCAGATTCGTGGAAGCGGTATCCAGCATGAACTGCGAGGTCACCACAGAAATCGCCGCACCGACGTCACGCAGATCAGTGCGGAGGCGGGTGCCCGCGAGCGTCGAGGTGGCAGCGTAACCGCGATCCTCAGACTCCTCGACGACGAAAGGGGTCAGCTTGACGGTTTCATCGACGGCCAGCGTCATCGTCTTAGGCGCCAACGTACTCTGTGCGGCGAGCGCTTGGGCCCAAAACAAGATGGCGATGCCTGCGGCTTGGGTTTTGATAGTCACGGTTTGCATAGAGGGGTCACGATTTTCTCTCGAACACTTTTCCGACGGACACTTCCCGACGGGCGGGTTTGTCAGGGACGCCGGTGACGGTGTCTAGCCGAAACTACGAACATACGCATCCACGCTGCCGGAATCATCGTGTGGGGTTTCAGTGCCGAGCCCCTTCCCTTCATATTTACCGTGTGTTCGACTAGGGTGAGCGCCATCGTGGGCCTCCGTGACTCCTGCTGAATTTATCGATCACCATCCCACCGCCTTGGTCAACCAGCTCCGGCAATTGGTGCAGTTTTCCACCGTTAATCCCCCTGGAAAAAACTATCACGAAATCACCGCGTGGCTGACGCGCGAGTTGACCAAGCGCGGGCTGGCCACTCGGCGCTACCAGATTCCACGAGGACTCCTCCGCCGGACCTTGCCGCCAGCGCAGCACGACTACCCTCGATACAATGTACTTGGGCGCTACGAGGTAAAGGGGGCCAACCGCACCCTGCATTTTAACGCCCACTACGACGTCGTTCCTGTTTCGGGAAAATGGCGCCACGAAAACCCATTTAGTGGAGCCACGGAGAAAGGCTGGGTCTACGGCCGCGGGACTGCGGATATGAAAGGCTCCATCGCCAGTCTGCTGATGGCACTGACGGCGGTGCGCGCGGCGGGGCTGACCCCAAATATGAATCTCGAAGTCTCATTTACGGCGGACGAAGAGACGGACTCGGAACTCGGGACAGGTTGGTTAGTCCAGCACGCGCGGATCAGGCCGGACTATGCCATTGTGATGGAAGGCGGTGAAGGCCGCGCGGTTTGCTGCGGGCACAACGGCACCCTCTGGCTGGAAGTCGAGGTGCACGGCCGCCCCGCGCACGGCTCGCTTCCTCACAAAGGGATCAACGCGCTCGAGAAAATGGCCGCGCTCGTGCGATCGCTCGACGACTACAAACGCATCTTGGCCACGCGTACTTGGAAATCGCCCAACGGCCGCTGCCATCGTCCCACCGTGAATCTCGGCGGCGTTTTCCACTGCGGCGAAGGCGCCAAAATTAACACCGTGCCCGCCCACGCGAGCTTTACCATCGACCGACGCGTGCTCCCTCAGGAGGACCACGCTGCGGCGGAAAAGGAACTGCGCACCACTCTCAGGGCCGCCGCCCGGCAGATTCCCCAATGTCGGATTACGATTAATAAAATATCCGAAAACTTCGCCTGCTTTTCCGCTCCCTCTGATCCGTTTTTCAAGGCGATGGCCGGCTGCGTCAGCCGCGTGCGCCGGCAACGGGCCCAATTTGACGTCTCTTCAGGGTTCAACGACATGCACTTTTTCTCCCATTATTTTAAAATCCCCACACTCGGATATGGCCCCGGCGGACAAGATTATCACGCCGTCGACGAGCGCGCGGAAATCAAAGAACTTCTTGCCAGCGCCAAAATCTATGCGGAATTGATGACGACTTTCGCCGGTTAAACGGCGAAGCCGCGAAGCGCTCGGCTGAACTTCGTTCGTGTCTTTCGCAAGTTTAGTGGTTTTCTGCCCTTTATCCGATGAAAATCAACGCCACCCTCACTCCGCAAAAACTGCAGAAAAAAACCGCACGGGTTTTTGAACTCGCCGGCGAAAAGATCCGCGCGATTGATGCGGCATGGGATCCCGCCAGAGGCACGCCAGTCTTCACCTGGAAGGGTAAATACACCTCGCGCGGCTGGACGGAATGGACTCAAGGGTTCCAATTCGGACTCGCGTTCCTGCACTTTGACGCCACCGGCGAAGAGGCCATGCTAAAGCTCGGGCGCGAAAAGACGCGCAAGTATATGGCATCGCACGTTTCCCATGTCGGCGTGCACGATCACGGGTTCAATAACGTGTCGACCTACGGCAATCTGCGACGGCTGATTCTTGAGGGGAAAATTGCCCGAGAGCAGGGAGAACTCGACTACACCGAGCTTGCACTAAAGGTCTCCGGGGCCGTCCAAGCCGCCCGCTACGTCCCCACCGCTTATCGGGCACCTTGGTCACCCGTCGCCGCAACGCCCGCCGGCACGGGCGTCGCTCCCAGCGGTTACATTTACTCGTTCAACGGCCCGCAATCGCTCTTCGCCGACACCATTCGCTCGATGCGTTCGCTCGTCGTCGCGCACCAGCTCGGTCACGTGCTCATGGGCGAAGGCGACCAGCCGATCAACCTACTCCACCGTGCCGTCGAACACGCGGCCACCACCGCACGCTTTAACGTCTTCTTCGGGGCGGGGCGCGACAGCTACGACGTGCGCGGACGCGTCGCCCATGAAAGCGTCTTCAACCGAAATGATGGCCAGTTCCGCTGCCCGAGTTCGCAGCAGGGCTACTCCCCATTTACAACCTGGACGCGCGGTGCCGCTTGGATCATCTGCGGATTTGCCGAGCAGCTCGAGTATCTGGATACCGTGAAAGGAGAAGATCTCGATGCCGTCGGCGGGCGGCGGGCGGTCACTGATTTATTCTTGGAAACGGCGCGAGCCGCCTGCGATTATTACATTGAAGGCTATTCTTCAAAAGATGGCGTCCCCTACTGGGACAGCATGGCGCTGAATAGCCACCAACTGGGGGACATCACCAAGCAGAACGCCGATCCGTTCAACGCCCACGAACCTGTGGACAGCTCGGCGGCGGCCATCGCGGCTCAAGGATTTCTACGGCTCGGGACTTACCTCACGGCCAAGGGAGATATCACCGCGGGCAAAAGGTATTTTCAAGCCGGCCTAACCATTGCCCAAACCCTCTTCGACGAACCCTATCTTTCAGCTGACCCGCGCCACCAGGGACTGCTGCTCCATAGCGTCTACCACCGCCCCAACGGCTGGGATCACATCCCGGCTGGCCGCAAGGTCCCGTGCGGCGAGGCGTGCATGTGGGGTGACTACCACGCAGTCGAGCTCGCCTTGCTCATCCAGCGACTCGCGGCGGGACAATACTATACGTTTTTCTGAGTTGATCCACTCGGCCTGAGCGCTCAGCTTGAGCGGAGGGAACCGACCACGGTCCGCTCCGCCCGCCGCGAGCGTTCGGGTCCGCAACTTGCTACCGTGCCCGCCGACCTCACGCTCAATCTCTACGATCTCACCCGTGAGGAACTCCGCGTCCAGTTCACCCGCTGGGCTTTCTCGACCGTCCACGCCGACCGGCTGTGGAATTATCTCTATCTCCAACTCGCCGCTTCGAGGCAATTCGCGGACATGCCGGAATTGCCCGCCAAGGTCCGAACTCGCCTCCTCGCGGAAGCGACCCTCGGCGTATTACCCACCGCACTCGACACCGCCTCGAGTGATGGCTTCACGCGCAAATACCTCCTCGCCCTCCCCGACCAGGCCCAGATCGAAACGGTGCTTATGCGATATACCGGACGCGTCACGGCTTGCCTCAGCTCGCAAGTAGGTTGCGCGATGGGCTGCGTTTTTTGCGCCACTGGCCAAATGGGCTACACCCGCCACCTCACAGCCGGCGAGATCATCGCCCAAGCGGTTCACGTTGCCCGCGCACTCCGACCACCCGCGCTATCGCCGCCCCCTCCTCTCCTCCCTGGGGAGCCTGCACCCAAAATCGCAGACGGCCCAGGCGCGCCCCCGCCAAGCCCTCGCCGCAGCCAGCGCACCGCGCCCCGCGAACGTTTACGCAATGTCGTGCTCATGGGAATGGGTGAACCTTTGCACAACTACGATGCGGTGATGCAAGCCATCGATATCCTCCGCGATGAAACGGGCCTCGCGATCGGGGCCGAGCGCATCACCTTAAGCACCGTGGGCGTCGTCCCCGGTATCCTGCGCCTCGCCGCGGAGCAACGCCCCATGCACCTCGCCGTTTCCCTGCACGCCGCCACGCAGGCCGAACGCGCCGCCCTCGTCCCCGCCGCCAAAAAATGGCCCCTCGACGAACTCATGGCCGCCTGCCGGACCTACAGCGAGACCACCGGGCGGCGCATCTTTTATGAGTGGACTCTGATCGAGGGAAAAAACGACTCAAGCGATCACGCCCGCGCCGTCGGCCACCTGCTCCGCGGTCTGCCCGCGCAAGTTAACCTGATCCCTTTGAATCCAACATCTGGATACGACGGATCGCCCACCCGCGGCGATGCCGCTAAAAATTTCCAGCGCATCCTCGCCGATGAATTTAAGCTACCGAGCACCGTCCGCCAGCGCCGCGGTATCGACATCGCGGCGGGCTGCGGCCAACTCGCGGCGAGTATTTAATCGTTTCTTCTGACCCAAATCCGCGCCGGTATTAACTGCTGACCTGCTTCGCTTGGAGGACCAGTGATGAACGCATGAGCACCGCTGCCGCCGGCTCCGGAAACCCCAATTTCACCGCCCGCGCCCGGAGCGTCAAGTAAGCCAGCGCGTCCGCTTCACTCTTCGCCGCCCGTTCGCCGGCGGCGCGGAGATCACTGTCCACCGATGCCAACTGGGTCAGCGGCAAAATCGCCTTCTCCGCCAAAAAAAGCCCGAGCGAAGCGCCGAGCGTCTCCAGCCACATCCGCGGCTGCGCCGGCAGCGTGTAGGCGTACGCCGCACTCGCCGGCGACCACTCCATATAACTGCGCACATCAGCGAGAATCCGGCCCAACGCCGCGTCAACCGTCGCCGGCGTCCAGCGCACGTTGAATGTTTTCCGCTCCCGGAAGGTCTTCACCTCCCAAATCCGCAAAAATAACTCATAATCGCCGCTGCGCAGCCGCAATGCGCCCGTGACGATATAATCGAAGCCGCCTTCCGTTGTTTCCACCAATTGCCGCATGTTTTCGATCGTCCACTCCCCGCCAAAAGCTACAAAATGATTTTCAGCCGCACCGCCCGGCGGGGTCTGAATGCCAATCGCCGCCACCGGCGCGTAGGCCGCCGTAAAATAAAATGCCTCCGCCAACCACAACGGCATCGCCCGCGAGAGGCGACCCAGTTCATCCTCCGGCGCTCCCGGAGCCGAATGCCCGTGGCCGGGCAAGGCCAATTGCGCAAAGGCAATCCGCCGCAACCGCGTCTCCTTCGGAGGTAAAATTTGCGCAGCCATCGCCTCCAGTCCGTAAAACCAGATCGGCTTGCTAATCGAAATCAGCGCAATCTTCGAACCTTCCGCCGAGGCGCCGCCACCCGCCGCGGCCTGCTCAGGTTGATCAGGCGCCATCAACAACTCCCCGATCGCGTTAGAAAAACCGTGCAGCCGGTCCGCCAATTCAGGCCGGTTTAATCCAAATAAAATATCAAGCACATGCTGCGCGGCGTCCGTGTTCCGCAACGCAAGATAGGCCTGCAATAAATTTAAACCCGTGGCGGGGCCATGACGATCGGCGTCGTAGCGCGGCGCGATCAGTTCAACGATTTCAGCCACATACCCATGCGAACCGAGGTCCCCCGAGATCGCCACCAAGACATCCGCACGATCGCCCGCCCCAATCAAAACCTCCTCGTAGATCGCCATCGCTCCCACCAAGTCGCCCGCCGAAAGCTTCTCTCGAGCGGCAACCAACTTGGGCTTGGTCACCACGCCACCCCCGCCAGACGCCACCTCCGCTTGCACCGGTTCATGCACACCATTCGGAGGTCTCGTCCCACCTGACGGTTTCTGTCCTGAAAATCGGTCAAAAAATCCCATCACACTAGCAAAACAACGCCGCTGCCCTTTGCGATCTTGTTTTAAGGCCCACTCGGCCGAAAGCTGGCGTCAAATTCTTGCCTTCCTTTATCATTTTTACTGGTCTGCACTATGCTCAATTCCGCCGGCCTTCACCCTTGGAAATTCTTCCGCACCGGAGGACTTGATCAAGTCGCTTTAACGACGGGAGCCGATTTGCAAGCCCTCCCGCAACTCGACCAAAAGCTCTGGGTCGCGTTGAGTTGCCCCGTCCGGGGCCTCGAACTCGACGAAAAGACCCTCGCTCTAATCGATAGCGACAGTGATGGCCGCATCCGCGTGCCGGAGCTCCTCGCCGCCGTCTCCTGGGCCTCGAGTCGCCTCCTCGATCCGGTCGTGTTACTTGATGGCCACGACGGCCTGCCACTCGCAGCCATCAATACGAACACGCCCGATGGTGCGATCCTCGCCGCCTCCGCCCGCCAAATTCTGGCGAGCCTCGGTCAGAAAAACGCGACCAAGCTGACGGTCGCCGACACGACGAATACTGCGAAAATTTTCTCGGCCAGCCCTCTTAATGGGGATGGCGTCATTCCACCCGAAGCCGCCAGCGAACCCTCCACGCAGGTCCTCATTCGAGATATCATCGCGTGCGTTGGAGGTACGATCGACCGCACGGGCGCAATCGGTATCACCGCGGAAAAAGTTGACGTTTTTTTTCAGGAGCTCACCGCACACGCTGAGTGGTTAAAAAAGGGTGCCGCCCCCGGCATCGCGGGTTTCGGCCCTGCCACCGCCGCGGCCTTCACGGCGGTCCAAGCAGTCCGCCTCAAAGTGGAGGACTACTTCACCCGCACCCGCCTCGCCGCCTTCGATTCCAGAGCACTCGCGGCGCTCAACCGCAACGAAACCGACTACTTCGCGCTGGCCGCCAAAGACCTCAGCCACTCCGCCGCGGAACTCAGTGGCTTTCCGCTGGCTCGCGTTGAGGTCGGCCGCCCCCTTCCCCTCCTCGATCACGTCAACCCCGCCTGGGCCCACGCCCTCGCCGACCTGCACGCCCTGACCGTCACTCCCCTTTTCGGCGCCGCACACACCACGCTGACCCCCGTTGAATGGGCTACCCTCAACACCCAACTCACGCCTTACAAAACCTGGCTCGAGACCAAGGCGGGGCCATCGGTCGAAAAACTCGGCATCCCGCGCATCCAAGAAATTCTCAGCGGCTCCGGTCGCGCTACGCTCACCGCTCTCATCGCTCACGACAAGGCCCTCGAGCCCGAGTTCAGGGCCATCGCTGATGTCGAACGTCTCGTCCGCTATCACCGCGACCTCCGCGCGCTCCTGCACAATTTCGTCAACTTCGCCGACTTTTATTCCAGCCAACGCTCCGCTGTATTTCAAGCGGGTACTCTCTTTTTAGACAGCCGCTCCACCGAGCTGTGCCTCCGCGTCGATGGTCCAAACCCACTCGCCGCCATGAGCAAAGCCTACATAACCTACTGCACGTGCACCCGGGCCGGGAGCCCGCCCATGACGATCGCCGCTTGCTTCACCCAGGGTGACAGCGATTATCTTTTTATCGGCCGCCATGGGGTCTTCTACGACCGCGCCGGCCGGGATTGGGATACCGTCATCACCAGCATAGTAGATAATCCCATCGGTATCCGTCAGGCATTTTGGTCGCCTTACAAAAAATTCATTCGCTTCGTCGAGGAGCAGGTCGCCAAACGAGCCGCCGCCGCTGATGCCGAAGCCAACGGCAAAATCGCCGCCGCCGCCGAGAAATCCGCCTACCTTGAAAAATCTAAAGCGGAGCCACCAAAGAAAATCGACGTCGGGGCCGTCGCGGCCATTGGCGTCGCCATCACCGGTGCCGTCAGCGCTCTGACCTTGATCCTTGGCTACATTTTCAGCCTCGCGCTTTGGCAGTACCCGCTCGTCCTCGGAGGGCTCGTTCTCACCGTCTCGGGCCCGGCGATGATTATCGCTTGGCTAAAACTTCGCCAACGAACAATTGGGCCCATCCTCGAGGGCAACGGCTGGGCCGTCAACGGTCGGGTGAAAATCAACCTCCCCTTTGGCACCGCACTGACCGATGTCGCCGTTCTGCCCGACGGCGCCCAGCGCTCGCTAAAGGATCCCTACGAGGACAAGGCGGCCGCCCAACAAGGGCGACGCGTCACCGCGCTCATAATCATCGTCGCGCTCGCCACTGTCGCCGGCGTCATCCGCTGGAAACGCCTCGAGTCCGGCCGCTACTTCTGGGCACCCACCCCGCCCATCGCCGCGCCCGCCGTCGCCGCGCCCGTCCAAGCTCCCGAACCCGCGGCAAAAAAGTAATCGCCGCACCGTTGCCGAACATGTGCCCATCGGCGCTAACGTCCAAGGGGCCTCGGTCATCCAGCGCTCAATGGCATCCCTCGGCCCCGCCGTGGTTCCGTCCTGACCCAAGCGCCCGCGGTCCAGCCGTTGCGCGGCGCAACTCTCCGCTCCGCCAGTATCCACTGCTCGGCGTTGTCCCTTCACCTCTCCATTTCCCCCCAAGAAGACGAAGCGTACGCCTGACGGCCGAGTCTTATTTTAAAAATCGAGCCACCCCACGGCAAAATCACCCAATTCAGGATCACCCAAGTCAGCCAAGTCGAATCTAGCGATCGAGCTCTCTGACAAAATTATAAATCCCAGTTGCGTCGGGCGAATAAAGCACCTTGTTCGCGATATTCATTTTTTGACGATTATATGATCCCGACCTTCCGCCTGCCCTTCCTCACCAGCCTCATCGCCCTGACTTTAACGACCGAGGCGGGCTTCGCGCAGGTTGGGCCCAGCCCAACCCTCCAACTCGACGAGATCACGGTTTCCGCCACTCGCATCGCCCAACCCGTCAGCGATGTCCCGGCCAGCGTCTCCGTCATCCGCCTCAACGATTTACTCGAGCCCGTGAGCTCACTCCGCGACCTCGGACGAAGCGAACCGGGCGTATCTACCCCCGCCGCCTTCGGAGCCACCGGTAATGCCCCGCGGAACTTCCCCTCGGCTCGTTCTTTTAATATCCGCGGCATCGACGGAAATCGTGTTCTCATTCAAGTCGACGGCGTGCGCCAGCCTGAACAATTCACATTTGGCAACGCCCAGCTGATCGGCCGAGATTACTTCGAACCCTCTCTCTACCGCACAGCCGAAATCCTCAAGGGATCCGCCTCCGCCCTTTACGGCTCCGATGCCGTCGGTGGCGTGCTTTCTTTCATCAGTCCCGCACCGCTTTCTTTGCTGGCATCCGCGAAACGCGACGTTCTCGCCGGCTTATCCGCCTCCTACGCTTCGGCCAACCGGGAATGGACCCAGACGGGCAGCGCCGCCGCTCGCTCTGGCAACTTCGCCGCCGTCGTCACCGCTACCCACCGCCAAGGCCATGAAAATACCCCCAACGGCCCGACCCCCGCGGACCCTTCCGCGTTCAAAATCGACGCCGCCCTTTTTCGAGCCGACTACGTTCCAAGCGCGAGCCACACTTACTTTCTGACCACCGAAACGTTTACCAAGACCACCGAGGCATCATTTCCAAGCCTGACCACCACGACGTTCGCCAGTCAAACCGGTCGCCAGCGCATCACCCGCGACCGCGCCACCCTCGGTCACGACTTCCTCAGCGCGTCCGGATATTTCCGCAACGTGCAAGCGCGGCTATCGTGGCAAGATGCTCAGGTCCGCGAGACCTACGTCACTCGGCAATCAATTCCCGCCGGACCACCACCACCGGCACCTCAAATCTACGTTCCGCGCCTCCGCCTGCGCGACTCCACCTTCCAAAACCGTGGGCTGGCCGCTTCCCTGCAAGTGGAGAGTGCCGCGATTGTCGACGCGAGCACCCACCGCATCCTGTGGGGTCTCGACGGCTCGCAAACCCGCCAGACGCGTAACGAGGACTTCTCCCAATTCGATGGCACGACCGGAACCTTTCTTAACAAAGTCTTCGTTGGCGAAAACTTCCCACTCAAACGCATCCCCGATGGCGAAGTCTCCCGCTACGCCTTCTTCGCCCAAGACGAATTTGCTCTCGATGCAGGGCGCCACTACATCGCCACGTGGGGGCTCCGCGCCGACCACTACCGCCTCGCCGTCACCGATGATGCGTCCTACCAAAATCTCGCCAAGGGCACCGCCCCGGTCGGCTTCGCGCAATGGGCGCTCGCCCCCAAACTCGGTCTGCTCTGGAGAGTGAGCTCGCAGGAAACCTTCTTCGCCCGTTATCACCGCGGCTTTCGCAATCCCACCAACGAGGATCTCAACGGTTCGATCGTGAACCTCACCACTCCACCCGTATTTTATCGCACCAAGCCCAACCCCGCTCTCCGCGCGGAGACCAGCGATAGCTTTGACTTGGGCATGCGCGCCCGCCGCCCCAGCGCCAGCTATGTCGTCAGCGTCTTCTCCAACGCCTACACCGACTTCATCGACACATTCACGCCTACCCGCGATCCTCAACTGCCCAGCTCCGCCACCGATCCTGTCGTTTATCAGTCAAAAAATGTCAGCCGCGCTCGCATTTATGGGGCTGAAGCCACTTTGGATCTTCCCCTCGGCTACTATGCTCCCGCGCTCGCCGGTACCCATTGGTCCAACGCCTTCGCTTGGGCCCGCGGCGACAACCTCGAAGCCCGCCGGCCGCTCAATTCCATCGAGCCCCCCAAGTGGATCAGTTCGCTCAGCTACACCGATCAGGAAAAATGGGGCCTCCGGCTCACCAGCACCACGCACGCTCGGCAAAACCGCGCGGACGTTAGTACCATCCTCGCGCTTTGGGATGGGCGCCCCCCGACCCCCAGACAATTCGTGCCGTCCGGAGTCAGCTTATTTGACCTCACCGGTTATTTTAACTTCACCAAAAACCTTCGGGCGAGCGCGGGAATTTATAACCTCACGGATCGGCGCTACTGGCACTGGCAAGATGTCCGCGAGCTGGATGCCGGCCGCGCCGATTTGACGCGTTTCACCCAACCCGGCCTGAACACCCGAGTCACCCTCACCATCAGTTTCTGATTCCCCAAGTAACCCGCCAGCCAGCCCTTCAAGCCGTTCACGCGCACCTGCGCCCACCCGGGAAACTTCGCCCAAACGGTCGACCCTCATTGAGCGCAGCCCCACCCTCCCACCCTCTTGTGACCAACCGACGGGCCTGAGCACGTTCCTCAACCGACCGCCTTAGGGGTTTTGAACCAACCAACCACCACCTCCGATGTCTCTCCCCAAAAATCAAGCGTGGTTCCCGTCCAAAAAATATGGATACGGCTGGGGCCTGCCCCAGCGCTGGCCAGGCTGGCTGGTTTTGATCGCCTACCTGGCCGGGCTCGGGGTCGCTCCTTTTTTACTTCAAGGGGCGCACGCCGCCTTCTTGGTTTACACGCTAACGTCATCCGCGGTGCTTGTCCTCGTCTGCTTCTGGAAAGGCGAACCCGCCCGCTGGCGCTGGGGCGGCGAATAGAATCCGCAGACGTCGGGCGGGCGCCGGGCTTTGCGATGAGCTCGCCGGGCCCACCGCACTCCACAATCAGCAGAGACCTCGCAACCGTCCGGCCCTTTAACCCGTCCGCGCACGCAAAAATCTAAAACCGCTTGCCGGGCCGACCGGCACTCATGAGGAGCTGCGGCGACCACCGCCGGCAGCCCTTGGGGCGGAATCATCCTTTCAAGACCTCGACTGCATTGCCCGGAACGTCACCTGGACGGACGAGCTCCCCGCGTACTCAAAATCATCAGGCGCGGAGCCAACGGCAAAACAACCTGTCAGCTGGCCAATAAAAATGCTACGACCACCCAGCAGTTAATTACCCCGCTTAAATTCGCTCTATGAAAACACTCCGCGTCATTTGGCTCTTCGGTGGTCTTTGGTTCACGGGCGTCGGTTTCGCCGAGACCCCGCTCAAGCTAAAGTTACAGACCCGCACCGCCACGAACAAACCCGTCGCGGTCGCCGAGCAATGGCTGCCGTCGCGCACGGCGATCATCGTCTGCGATATGTGGGATCTTCATCACTGCAAGAACGCGGTGGTGCGCGAGGGCGAGATGGCGCCCCGCATGAACGAACTGCTCGAGACGGTCCGCCGCGCTGGTGTACTCATCATCCATGCGCCGAGCGGTTGCCTTAAACCCTACGAAGGCACCCCAGCGCGGAAGCGCGCCCAGTCCGCACCAGCCGCCGCGCGGGTGCCGGCCGATATCGGAACGTGGTGCCAACAGATCCCCGCGGAAGAGCCGGCCATCTATCCGCTCGACCAGAATGACTCCGAGGACGACGATCCCGCCGAGCACGCGCAGTGGGCGGGTGATCTCGTCGCCAAGGGCCTGAACCCGCGCGCTCCCTGGACGAAGCAGCTTGACGTGTTGCGCATTGACCAGGAGCGCGACGCCATTAGCGACTCCGGCGAGGAGATCTGGAACCTCCTCGACGCCCGCCGCATTGATAACGTCATTCTCATGGGCGTGCACGTGAACATGTGCGTCACGGGCCGTCCATTCGGGCTCCGCCAACTCGTGAAGAACGGCAAGCACGTCGTGCTCATGCGCGACCTCACCGACTCGATGTACAACCCCGCGCGCTGGCCCTTTGTGAGCCACGAGCGTGGCACCGATCTCTTCATCCAGCACGTCGAGAAGCGTATCTGCCCAACCGTCACATCTGATCAGATTCTCGGCGGGCAGCCATTCAAATTCAGCGCGGCCACGGCCGGGAAAAAACGCACCCAGATCTTGCTGCTTGGAGACAGCAGCACCGAGGCGAGTTTCCCCAAAAAATTCGCACCCGATGAACCCCAGCTTGAAGACACCCTGCGCGGGCTGCTCGCCAGCGCCGGCGGACTCCCGCCGTGCGATGTGTGGAATGAGGGCGTCAGTGGCGAGTTCGTCCGCGGGCTCCTCGACACACGCTACGACCGTGCGGTGAAGACGAAGCCTCCGGCCGATTATATTTTCATCCGCTATGGGCTGAACGACGTTCGCAAACGCGAGGACTTTGAGCAGAATTTCGCGAAGGACCTCCGCGAACTCATCACGCGGTTGCGCCAAGATCACCCCGGCGCGATCATCATTCCCACCACCGTGATCCCGTTTGCCGAGGATCTCACCGCCGATGCACCCGCGGCGAAGCGCATCAACGACCTCGTGCGCCGCGTCGCCGAGGAGGAAATGCTTCCGCTCTTCGACCTCTACCCGCATTACGCCACCGAGCAGGCCAAGGGCATGAACATGCTCAACTACCGCCGCTACGCGCTCTCGAAAGTGCCCGAAAACCTCCGCGCGCTCGCCACTCCATACCTCTCTGATCCGCGCGGCAAGGACCCCACGATCGTCGTAATGGACAACCGCCTCGACGCGATCTTCGGTCATCTGCCTGGCTGGTTCAGTGACCGGCATCCGAACCTCGCGGGCTACACCGTGATTGCAACCGCGACGGCGAAATTCCTTCAACCGATGCTGCGCGAGAAATCGGGTCTGGCCACGAACTGAGCTGCGCCCACTTCCAACACTTCACCCCGCTTTCTACCCATTGAAGCCCTAAGGCTCGCCGCAGCCGAAGGCCCTGGCCCGGATATTTCACACCCAACTTGACCCAATGCATTTCACAGAGAGCACGGAGCCCAGCCCACAGAAGTCACCGAGCGGACAAGGTGTTTGGCTCCGTGACCTCGGTTCGGACCTCGGTGCGCTCTGGGAAAAAAGATTTTCTTCAGAAAAGTGTGATTGATGCGGGCTGGTTACCTGCGCACGAGCCGGCCGGCCCCGTCATTTTTAACTTAACCGCGGAGGCTTCATCTGCGTCCAGATAGTTGAGCCATTCGCTTCGCCCCCTCCCCCACCTCTGCCTCTGCCACCCCACCCCCTTTCCCCAGCGCCCTGAATCGATCCGATCCTCTTATGAAACCACTCACCCGTCGCAATTTTATCGCCCTCACCGCCGCTGGACTTGCCAGCACCGCGTTGCCACCCGGCGCTTTTAGCGCTCCTGCCCCCGTCGACAACCCCTTCAAGCGGATTGGGCGATCGCGCCTGCAACTAAGCCTCGCGGCCTATTCCTTCCGCGAGAACTTCGCGCTCATGCGCGGAAAGCCGAACCTGAAAGTCCCTGCCGGACGAGCCATGGATATGTTCAGCTTCATGGACTACTGCGCCGCGCAAGGCTGCGCGGGCGCTGAACTCACGAGCTATTTTTTTACCGAAGAAACGGACGCCTACATGATCCAATTACGGCGACACGCTTTTCTCCGCGGTATCACCGTGAGCGGAACCGCCATTGGGAATAATTTTTCACTTCCCCCGGGGCCCCAATTGACCGCCGAGATCGCCACCACGAAGCGGTGGATCGATCGAGCTGCCCTCATGGGTGCACCTCACATTCGAGTTTTTGCTGGGAACGTACCCCGCGACGCCAAGGATTTCTCCCGCGCCGCCGCCGATCGCCAAGTAATCAGCGCGCTCGCCGAGTGCTGCGACTATGCTGGCCGCCGAGGCATTTTTCTGGGACTCGAAAACCACGACTCGATCGGAACCGCGGCCGCACTCATCCCCATGGTCAAAGCCGTGCAGAGCCCTTGGCTCGGCATCAATCTCGATTCCGGTAACTTTCGCACCGCCGATCCCTATCGCGACTTTGCCGAGTGCGTTCCTTACGCGGTCAACGTCCAATTCAAAACTGAAATCGAAGCATCAACTGCCAAGAGCAAGCAACCGGCCGACTTAAAACGACTCACGAAAATCCTTCGGGAGGGCGGCTATCAAGGTTGGGTCGCGCTCGAGTACGAGGCGAAAGCCGACTCCGCCAGCGCCGTGCCTCACCATCTCGACGAGATGCGCGCCTTGTTCCTTTAGTCTGGGAGCCTCGGCCCGGCGGCTCCGTCCCACCCGGCGCTGCCAGCTCCCGCCACGACCTACCGGCACACGGCGCGGGTGTTACCTAAGCCTCAGACCTCCTGACCCACCACGGAAGAAAAGAGGGGAAGAGTGGAACGAAAAAGAGCCCGTGGCGGGTGAAAACTGAGCGGATGTGAAGTTGAAGCGATGCGGGGGCGGTGGCAAGGCAGAGGGATGCCACAAATTCAATTGCCGATG
>CAMDOF010000049.1 GCA_945903465.1 Opitutus sp. GAS368
CTGACTGCCTTCCCATCGTCGGCGTAGCCCACGATCAGATTGGTCACTACGGTCAGAGTGCATCTCTCATAGTGGTGACCATTACGACCCGACCTACGGTCCTTCGTAAACCCCCTTCAGGTGGATCCCAACCGGTCGCTTACGTATGACCGAGGAATGGGGACAGAGGAATAATGCCCCCATCCTCCGGCCTGGTTGGGGCTTGGGCTTAAACCGCCCATCTTTTTGGCAGAAAGATGGAGCAGGAAAATTCTGCAACCTCTGACCGGGATTTTCTGCCCCCAATTTTTTGCCAAACTGCCTTGGGTATTCTCGGTGTTTTTGCCGGGTCTCTGCGGTGTCAAAGGCTGGGGCGCCTGCACTGAAGGTTGCACCGCAGAGACGGGACCCCACGCAGAGGTCGGAGAAAGCATGAATCTATTTTGCACCACGCTTGGCCCGGAGATTATGGGATCACGGCCGCCATCATTGAGAAAAAAACGGCATCCGTTTTCAGGAAATAGCCCGACGCAGAACAACAGTCCCCTGTGCGGAGGGGGGGGTATCCTGACTCGGAGCCGCACAGGGGACTGTGCGGACCACTATGTGCGGACCCCTTTGGTCACCCCGCCAGAGTTGATAGGTGCTCGTGATGGCCGGGAATCGACCTGAGCAGTTGCGAGAAAAGGGTGATTGATGCGTGACTAGGCCCGTGCGGGAAAACGGCACGCCGCGATTCGTGAAGGGGGGCGCCGGGCAACCGGAGTCCCTCTCGTTAGCCTGTCGCAAATGCCCACAGGATCTTTTCCCCGGCGCTGCGACCGCCCGCCTCCACGTTAAAACGCTCTTCTGATCTTTAGAAGGTAGGTCCGCAGGTCCCGGGCGCCGAAAGGGCTGTAATAGTACGGCGCATAACTGGCGTTGGCATCGAAGGGCGGTGCGGTATTAAACAAATCATTGATGCCGATCTGAACGGTGACTCCGTTGAGCATACGAAGTTTTTGGGCCGCGCCGAAATTGTAACTCGCAAAAATATTATGGTAAATCTGCTCGGGGATGGTGCCCCTCCCCTGGGGCAGCGTGCTGGTCGTGATCGGCGTGGGGTTGATCACGCCATTGTACACCGGATCGCCGGCCGCCCCAGCCTGTTTATAGCTGTCAAAGTAAGTCGTCCTCCAGCCGAGCGTCCAGTGGGTGTTAAGATAATACGAGAGAGACACGTTCGCTTTCACTTTGTTGACGCCACCCGAGTTGACATAACCCACATATTCGAGGAGCGGAGCTCCCGGCGCGTTGGGCTTCTTCAAATGGTCGATGATCGTCGCGCCGGAGTGCAGGTTTAACGTGCCCAGAGACGTCTTCTTGCGATAGTCGAAACTGACATCCCAACCATCGGTGTACATTTCTGCCACATTCGAGAACCTGAAATTCGCAAAGGTAACCCGGTTCGTCACGGGGTCGCGCGTGAGGTTGCCCGCATACGCCGGAGTGCTGACGAGCGTCTGGATGTTTGCCGGGGAGAAAATGACGTCCAATTCGGTGATCTTGTAGTACTCGAGATTGAAGCGGAAGCCCTTCAGCAGCTCAGCTTGTGGTTCCCAAATGACGCCGGCACACCATGATTTTGAGGTCTGGGGCTTCAGGTCGGGGTTGCCATTGGTACCCGAGTTGCGCTCCGCGGTATAGGTTTGGCCGATCACGGGGTCGAGAAACGCTCCGGTGACCGTGGTATTGGGGTTGGTATTCGTCGTCAATTGAGCGGGGGTCGGCGGTATGAAGGCCATGGCGTACGAGGCCCGGAAGGTCAGGGCACGATTGGGCTTGTACTTGAATCCAGCCGTCGGGTTGGTGGACGTGAACGTGCTGCGCGTCGGGTGCGCGACCACCGTCGAGGTGAGGACAGGCGGGGTCAGATCCGGAAACGATGTGATCGTTCCGCTGTTCGATATTTGGGTGAAATCTTCCCGGCGGACCGCGGCCTGCAAATCCAGGGACTTCACCGCCGGGACATTGTTTTTCTCGGCGATAAGGGGAATTTTTGCCTCCACGCCGGCCCCCTGCACAGTTTGCCGGCCACCCGGAAAAACCCGCAGCTCGCTATTGGTGGCGATACCAGGTTTCGGGGGCGGGATGTTCCAAAGGAACGCGGTGCTGAAGCCCTCCGCCCGGGCCCCGAGCCCCACGCTGACGTGCAGGCGACCGGCAGGCAGCGTCAGCGCCGGACCGGACAAGCGCAGGTTGAAATCACCCGAGCTATCAAGACCGGTTTCATATCCTTTAAAATAGTAGTCCCGCAGATTCTGGGGATGCTCAATCGTATCGATAAACGGATTGAGCGTCCCATTGAACAACAGCGGCTGGGCTCCATTGAGCGAGCCGAGCCCGAGTTGCAGCGCCAGTTGCCACTTATAATAAATCAATCGGGATTCACCCCACGTGTAATCCGTCGCCAGTTCCCAATTGGCCGGCAGATGGGCCTTCAGGCCGATCGTCGCGGTCGTCAACCGTGTTTGGTTGGACGTGAAGGCCGACTGTTCCACCGGCACCGGCAATGAGACCAGCACGTTCTGCTGAAAAGGATTGGTCGGGGCATTGCCCGGCACCGCGAAGTTGGTCTGGCCGGCGCCCAGTTGAATAAGGGGCGAGAAGCTCCGGCTGAGCCGATTCGCGAAGTCAGCCGTGATTTCGATCTGAGGGGTCCAATCATAGCGGGTTGACGCCATGATCATTTCGTTGCGGGAAAGTTGCCCGATGGGAGTGTTGAGGCCCTGAAACACACTGGGAGCCCAGTCCGTATTCTGCTTCCCGGCGTTGGCGAGGAGACCGCTACCGAGCGTGGCCGCGGACGTAGCCTGAGACGTGCCCGGTGGAACATAGGTCGTCACGGCATTGAGCGGAGTGCCATCCTTCAACGTGAGCGTACGGCTTGGGGGATTCGTGTAGCCGTTAACCACGGCGGAATTGAGGACGATGTTCGTGGTGCGACCGGCCGCATAGGGGCTCGTGTTGGAGTAGAAAAGCGCCGGCGCCCTTTGCAGCACCGTGCGGTTGTAGTCCATGATGTAGGACCGATCCTGGATCAGCGATGGTTGACCGTTGGTGTACGACGCAAGCAGGTTGACATGGATTTTCTTGCCGATGGAAAAGACGAAGTTGCCGTCAACCTTCAACTGGGGGGCTTTGCCGTCACCGGTGCTTTGATACGATGTGGCGATTTCTCCGCCGGTGAAGTTCTTCTTGAGGATGACGTTGACCACCCCCCCGACCGCGGAGCTGCCGTAAATCCCCGACGCGCTGGAGGGCAGGACCTCGATGTGGTCGATCGCGCCCAGGGGAATGCCATTGATGTTGGGTTGGTATTGGACCCCGATGATCTGGTAAGACGGGATGCGATAGCCGTTGACGAGAACGAGCGTATGCAGATTCCCGAGACCGCGAAAGTTCACCTGGCTCGATGTGCCATTGTTGCCGTTGGCGCCGGCCGTGGGCGCCAACTGGCTGTAGTCCTGGGTCACTGTATTCTGGGTGA
This sequence comes from Opitutus sp. GAS368, assembly GCA_945903465.1. Lineage (GTDB taxonomy): Bacteria > Verrucomicrobiota > Verrucomicrobiia > Opitutales > Opitutaceae > ER46. The sequence continues at coordinate 3,509 of CAMDOF010000049.1, forward strand.
GTTGATCCTTTAGAAAATTATTCAAATCATAGGCATTCGACTCCAGAATGGCCTCCTGATTGATCATCGTGTACGGCTGGACGTCGTTGCTGGTGCGGGGAACGTCCATATTCCCATTCTGATAGGGCACGGCCTGCGTTTCGGTGATTACAAACGCGGCCATCTTTTGCACGTCGTTCGCCGCTGGGGTTTGGCCGAAACCAAGGGTGAGCGCTAGCGTGCCGGCGAGAGCGAGCAAACGGAAGTTGCGAAGAAAGAGTCCGTGGAGGCAGGTAAGCGGATGATTCATTGATTGATTGATTCTTCGGAAAATCGATTTTCAGGAGGATCGGATTGGGAGGGTTTTTATGGGGTGGCGGACGGGTTTAAACTGAATCGATCCCCTGCTGGGATCGGGCTTCGCCGGTGGGCCGGCGCGGAGGCGGTCGAGCGAATTGCGAACCGGTTTCTTCCGTGCACACGGCGGCAGAGGGTGGGGCGTCCGGCCCCTCCACTAAGGGCTGGCCTCACCTCGACCGGAAGATCTCGCTGGAAAGGGCATCGACGACGAGGGTGCGCAGTCCGTAACCGTCTCGCTTGACCGCTTGAAAGATTTCCTCGATCACGAACTCATCAGCAGATTCGAGATGGCGGCCGGTGGCATAGCTGAGGATTTGTTTGATGAGGTGACGCGTGAAAACGTCCGTCCGGCTGGTCACGAGAATATTTTTGAAATCGCGAAAGTCGGTGTAGGTCTGCCCAGAGCTGAACGCTCCGCTGGAATCTACCTTCGGGGCCGGTGCGTTACCCTTGGGCTTGGCGTAGGTCTCGCGCCAACGCCCAATGGGATCGAAGGTCTCGAGGCTGAAGCCGAGTGGGTCGATCTTGCGATGGCACTCGGCGCAGGTTTGGTCGGCGCGATGTTTCGCGAGCCGCTCGCGGATGGTGGTGGCGCCGCTCACGTCGGCTTCGATGGCCGGAACGACATCCGGTGGTGGCGGTGGCTTGATGCCGAGAATATTTTCTGAGACCCAGACGCCACGAGTCACGGGCGACGTTTCCACCCCGTTTGCGCTCACGGTGAGCACACCCGCCATCCCGAGCAGGCCGCCGCGTTGGCGATTGCCATCGATCCTGACCAGCTGGAAACCATCGGCGAGGCGGAGGGTTTTTTGCTCGGGCAGGTTGTAGAGCTTCGCCAGCCGCTTGTCGACGAAGGTGTAATCGGCATCGAGAAACTGCTGCACCGATCCGTTTTCTTTGAGCAGATGACGGAAAAAAAGGCGTACCTCTGTCTTCATCGCCTCGGGTAGGTTCTCCGCGTAATACACCCGCATCGACTCACGCGGTGGTGGCATCCCGCCGAGGTCGCGCAGATTCAGCCAGCTGTCGAGGAAGCCGCTCACAAATCCCCCGACCCGGTCGTCTGCGAGTAGTCGCGTGCCCTGCCTTCTGAGTTCCGTGGGAACGGTTAGTTTTCCCGTTGCCGCGGTGTAGAGCAGTTCCTGGTCGGGCGGTGCGCTCCAAAGCGCGTAGGACAGACGCGCCGCGAGGTCGTAGGGTGCGAGTTTGGGTTTTTTCTCGTCGGTGATCTCGCTTAAATAGAGAAAAGAAGGCGAGCAGAGCATCATCTTCAACGTATCGAGCGCCGCCTGTCGTGGCAGCGCCTTTTCCCCGACTCGCGTGTGGTAAGTTTTTCGAATGCTGGCGCGGTCGGCCCAGGTCAGCGGACGGCGGTACGCGCGGGTGCCGAAGGCATAGAGCTGATCGAGAGCCTCCTTTGTCTGAAAGCCCCGCTCCCCAAACACCGCGAGTTCCTCCAAGCTGCCGCCGGCCTCGGTGACGGGACCCTCGATCTTGATCTCGCCGATGCGGATATGCGGGAGTTTTCCCTCCTGGAGAAGGTGCGTGCGGCTGACGCCCGCCTTGGCGAACCGGCCCTGAAAGTCGTCCGCGTAGCGTTTGTTGATTTGGATGACGGAAGCACGTGATTCGTAAGGCCCGTTGGGAAAGATGAAGCGAGGGGTCTGCCCGGCTTCGAGCCAAACGCGGAATTTGATCCACTCCGGTTGATTATCGGGAACCGTCGCTTGAGCGAGCAGTGGCTCGATCGCCTGAGGATAATGGATGTGATTCTTGGTGGCATCGCCGGGCACGACACCGAGGAGAAAGGGCTCTGAAAAATCGATGCCGAAGATCGTGGGGTCGTAATGGGTGTCGCGGTGCATCGCCTGGGCATGGACCTCGATATCGTAAAGCCCGGATACGGGGACGCCTTTTAGAAAGTCTTCGATATGGCCATAGCCGCCCTGACGCGTGTCTGTATTGGGCTGTTCGTACAGGCAGAGATACTTGAAGTTGAGTGCGGCCTTGTGCGGCCCCTGCAACTCCTCGTACTGGAGGAAGTGATCAGTGAAGTGCCAAGACTGCGGCGGCATGGCCGGCCGGCCGAGGCGGGTTTCGACGAGACGATTGGCCGATTGAAAATATTGATCCAGCAGGAAGCCGGAAGTGACGAGCGATTTCCCGATCGTGTCGATGTGCTCACTCGCCTTTTCTTTCGGGAAATCTGCGGTGAGACCGAGTGTGTCCACCCGGCGACCAAAGAGGGTCGCGAGCGTATTCTCGTATTCACGGTTCGAGAGCCGGCGGATCACGGTGCGGGTGGCGGTGCTCTCGATCTTGCCACGCGCGGCGGCGATGCCCTCGCGCAGGGCACGAATCACGGCGAGCCGTTCTTCGTCGGTCGGTTGCTTCGCCTTGGTGGGTGGCATTTCCCCGAGCGTTACCTGATCAATAATATCTTTTGCCGTGATCAGCGCCGCCTGGTGGGCGAGCGGTAGCCTCAAACTATCGAATTCACGGTCGCCTTTATGGGTCTCGGTGTCGTGGCATTTCAGGCAGTAGTTTTCCACAAATTGGGAAACTACTTTCGGGCCGGCCGCTTCGCCCGCCCGAGCGCCAGCCGCCATCAGGGTGAACGCGAGGGCGACCTGCAGCCATCGACTGGCGCGCATCGGCGGACAGAATTCCTCGGAACCCATCTTACACGGATCGGCCAGTACTCGTGCCGAACGACTCGGCCTCAACGCCCATGCGCTGGGCGATATCGACAAAGAGATTGCACAGGGGGACCTTGTTCGGACCAGAGGACGCGACCTTTTTAAATTCACCGTGGCGGTAGCCGCCGCCGGCGAGGACGATCGGGAGGTCGGAGTTTTTGTGGGAGTTGGCATCGCCAATGCCGCTGCCGAAAACAACCGCGGTTGAGTCGAGCAAGCTGCGTTCGCCATCTTCCATCTTGGAAAGGCGGGTGAGGAATTTCCCGAAATGCTCGATCTGGTAGGTTTCGAGCGTGATGAGATGTTTGATCGACGCCTCGTCGTTGCCGTGGTGCGAGAGGCTGTGGTAAGACTTGTCGATGCCCAGATTCTGCGGAAGAAAATCGCCGCCGATTTCGAGCGTGGCGATGCGGGTCGAATCGGTCTGCAGCGCCAGCGCGATCAACTCGTAAAGCATCGGTAGATCATCCACCCGGTTCTTGTTCGCCGGTTTTTCAAAAGGAGCATTCGGCTTGGGCAGGCTGGCCCAACGCTGCCGGAGCTCGAGGCGCTTCTCGACATCGCGAATCGATGTGAAATATTCGTCCAGCTTTTCCTTGTCCTCCCGGTTCACGCGTTTGGAGAGGCGATTCGCGTCTCCAAGTACGGTATCGAGAATGGATGCCTGCAAACGGTTATCCTGATGGCGACGCCCCTGGCTCTCGAGGGAGTCCCCGACAAAGAGCCGATCAAACAACTCGGCGGGGCCCGTGATGGGCGGTACGCGCACACCGGACTTCGTCCAAGCGATTTGGCAACCGCCATGGATGCCGCCCTCCGAGCCGACCGTCAGAGAGGGGAAGCGCGTCTGAAAACCAATGGCGTCGGCCATAAACTGGTCGATGGTGACATTGCCACCGAGGCGATTTTGCGCTTCCGAGTTGAGGATGCCCGAAAGGAATGAATGGACCGCGAAGTGACCGCCTTTGATGCCGTGGTCGAGTCCGCGATAAACCGTCATGTGCTTGCGATTATCCCACAGCGGCTTGAGCAGCGTGGTCTGCTCATAGGCCGTGCCCGTCGTCTCGGGGAAGAATTGCTTGATCTGATAACCGAGTAAATTTCCCACGGCGACGAAACGCTTCGCGCTGGTCCCAGCGCCCTTGGCCGTTTGCACGGCGGAATTGCCACCCAGGACATTCGCCATGAGCGAGGGCAGGGCAGGGAGGGCCAAGCTTGCACCGAGCGATTTGAGGATGAAACGACGTCTGTTCATAGTTGATTTCCTTCGGGTAATGGGACGGCGATGGTCGAGCGTGCAAAACGCCACTCCGAAATCAGGCTGCCTGATTAATTCAAGCGACCGGTCCTCGGGGCCAACGGATGGACACGGGGGGAAGCCAAGCCTTGTTTCTGCTCCGGGCGAGAAAAAACTACTCTGGTCGCGAGAATTGCGATGGGGACCGTCAGGTATCCTGAGTTGAAATTAGATTCGACTTCAAAATGGCTGGCGTATTCACCGAGGCTAAATGCTCTGCGGTGATGTCTGTCATCCGAGGCTCTGGAAGTGAAAACACCGAGCTTGGATTAATCGCAATTTTCGAGGCACATGGTATCATCGGCTGGCGTCGGCGCTCGCCACGGGTGGGCCAGCCCGACTGCTTATTCCCCAAGCTCAAACCGGCGGTCTTGGTGGACGGCTGTTTCTGGTAGGGCTGCCCAATCGACGCCACGCAGCACAGCAGGGCGATTGACCCTCAGTCTCGGTCGATCGGCAAGTCTATCGCACGATGCGCGTGGGGTCCGCCGTACGCCGCTCGGACGTTGAAAAGGATCGAGGACTCGAACGGTTCCGAGCGGTGGCGGAAACCGTATCGGTGGGTCGCGCAGACATTTGCTGGATAATCTTCGGCAGCGCATCAAGGTGTGGTGGCGTTCCCAGGCGAGACATTCACTCTTCATCTGCCGGAACGACTCAGATGAATTCTGCCTCGAAGCCCTAAACCATGCTTGGACTCGTTGCCTTTCTCAAAGCAGCCGGAGTCGGTGTGGACGCTGCCAGCCTCAAGGTTCACCTTGCGTGTTGGAATGGCCACGAGCACCCGCTGGACGTTTTCTATGCAGGAACCTTCAAGGCATGGCAGGAGTGGCAAAACCAGCGGAATTTCCAGTGTGCGCAGGTCATCGGCCTGATCGATATGGGGCGGGGCCGGTGGCTCTTCGCGGGGGTTTATCAAATCCTCGATTGCCAGGAAAATTCCGGCCCGGGGACGCCCTTTCACTACTCCACCCAGCTTCTGCCGGGACAGGAAGAATGGATCGGGCGCATCATCGTGCAGCACACGCGGAGCGGCCGGGCCTCTTACATCTGGTGCAAACCCGGGGTTGAGTTGCCACTCGTCGAACTCCGCCAGGAGAAACTGACCATCGGCGATTTCCCGGGCTACAACGCGGTGGCCGTGAGTCATGCCCAGTTGAAGATTATCACGGATCAGAAAATTGACTCATGGCACGGCGCGCTCGCCAACATCAAGGGCGTCTATCTGATCACCGACACCCAGACTGGCCGGCACTATGTGGGCAAGGCGTCCGGTCAGGAGGGCATCTGGCAACGCTGGTGCGTCTACGCGGACAACGGTCACGGGGATAACGCCGAGTTGAAGAAAGTGCTGAAAGAGAAAGGACCGGAGCACATGAACCATTTCCAGTATGCCATTCTCGAAATTGCCGATACCCACGCCTCCGACGCGGACATTTTGGCGCGGGAATCGTATTGGATGAAGGTGCTCCGCTCGCGTAGTTTCGGCCTGAATTAAATGAAACCGCTCCGCATCTTCATCAGCAGCGTGCAGAAGGAGCTGGAACTGGAGCGCGCCGCCGTCGCTGGGCTGATCGCGACCGACCCGTTTCTTCTCCAGCATTGCTTGCCGGTGCTGTTCGAGCAGGAGCCACCGCCCCCGCGCCCGGCGAAGCAGCCCTACCTCGCGGCGTTGAGCGGGTGCGCGGTTTACGTGCTCATCATCGCGAATGAATACGGCCAACCCGACGGCGAGATTTCCGCCACGCATCACGAATACCGGCTCGCGCAAACCTTGAAGTTGCCGACCGTCGTATTTCTCAAAGGCGCGAAGGACGACACCCGGTCAAAGGAGGTCCAGGCGTTGATCGCCGAGACGAAAAAAGACGGCTTCACCTACAAACGTTTTCACGACCGCGAAGACTTGAAGCCGCTGATGTTGCAGGCGCTCCGGCGGGCACTGGTCGATGAATTCAAACTCAAGGCGACGCCGGCCGAGATCAGCGAAAGCGAAAATCTGATCGAAGCCGCTTCGGCCTTCGAGGCGGCGGTGATTACCGGGCCGGTGGCCGACCTGCTCGATCAGGATTTACTGACCGGGTTCAATCAGCGGATGGCCACCAACGATGTGGATCGGGTGTTTCGTTCGCCTTGGGAAGCACTCCAGAGCCGCGGCCTGGCCGTCCGCGATCTCCAGCATGACACCTATGCGCCGACGGCCGCCGCCTGGCTGCTCTTCGCCCGCCTGCCGGCCGACCGTTTTCCCCAGTGCGAACTGCTCGCCGACGCCTATGACGACACCCGTGTCAGCGGTCGCCCCAAGGGGCAGGTGACGATCAACGCGGCGTTGCCCTTGGCGTTGGAGCAGGCGCTCAAATTTGTGGATGATCACACGTTTCACCCGCGGCGGGTCGTCGGACTCAACAACCTCCGGCTCGACGAATACCCGGTGGCGGCCCTGCGCGAGGCGATGGTCAACGCGGTGGCGCACCGCAGCTACGATGACCGGTCGCGTAAAGTCTTCGTGCGCGTATTCAGCGACCGGGTGGAGATTTCCAGCCCCGGCTATCCGCCCCAACCGCTCACGCTGGCCAAACTCCGGCGCGGTGGCTACCGGCCGTGTTCCCGCAATCCGCTGATCGCCCAGACGCTCGCGACGCTCGGAGTCATGGAGCAGCGCGGCAGCGGCTTCGCCCGGATGCACGACGCCATGCTCAACCACGGTCTCCATGCGCCGAAGATTAGCCAGGAGGATGGTTTCTTCGTGGTCACGTTGCCCGGACCGGCGGGGAATTACGAGCGGCTCACCTTGCCGGTGGGTGTGACCGGGCCGATCACGCCGGCGGTCGAGGCGCAACTCAGCGAACGACAGAAAAAGATGGTCGGGTTGTTCGCCGCCGGGGAAGAGCTGACCAGTCGTCGCTGTGAAAAAGAGTTTGGCGTCTCCCGTCCGATGACCGCGAAAGATTTCGCCGGCCTCGTCCACCTCGGCCTCGCCGAGAAGGTGGGCTCGGGCCGCTCCACCCGTTACCGGGCGGCAATCGTTAAGTAATCGTTAAGCCCTTTCTCCTAATCGTAAACCCGGCGCCCGCCCAATGACCGACCATCACCCATGAGCAACGTCGGCCAACCTGAGCGAGTCACACAAGACCGGGTCATCGCCCTGTTCCGCGATGAACTCGGCTACCGCTATCTCGGCGACCGCGCCGATCGTCCGCACAACTCCAACATCGACGAGGGCACGCTCACCGACTACCTGACCGGGGCCGGCTACACTGCCGAGCACATCAGCCGCGCGCTGCATCGCCTGAGCATCGAGGCGAACAATCCCCACCGCAGCCTCTATGACAACAACCAGGCGGTCTACAGCCTCCTGCGCTAAGGCGTGCCGGTGAAGATCGAGGCGGGCCAGGCCACCGAGACGGTGAAGCTCATCAATTGGGAGCACCCGAAGGAAAATGATTTCGCCCTCGCCGAGGAAGTCACCCTGCGCGGCCACCATGAGCGCCGGCCCGACCTAGTCCTCTACGTCAACGGTATCGCCGTCGGCGTGATCGAGCTGAAGAACAGCCACACCTCCATCGGCGATGGCATCCGCCAACTCCTCTCCAACCAACAAAAGGAGTTCAACGAGTGGTTTTTCACCACGCTGCAAATCGTGATCGCCGGCAACGATTCCGAAGGGCTCCGCTACGGCTCGATCAAAACCGAGAAGAAATATTTTCTCCAGTGGAAGGAAGACGAGGCAGACAACACGCGCTTCAAACTCGACAAGTATCTCCTGAAAATGTGCCGGAAGAACCGGCTCATCGAACTGATGCACGACTTCGTACTCTTCGACGGCGGGCAGAAAAAACTGCCACGGGTGCACCCGTATTTTTGCATCAAGGCGTCGCAACCGCCTCTGAACCTGCCTACCAGTGTAACTGCGTAATGGATACATCGGGCCGTGGAAGAATAGCGTCGCAACCGCCTCTGACCCTGCCTGCCAGCGCCCCCACGTGATTGGTTCCAGTCCGCCGAACGGTTGCCGTCTCTCGGACTCGAGACCCAAAGCGATCCCTGGCGCACCTACCCCGACCCTTGGGCAAACATCGCGGCAACGCGCGACGACGATCGCACTGTGCGCGGCGCCTATTCTGGCGGTTGGGCGATTGGCCCAGCAGGCTGGCGGAGGGCGAGCGCACGCCAACCCGCCCATCTGGCGTTGTCACCGGAAATGTCCGCCACGGAGATCGCCGAAATAAAGTGCGCGCGGTGGCAACAGGCGTTGGACGCCGCGTTGAAAGAAGCCGGCAAGTCTTGGGCGGACGCGGAAAGCGCGCCAAAAGGCGTCGGATGGAAGGTCGCCATCGCCCGGACGCTGCGAACCACGGTGGCTGCGCCGTATCGTTGGATCGCGACGACATTGAAGATGGGTCATCCCGCCGCCGTGCGCGGCTATCTCTCGCAGAGGACATTGCAATCAGCGGACTGACCCCATCGGATCGCTCCCCAGCGAAGTGTCGGTCGCGCGGTCGGTCTACCCCGTGACATCGTACGTACGAGCATCGTCGACGACGGTGGTTTGCTACGCATAGTTGCGCGCCTCGGCCAGCTTCATCGCGGCGACCACGGCCACGTCGGCCGGGCCGGCGGCGAGCGGCAAAGCGACGAGCAGGAACAGGAGGAAGTGGGTTAGAACACGTCGCACGCTGGAGGGAACGCGCAGATAGACGAGCGCGGCGCAAAGATGTTTCGGCAAACTCGCCGGCATGATCGCGCGGCGGATTCACGCCGGGACGACGGTTCCGGGGGGCGCCGATTCCGCCGTGACGTTGGCCGAAGCTTGCGCCTGAATCGGTGTCAATGTTTACCAATCCGCTCCGCTATTCAACGCTCACCCAGCAGGTGGCACGCGCCTTGGAGGAGGAAATGCGGCGTGGCGTGCTGCGCGAAAGCCTTCCAGGCGAACGGCAATTGGCCGAGACGATGCAGGTGAGCCGGCGAACCATCCGGGCGGCGACGGAGATTCTGCGTGGAAAAAAACTGGTGCGGAAGGCGCACGGCCGGCCGACCCAAATCGTGGCCAACCCACCCACTCACGCCAAATCGTCGGCCATGCGGGTCATCGGCCTCCTTCTCCCGAAGCCGCTGGAAGAGCTGAAACCGTATACGACGGTCATCGATTGCCTGCGGAGCAGTCTCTATCGAAACGGTTTTCGGCTGGATACCCACTTCGGGCAGAGCTTCCTTTCCGGGCGACCCGCCGGCGCCCTCCAGCGCCTCGTGACCCAAATCCCCTGCGACGGGTGGATTCTGACGTCGGCCAGTCACGCGTGTCAGTCATGGTTTTCCGCCGCGGGGATTACGACCGTGGTCGCAGGAACGGCCCATGATGGTATTCCGCTTCCATCGGTGGATGTCGACATGCTCGCCGCCTCCCGCCATGCGGCCGGTGTCTTGCTCCGCCACGGCCACCGCCGAATCGCTCTCCTGCTGGAAAAGTCGGACTGGGCGGGCCATCGCAAGACCGAAGAGGGGTTTCTCGACGGCGTGCGCCAGTTTGGAGACGACGCGCTCGGCCGGGTGCTCAAGCACGACGGCAGCGTCGCGGGGTTGGAACAAGTGCTCGACCGCTCCCTGCAAAGTCCGGCGCCGCCGACAGCCCTGTTTATCGTCAACCCCTACCACTATCTGGCCGTCTCCGCGATCCTCGCGGCCCGAGGGCTGGATGTGCCGCGCGACATCTCACTGCTTTGCCGCGACGACGATGTCTGTCTCAAGTATCTGCCAATCCGGCCGACGCGATACGCCTGCAGCGCAGAGGCGCAGGCCAGGCAGGTTTTCTCCCTGCTCATTGGCGCGATGCGGGCTGGCTCCCGGAAACGACCCGTGAAATCCGTCCTCATGATGCCGAAGTTCCTGGAAGGAACGTCGATCGCCCGCCCGCGCTGATCTCACCTCTTTCGCGCCCCGCTCAAAAAATCCCCGCGATTTCTCTTTTCACGTATTGAGTGAAAACACCGCTGCTGAAAAACGTCCTCGCTGGCGCCGTCAAATCAACAGGGCGGTGCTAACCTTGCTCTGTTACTGTTGCCCCATCAACCGTGCCAGAAATCAGAGGTAAAGTAACCCATTGGGTTACTTTGTGCGCCCTTCTTTTCCCGCTGGCACATGACAAAGCAACACGAACGGGCCGGGCCCGCCGACGGACTGCGCCCCACAGGTATCATGACGGTTCCAGGAGAATTCGCTTCCGCCTCATACGTGTCGGCTCGACGCTCCTGTGGCCCGGCGCAGGGCGGAACGATATTTTTCGATTCGCCCTGGAACCGCCCGGGGAAATCTCCCATGAAACTCCGCCCCAGCCGCCTGCTCAAACTTCTCCGCCAAGGCCGGAAACCGACCGTGCTCAAACTGAATCTCGCCGATCCCCGCGTCGTCGAGCTGGCCGGCCACTCCGGGGTCGATGCGCTCTGGCTCTGCATGGAACATGTGCCGGGCGACTGGTTGTCCATGGAAAACCAGATCCGGGCCGCCCGCATCTACGATGTTGATACGCTCGTGCGGGTCGCCCGCGGCAGCTAGAGCGACTACCTCCGGCCGCTCGAAGCCGGCGCCACGGGGATCATCGCACCCCACGTCGGCACCGCGGACGAGGCCCGGCAAATTGTCGAGTGGGTGCGCTGCTATCCGCTCGGGAAACGTCCGATGGACGGAGGCAACGTCGACGGACATTTTTGCCAGGTCCCGCTCGTGGACTACATCCAGCACTTGAACAACGAGCGCCTGATTGTGCTGCAGATCGAGTCGCCGGAAGCGCTGGAAAATGTTGAAGCGATCGCCGCCATCCCCGGATTTGACATGCTGCTCTTCGGCCCTGGCGATTTCAGCTGCCGGATCGGCCTACCCGGCCAACTGGATGACCCGCAGGTGGTCGCCGCGCGGAAACGCGTCGCGCGGGCCGCCGGGCGTCACGGCAAATACGCCATGACGGCCGGACTCATCGCCCCGTTCGCGGAGCTCGTCGCCGAAGGCCACCACGTGTTCAACGTCGGCGCCGATGTGATTGGCCTGGGCGGCTATTTTCGGCAGCGCATCGAGGCGTTCGAACAACTGGTGGCGGCGAAACCCTCCGGACTTTGAATTGAGTTTCGGAACATGCCGCAAGCGGGCCAAGTCGCGCGGTCAGTCCTTGGTGTAATCGATGCTCAGGACGATGTCCTGAAGTTTCACGTCCGGCCCGGAATTTTGGCGGGTGATTTCGATCCGGTTCGCACCCCGCCGCAGGCTCGACGGTCCAACGTTGAAGTCGGCCCAGCCCTCGACCGGCTGCCCCGCGGTCAGCACCACGCCGTTGAGCTTCACAATCAGAGCAAGCACGTCCGACCGCTGGGGAACATCCAGGTGTAGTTGCGCCACAGGCCCCCGGCCTGAACGCGCTGCCGCGACGGAATCGTCGCCGAACTCCAGCGTGGTGGCGAAAGTCTCGGACCAACGCAGTGTCGCCGGCCGGGCGGGCACCAGGATCGGGATGTTCTGGTGGCTGGTGCCACGGGCGAGCCAGGAGTTGGGGTTGCCGTCGACATCGGTGACAAAATACAGCTTTCGCGTGTGGGCCAACGCGACCGGGTCACCCAATTCCCGCCACAGGGGCGATTCGCGATTGATGTCGTAGAGGTTGAAAACGTAGAGACCGTCCGCGCCGGCGGCCCACGCCTTGGCCGCACGACCACGATAGGCCTCGACCGAGGACCGTTTGAAACGCGTTTCCTTCAGGACCCGCGGGTCGGTGAGACTCGGATACACCGGGACGTTGAACCGCCGGCCGAGTTGCACACTGTATTCCCAGGGGTTGAGCCGGAAGTAGTCGGTGAAGGCGATGAGGTCGATCAGCCCCTCGGCGAGCCACACTTCGAGGTCGAGGCCCATGTCGCGGCAGAAGCCCGTCGAATCCGGCACGCGCATCAAAACGAGGATTGGACGACCGCGCCGCAAGCCGATCTCTTCGGTCATGTTTCTCACGCGACGAATCAAATCCGTCATCTCCGACCGCTCCTGATCGCTCGCCACCCCGCCGTGCGCGGTGCTGGGAAAAAAACACAGGTGGCGGAAAAAATCGAGATCCACCCCGTCGACCGCGTAGCGGCGGCACACCTCCTCGATATACCGGAACGCGAGTTCCCGCACCTCCTGGCGCCCGTAGTTCATCGAGCTCCACCGGCCGTGCTTGGACCGCTGCGTGGCGTTGCCCACGAGCCACTCCGGGTGCTGCTCCTTGAGCGGAGGATACAGGAAATATGGCTTCGATGGGGTGTGCACCACATCGTGGGTGTCGTTCATGCGCATCGACCAGAACGCCTCCATGCCGTTTGCGCGGACGTAGGTGCTCACGAGCCGGAGCGTGTCCGTGCCCTGGGCAATCAATTCGCCCGTGATGTTACGCGCTTGGAGCTGGATCCCGTAGTCCGCGCCCTGGCGCGTGAGAACCTCGCCGGCCGCTGTGCGGTGCGTGAAAAAACCGAAGCCCGAGCTGATGGTGCAATACGCGACCGCCGCAACCTGTGTTCCCCGCAGGATCGTGGTGCGGCGGTTGAGAAAGTTTTCAGGCGTCACCGCGAGATCCCGCGGATAATACAGGGCGTCGCACCCATCATTGTTGGCGATGATGCGACGCGGCGCATGCGCCTGCAGCGTCCGCGCGGCGCGAAGTTCCGCCAGCGTGGTGATGCCCGCCGGAGCCACATCGCGCGCGGGTGTGGCGGCACCGGCGTTGGTCGCGAAGACCGCGAGCAGCGCGCTCCCGGCCATGACCGCAACGAGGCGGCGCAAAGTTGGAGTGCCCGAGATCATGATTGAGAAAACCATCCCAGGCGTCGCTCAGTCGACGCGTCCCACGAGCCGGTTCGGCATCGACCACCGAATCCGCGCCAGATAGGCCGGGCCGGTTTTGACGGTGCCCGCGACGGTGATCCAAGACTCGTCCGCGCTGATCGCCGTCGCATCGAAATTGCCGATATCCACTCCGCGTTCCGGCACGGCGATGCGCTCGGTGTTTCGGATGACGTGAAGTTTTTCCGGATCGACCTGCGCGATGAACAGTGGCGCGCGATGGCGCGGGATGTGATCGTTGTTCGCTCCGCGCCGCGTATAAACAAGGAACAAGCCGTCACTGTGCGTCACCCATTTTTGATGGGTGTTGTAGCTGCCAAGATCGCTGCCGTCGTCGAAGGTCCACGCCTTGATCGGTCCGAAGTTCATCCCGTCGTCGCTCACCGTGACATAACCCTTCTGATCGTTGCGAATCGTCATGAAATACCGCCCGCGAAACCGGGTGATCGATTTTTCATACAGGCCGCGCGGCACGTCATGGGTCAGTTCCCGGCCCGCTTCCACAAACTTGAGTTCACCACCTTCGAACTTCATCCGGGCCATCGCCCCGCGAAACGAGAAGTTCCACTTCGCATCGGCGAGATTTGGCGTGAGCGCGTAGAAGGGCACCAGGAGCGAGCCATCCGGCTCGACCAGCCATTGGCCGTGCACACCGTTGATGAAGTAGCGGTTGTCCGGAGAGTCGGGCAGAGCGAGGATTTTCCAGGGCGTCCAGGCATCCGTGCGCGGATCGTAGGTGATCCAAGCCGTGTCGCGACGGTCGCCGATGCCACCGAATCCCTTTTTGGTATACCTCACCGTGTGCCCGATGCCGATCACCTTGCCCGACGGCGCGTGCCAGCCGAGTGTGATGTCGCAAACGCCCATGTTCGACTCCTGATCAAGCGGACGCCAATCGAGCCCGGGGTCCAGGCGCGGCGCCGACCAAGTCTTCCCGACATCGTCACTGCGCAGCGTGCTCAGGCCGGAAAAGAAGTCGCTCCCGATCGCCTTCTGGATCGTCATGATCACCCGCGGTGGACCACCCGGAGACGGAATCGCCACCGCCCGCGGTTGAAACCAACTCCCTCCCTCCGTCGAGGCCGGCAGCATTTCGTTGACATCAAGCTGGTAGGTTAGCGCCGCACCGGACTCACGCTGAAGTTCGTCCAGCGTCAGATTGATCACCCCCATGTGATATCGCTGGTGCGCGGGAACCCCATCGGAGTAATACGAGACGAGGATCCGGCCACCGGGCATTTCAACCGCATCGGGATAACCGCAATCGGCCTTTTCCAAGCCGACGAGTCGTTGCGGGGTTGACCACGTCCTGCCGCCATCCGAACTGGTCCGCGCATCGATGCCACAATCACCCGTCGCGCGCTTGCCATAGGTGAGCAGGACGCGGCCGTCGCTCAGCTTGAGGAGATGCGCCGACGAAACGGGCTTCACGTCAAGAGTCGTCACCGCCCGCCAGGTGAAGGCATCGTCATCGGACGCAAAAATTTCGAGATCGAGGTGCTCGAAACGACGGCTCGCCGCGAGCCAGCGTCCGCCGCCGACGTGCAACATCGCGGCTTCCACGTGCCGGTCCTTGGTGATGGCGGCGAAATGGCTCCAGGTGCGTCCGCCGTCCCTGCTTCTTACCGCGTAAATGTTCCCCGACTTCGGCTTCGTAAACGCGTAGCTGCCGGCGACCAGATCGCCGTTCGCCGCCGGCTGGATGTCACCGAACGGAACGTGCCAGCTCAGGCCATCCACCGCCGGCATAACGGGTCCCAATTGCTCCCATGTCCTCCCGCCATCGCGCGAGATCGCGCCAACGGTCTGGATGGTCCGGCTGGCGGCGTTGCGGCGCGGGGCGATTTTGTCCCAGCCGTTGCACAGCACCACGAGATGTCCGTCCGCGTTCAGGCCGACGCCATGGTTCATTCGCACGGTTTCGGGGACGTGCCGCGTGACCGTGCTCAGGTATTTCCAAAACCGGCCGTCCGCGCTGGCCCAGCACTCGACATCACCCTCGGTGAAACCGTGATTCGGCTGATTGAACACGATGGCCACCAGCGAGCCGTCCCGGAGGGTGGCGACATTCGGCCAGGCGCACACGTTGTCGATCGCGACCAAGCGGCGAGGCATCCCGGCCGCCTGCAGGTTCGCCGGCATCTTGTCCGGCAGGCCGGCGCCAAGCGCGCGGCTCAGGATCAACGCAAACCAACCAAGCCGGATTATCCGGAGATAAAATTCTCTCATTTCAAAATTCCCCCCGCACGCCCACCACATACTCGATGCCGTTGTCGCGATACTGGGTGGGCCGGACATAATCGGGCGCGCCCGGCGAGTAGGTCATATTCCGATACAACGCATTCGAGAGGTTCTGCCCCGAGAAATGCACCGTCAGCCGGCGGGTCAGCCGGTATTCCAGCGAACCGCCCACCAGCGTCCGCGGCGCCAGGCTCGTGTAGGTGCCGGCGGGCGTCGTGGCATTGGCCGCGACGACGGCGTTGCGCGGACCGTTGGAACTGGTGACGTTGATCTTCGCCGCAAAATTTGCCCGCGCGAACGAGACGCCCCAGTTGACGATGCGCGTCGAGTAGCCGGCGAAATTTTCCGCCCCGGCTCCGCCCAGGCGCAGGTGCGTGCCGTTGGCAAAAACGCCGAATGAGCGCGCCCAAGTCGGCAGCGCCGCCAGCGGGCGGAACGACTGCCGCCAGCTCCACTCCAAACCGTCGATCACCGCGCTGTTCGCCGAATTCTCCCGGGTGATGATCTCATAGTCGCCGGTGAGCAAATCCGCCGGCAAGCCGTATTGATCCAGCAGGGCCTGCGACGCGGGCACGCGGACGGACGTGAAAAATCCGGTGATCTCCTTGCGAAATGCACTGACCGAAATGGTCGCGCCCTTGAACTCGTAGGATTCGAGCGTCAGGTCGTAGTTGTCCGCCGTCCACGGTTTCAATCCCGTGTTGACGACGGTGATGGTGCGCGGCGCCACCGAGGGATCCGAAATAGACGTGCCCGGCGTGATGAAGCTGAGGTCCGGCCGGCCAATCGTGCCGGCATACGCCGCCCGCACCACGAAGTTCGCCCCGAGGGTATAACTCGCATTCACACTCGGATAATACCCCTGGTAGGTTTTCTCCGTGAACGCCGCCCGCTCCTTGAACTGCAGTTTGGCCAACGCCAGCGCGTCCGTCGTGATGGGCGTCGGGCGACCGTTCGCGCCGAGCACGATCCGCCCCGCCGCATCCTTGACGTAAGTTGCACGGATGTCGTTGAGCGGCCCGAGCCCCTCGTCCGCCGTGCGCTCGAAGCGAACTCCGGCGACAACCCACAGCCGGTTTTCGAACGCCTTGACGTCGGAGCGCAGATATCCGGCCGAGATTGTCTCCTCCAATTTCTTGGAGTTGTTGACGCGATTGGTATGCGCCGCCGCATCGTTGAACTGAAACCAGTCGGCGTGCTGCTGATAAAGGCTGTAGAGTTTGGTCGTGCTCAGCCAATTCACCTTGAGGCCGCCGTTATAGGTGCGCCGCGCGGAATAGGCGTCGGCCAGCAGATCGTAGTTGCCCACGATTTGACCGCCGGCTGAGGCGGGCGGACGGAAATTCCATGCCAGGGTCTCCGTCCAGTTGTCCCGCTCGGTTTTTTCGACCGACACGCCCGCCTTGAGCGTGAGCGGCAGCGCCGTGGCAAACGAACGCGCGGCGTTGGCCGACGCCACCCCGACAACATTCTTGAAATACATCCGGCCGCTGGCGGCGGTGTTGAGCGTGTATTGCCGGACGTCATACGGATCGATCGCCGCTCCGGTGCGCGACTTCACGGTGAGCCGCGGCATGGTCATCGCGCCGATGCCATCGAGCCCCTGCGCCGAAACCACCACACTGGAGAGTGTCGTCGCCATGGTGCCGAACATCCCCTCGTCCACGTCGCTGAACAGTCGCCGCGCCTCCGAGTAGGAGACGTTCCAGTCGAACTTCCAAACGTCGCCCGCATAGGTGTGGCTGATCCGCCCGTTGAGGAGGCGGCGGTATTGATTGATATTCTGGCCCGCGTTAACGCCAAGGGTGCCCACGGCAGCGGCGGTCCCTTCCGAGGACTTCTCCCCGCCGGTCGCGCCGGCGCCGAAGTTATAGCTGAAGACGTTTTGCCGCGTATAGGCATCCTGCAGCGACAAATCGAACCGCGCCCGCAGCACGCTCCTGCCCGTTTTCCAATCCGCTCCGACCGCGGCGATGTCTTTGGTGAAAATGTTGATTACGGAATTCAGCGTGCCCGAGGTCTGCACCAGCCGCACCCGATCCCAGGTTGGCGAAATATATTCACGATCCTGATACCGCGCGTTGTGCCCGAGGTTGAGGGTGAACGCCAGCGCCGGGTTGACCGGCACACTGTAGCTCAGATCAAAACCCGGCTGCACCGGCCGCATCGTCGTCTTGGCATCGGTGCCCGCATACGGGGAGATTCCGTGGGGCAGAGTCTCCTGTCCGCCCTTCGCCTGGAGCGTCGTGAAAAAATTGTAGCGGAACAACGAGGTGCTCCGGTTGAATCCGCTCTTCGAGACCATGTTGATGGAACCGCCCACCGCGTTGGCCGGCAGGTCCGGCGTCGGCACCTTGGTCACCTCGATGCGATCGAGGTTGGCGGTGCTGGTGCCGCTGAAGTTGTAGGCGCGCGAGGCCGGGTCGTTGCTCGCCGCCTGGGCCCCGTCGAACATCACGAGCGTGCCACCCGAGGACATGCCGCGCAGGCCGATGCCCTCGACCTCGCCGGTGGTGTTGTAGACGTTGCTGACGCCGGGGACGTAGGTGAGGAAGTGCCCGGGATTGGTGATGCCGAGATCGCCAAACTCCTCCATCGACACCACGTTCTTGATGTTGGCCGCGCTCCGCTGCTCATGCAGCGCGCTGCCTTGCGCCGTCAACTCCCTCTCTTCCACCGTGAACGCCGCGAGGCGGACAATACCGGATGCGTCCTTCGCCTGTCCTTCGAGGGCCAGTTCCAAATCCACCCGGAGCGTCTGGCCGGCGGCCACCGTGACAATCTTGGTTTGTGACCCCAGGCCGGTGAACGTAACGGTCAGCTCGACGGCACCAGCGGGAATCGCGGGCAGCCGATACGCCCCGTGCTCGTCAGTCGACACATCCAGGTTTGCGCCTTTGACGGTCACGCGGGCGTTGTGCAGAAAATTTCCGCTGGTCGCGTTCAGCACCGTGCCTTGGATCGCGCCGGTGTTGGCGGTCTGGCCGCTCAGCGAAATCGCTGCGGCAAGAGCGGTGACGAAGGCGGCGCCACCGCGACAGAGTGCTTTTACTAGGATGGTTGAAGCGGTCATGGGGGAATTGGGCTGGGCCGCCGCGGGAACGTCAGTTGGGAAAATGCCCGCGGGGCGGCAGAGGGTGTTAACGAACAACGAGGGCTACAGATGGCCCCGGTAACCGAAAGAGAATTTTTCTGGGCACGTTACGATACCAGTGCTGAGCGGGCACCACGCCGCATTCGCACCGGCTTCCACCGGGGACTACGGCGCGACCACGACCAGCGTGAAGTTCTTGCGCGGCGGTTCCCCGAGAAATTATTGATAGGAAACTGGATTTTCAGGGGGATCGGATCCGGGAGGGGTTTACCTGAAGGCCAGCAGGGAGGGCGACATGTACATTGGTTCAAACGACCACGCCCCATATCGCGGTTATTTCATCTTGAACCCCGCCTCAAAAAGCAAATTCCTATCAGTAACTCATAGCGTCCGTAGGAACGTTATCAGGGCCTTTCTGTCTTCGGCCGATAAGTCCAACCCGAACTCGTGGCCCTTCACGGCGCGCGTCTTCGTGCCGGGCGGACCTTTCCATCCGGTGGGAACGTAGTCGTCGCGGAGGCGGCGAGGATCGAACCAGTCCTCCAGCGTGGCGCAGGAGCCGTTGTGCTCGAACGGGCCGCGATACCAGAGGCCCAGAAGCGTGGGAACCTTGTAGAATCCGGTGCCCTTGCGCGTCAGCAGGGCAAACGCCGGATCGGTCCCGACTGAGCGCGGCATGATGTGCGCCTTCTCCGGATGATCCGCCGGAACCACGAAACCTGAGGCAAGCGTGAGTTTGTTGTTCGTGAATCCTTGTTTGGGATCGTGACAGGTGGCGCAGCGGTTGCCCGAATCCATGAAAACTTCCCGGCCGCGCGCTACCATCGCTTTGTCCTCCGTAGTACGCGGCGGATTCGGATTAGGCGGCACGGTTAGAGAATAGACGTAAAGCGCGAGCGCGTAGGCCTGCTCGTCCGAGTAACGCTCCTGCGTTTCCGGTTCGGGAATCGCCTGGGGCTGAAACGTGCCGAAGCTCGCGTAAATCGAACCCCATTGATGAAAATCGCTGAAACGCATCAGGTCAGACGGACCGCGATGCCGCATGTGTCCGGTCCCGTCCAGGTAACGGCGCTCCTTGATTCCGCGGAGTTCAGCAGCCCGCGCGGGCACAAGCAATCCGCCGTTGTGATTCGGATAAACGCCGGGCGGGCAGGCTTCGCGGGCCTGAACGAATTGATCCAGCGTCCAATCCTTCAGCTTCGTGTTGGGACCGTTCGTGAACCAAGGCGTGCCGTGATACTCGAATGCCGCCAGTCGAAGTGCCGCTTCATCGCCAGATTTTCCCGTGCGGTTTTCATGCGCTTCGATCCGCGCGAGCGGGAGGTTTCCTTGCGTGGCCTTGATCGTCACGCCGTCGGGCAGCACTCGTGTGTGACAGGTTCCGCAACTGAATCGAGCCAACTCAGGCTGACCCTTCGTGCGAATCACATAGTGCAGGCCGGGCAACGAACCGTCAGTTGCGATCGGCATCCCGATGCGTTTCAGCAATTCGCGGTCACGGAAATGCAGCGAGTCGGACAACGGCTGTGGCGAGATGGGAGCGTCATAAACCAGTTCACCGGCGCGAATCCAATCCGCTTCTGTCTCCAGCTTGGGCCGCTTGCCCGTGTCGTCCCAGAGCACCTCTGGCTCGAGGCTCTTGAGTTTTTCTAGATAGCCGGCCGGCTCACGATCAGGATGGTAAACGGGATAGCTCCGGTAGATCGGCCGCACTTTGCGCGCGTAGAAGTATGACGACGTGAGGAAGGAAGGACTGACCTTCCCCAACGCCAATGGTACATGCCAGGTGGCGGTCTCCGCGTCGTCGTAGATCCTGGGAATGACCGGCAGGAAAGCGGGCGCGCTGGGCTCACCGGCGCTGACAAAGTGGGCAGCCCCGCCGAGGAGGGTCATGAAAAGAGCTGCGATGGTGTCGGCTGTCTTCATGTGATTGCGTTCACTCTCTTACCGAGCCGTGGCAAATGATGCACGCCTGAATTAGCGCGGGCCGTTCACGTGCGTGCCGAGCACGTCGAAGACGTCGGTGGCGCGCATCGCCCTCACCATCTCGGGTTCCAATGACGCGGTCCGCGGCGCGATCGGACCTTGCCGCAGATCCTGCGCCCCGACCAGATACGGGTTCCGCCAGGTCGCGGCTTCCGAGGCGTAGCCCAACTGCTCGAAGGCATCGGCCGCCAGATGACGGGCCTCGGTGTTCGACGGCTCAGCATAGACGACGTGGCGCATCACCTCAGCGACCGAGCGATACTCCCCTTTCGCATAGTCAGCCCGCGCCTTATTAATTGATAGGAAACTGGATTTTCAGGGGGATCGGATTCGGGAGGGGTTTAAGGGGAGGGTGACCGGTAGAAACTGAATCAGATCCCTTTATTGATAGGAAGCTGGATTTTCAGGGGGATCGGATCCGGGAGGGGTTTATTAGCCGAAGTTGAAGGCGGACGACGCGGAAAAGCAGGCGCCCAACCAACCTCGTTCCGAAGCAACGCCTGTCTGATAAGGGTGGGTCGTGCGCTCCGCGCGCGGCTTCGGGTTGAGTAGCGCCGGTCTCCGACCGGCGGCCCGCCAGTCGGAGACTGGCGCTAAGCTAAGGCCGCGCGCGGAGCGCACGACCCACCTCCAATCAACGGAAATGCTTTGCTCAGGTGCGCGCGAAATATGCGACGTAGACCGACACTACCCAGCACGCCATCAAGCCATATACCAACGCGCGGCTCCAATTGACGCGCGTCAGAAAATCGAATCCGGCGACGGCAACAAGCGCATACGCCGGCATCGCTCCGATGGTATAAAATGCCTTGATCGCACAGTAGTAGGGAAGCGTCAGCGCGTGATGCAGGAGGGCAAAAACATACACGGCAATGCAGGCGAGAGCGATGAGCCACACCGCCTCGGCTCGAAAGACGGCATTGCGCACCGCGACAACAATGCCTGTTCCGAGTGCCAACGATGGCGCCAGCGCGAGCAGCACGCCTGCCATCATGTAGCCGTGGTTCCAAGGCGGGACCGCGGCGAGCGCCACGGCGGAGCTCACGTCGCTGTCGCACCAATACGTCGCGTAAAAGCCATCCCAAAAACCTTCGAGTCCGACGTAAACGGGCCGCACTAGCGCAGGTCCAAACGTGAGGAATTCGGAGGCAACCCGGTAACCTGGGTCCTGCCACCAGGCGATGCCGCGGCTCAGGTCCCACCCGCCGACAAATGGCCGGCCGAGGTGGATGTAATTGCGAACATAATACCAGCCCGCCACCACCGCCGTGAGGCCGAACACGACGCCAGTGGTTCGGGCTGCCCGGATAATCCCAGTCGTAATGCTGGGCTGCGAGGAGAGGGAGCGCCAGGCAATCGCGATCAGCAGGGGAAATCCGACGAGCACCGCGCTGACCTTGGCCAGCAGCGCCAGGCCGAACAAGACGCCGAGCCACCACGGGGTCCAGCGGACGTTCTCCGAACCATCCGGCTGGATGAGTTTGAGGGAGAGGACGAAAATCGCCGAGCTCAGCATGCCGGCCAGCGGCTCGTTCCCAAAATACTGCGAAAGGTAGATGTTCATGGGCAGAAACCCGGCGAACAGCGTGCCGAGAATCTGCAAGTCGGCGCGTTGCGAGAAAACGCGGCGCAAGGCCCGGTAGCATAGCTCGATCTGCAGCAAGCCGCACGCAAGGGGCAGTATCCGCAGGAGCAGCACGGCGGTCCCGGGCGCGAACAATTTCGCGAGCATCAGGTAGAGGGGCGCACCGATCAGATAGACGAATGGCGACTGAAACATTTGCCATCCGTCGGTCGCCAGCGGGATGCGGTGATTTTTCAGCAGGTAGGAAACATAATCGAGGTGCCCGCCCACATCGAAGCCGGCCGGCGCGGGCAGCTTGAGAATATTGTTCGCCGCCATGACCGCCCACGCCACAAGAACCGCCCAACGTACGATGGCGGGCCGGAACCCAAACGGCGGCGGCCGCGGCCGATTTCCAAAGACCCACGTCGCTCCTCCGACCAAGAGGAATACGACCCCAAATATCGGCCACCGGCTGCCCAGTGCCTGCAGCGGAGATTCGAATTGACCGGCCATCGGCACGGCCGGGTGATCGCTCGCGGGCCGCGCCGCCCGCCAGTTGACGCCATCGGCAGAACTTTGCCACGATGCGTCGGTTCGAATATCCAGCGGCTTCGAACTGGCCCATAATACCGCAGGTCCGTTTTCGTTTTCGACTAGGATGATCAACTCGTGTTCGCCCGGGCTGAGATGAGGCGCAAGGGGCAGGATTTGTTCGCTTTTCCACTGCAGTGCGTCGAGGGAAGGTGCAGCGATCACCTTGCCGTCAACGATCACGTTCACCCGCTTCATCGCGCGGAGTCGCAGCCCGGTGTCGCTGGGCGTGGCCGATACGGCGAAGCGGGTTTTGAATCCGCGTGCAACCTTACCTGTCCCATGGGTCTCGAGGCTGACCGGCTCATCGTGCTGGATCCACTCCGCGCTGGAGGAGGAACTCAGGAATGCAAGCGTGGGGTCGAAGCGAATGCGGTGCCACATCCAGCCGATATAAATGAGCAACCCAACGAGGGCTCCGACGAGTATTACCGTGGCAAAACTGCGGTGATTTCTCGACGCGGCCGAGCTATCGGAAGGCGCCACGGCATTATCCTGGTTCGATTTCAATTCGAGCCGCCCATCGACGAGTAATCAAAACCTGACCGGCACGCCTTATTGATAGGAAACTGGATTTTCAGGGGGATCGGATCCGGGAGGGGTTTAAGGGGAGGGTGACCGGTAGAAACTGAATCAATTGATAGGAAACTGGATTTTCAGGGGGATCGGATCCGGGAGGGGTTTATCTGAAAGTGATGGGAAAGTATTAGGTCTCATTTTTTCTTTATTTTACTAAACTGATAGGAATTTGCTTTTTGAGGCGGAGTTTAAGAGTACCTGTGCTGCGAAGAAGCGACGAACTACTTTTGCTCGCTAGTCGGAGTCCCTATCAACTTCCGGATCCCCGCCACGGTTGCATCCGTGCGGAACTCGATCAGCTGCCTGCCGTGATAGAGGGACTTCTCGAGCGGGGCGAGGTCGAATCCGTTGATGGTCGCCTTGCCTATTCGCACACGCTCCGAGTAGTTTACCGCTTTCGGGTCGCCGACCATGATCATGGTCGAGATGTAGTAGTTGTCGTGGAAGCGATCCTTGTAGCGGATCTCTTTCACGCCCATCACTTCGTTCTGGTGCAGGAGAATCTCGTCGTAGCCGTGGAACTCGGGTACGTAGAACGCGCGCACGCCCGAGCCCTGCCACTCCGCCATCAGCTCGCCGACGGCCTTAATATCGGGATTATGGTTCCCGTCGCTGTCGCCGACGAAGAAAATGTTCTTGAAGCCCTGCGCCCTCAGGCTGATGGCGACGTCCTTGAGGACGCCGTTGTAGATCGCGGGCGAGAGCGAGATGCCGCCGGCGGTGTTGCGGTTCGGGTCGCCGGCCTCGAACGGGATGATCGGCGCGACGAGCATGTTTCCCATGCGGCGGGCCACCGAATCGGCGCAGACGCGGAGCACGTCGTTGTGCTTGTTCATCGTCAGCCAGGGCCCGTTGTTCTCGACGCTGCCAGTCGGGATCAGGACGCTGGTCTTGCCCGCCCGGATCGCGTCGCGGACCTCCAGCTCGGTCAGCCTCTCGATCCACAACTCGTCGGTCGCCGGGAGCGGGTTCGCGTAGGAGCCCATATCCAAGAGGGGCTCTTTGGACACCGGTACGGTCATTTGCCGTCCGCTGCCCTGAGCTTGGAGGGACGGCGCCCCCAGCGCGAGGCCGACCAGTACCAGCGCTACCCTGTTCACCATTTCTCTCTTAATAAATTGAATTTCTGTTTTTATATCATTTAATATATCTGCGTTCATAATTATTATTTATCTAATTTTATAACGATGTTTCGGTTTGTTTGCTGGAACCACTATTTCCAACGATGGTTCATTATTGATAGGAAACTGGATTTTCAGGGGGATCGGATCCGGGAGGGGTTTATCTGCCATCCATGGTAATGGCCGAACACAGCAGGCCGAATTTTTGATTCATCGATTTAGGTGCGTTAGAAGCGAGCGCCGATCTGACTCCCGCGGCATCGAAACTCGGCGTTGTGCGGTGCTTTTTCTGGCGTCGTTGGTGGCGACCGTTGTTTTCAATAAAACTGCCGAGCGTCGAGCAAGAGAAGTGCTTGCCTGTGGGCAATGAGCCGCAGCCGTCCGCGAGTCATGCAGAACCTGCCTGATGACGAACCTGCCTGACGAGGGAGTGGACCGATGAAACGATGCGCTCCTCGACGTCACCTGCCCAACGCAAAGCGGGGCGGCCGTATTCATAGAGGCTGGATCCCCCTTCGTAGCCGCCTTCTTCCCAAACCCGGCGAGAAGGAATGTAGGCGATCATGTCGTCGGTATAGCCGCAGACCCACGTGCCGGCGCCGAATTCCTTCTTAAAGCGTAATGCGTAGTCGACCACGGTCTCCCCGCCCGTGCCGATCATCAGCATTTCGCGACCGATCTGCCAGGCATGCACAGGATACGGATACGCCGGGGCGAAGGTTTCGCCTGCGGCCAGCTTCTGTAACATGCGCGTGGCCCAGCGCGCGCGCACTCCAGCCGGGTCCTGCGCGGCCACCTCAAGCTCGGCGCGGGTTATGACGTGCAGATAGCTGAGGTCGATATACTCGAAGGCGGTCCGTAGTCCGGCGGAGATCCGTTGCATCGGCCGCTGCAACGCTTCCTCGACGCCAGCCGCCAACATTTTCCCATAACGTTCACAGAGCGCGACATTTCGTCGCGGCAGGGGGTTTTGGTCGGCGCCGCAGGTGTTGACGAACAACGCCATCGCGCCCGGATTATTCTTCTCGATCTCGATCTGCGCAAAACCGGGATAGTCTCCGCACCATTTGGTAAAGCTCAACGTCGTGGGGTGACACGCATAGCCGAAGAGTATCGCCAGCCGCATGCCGTCGGCGCGGGCCACGGACAACACGGGCACGGTATGATCGACCGGGCCCTTCAGCGGGATCCCTTTGGCCATCAACTCCGGAACCTCCGGCTCGCGGTTGTTCCGTCGATTCACGGCAAAGGTCGCCCGACCCTCGCCCATTTCCAGACGTGCTGGCGCAAGATTAGCCAGGGCCTCGCCCACCATTGCCACGAGCCGCTTCACCATCAAAGCAGTATAGTCCTTCACCAATTCAACCTGCCCGGCCTCGACGGGATAATAGTCCACCAAGTCGTCACCCAGCCGCGGCCCGCAGTGGTTGTGCGAGAACGTGATCATCACGTCCCGGCGGTCCAACCCGAATTGCCGCCGCAGTTCCTGCAGGGCAACGTCACTCATCTCCTTTGGCACGCCTTGAAAGTCGCTCGTGACTAAGACGACCCGCGACCCAGCGGGATCCTTCAACGCCAGGGCTTTCATCCACAAGTCATGGAGCTTTCCATCAGCTGAACGCTTCGAGCCATAGCCGGCGAGCCAAACATCCGTTTCCGGGGTGATGATGGCCTTGGCAACTCCCGCCTGCCAATCGCCCGCCGCTCCGTCCGGCGCCGCGGTGGAACGCTCCGCTGTGGCGGACCAACCTTTTCCGAGGTTCCCAAATGCAGCCACCATGGCCGCAGCCTGCGTGGATCTCCTGATGAAGGTTCGTCGTGTCGTTTGAGGTTTCATAGGAAAAATGGAGTAATGGGGGGCATGTCGGGCAGAAACAACAGTGCGTCCGGCAATGGCTCCCTAGATTCCGTCCGCAGCGGCAGCACAACAGTCACTGCTGCTGGAGGGGAGACTCCAGTCGATACCATTGCCAGTCCCGGTTTCCAGGAGCACGAGTTAGAAGGTCCCCTGGAGGCCGGCCACGACCTTTGGCGCGAGCCGGTTGACGGTACCCGGGCGACTTTCGTTGCCGTAATACTCCCAGTTTTCTTCTGCGCGGGTGAGATTTTCTAAGTCGCAGAAAAAGCCCAATCGAGAGCTGAGATTATACTTGGTCTTGAGGTCGACTTGCGTGCGCGGTCGCTGATACCTCAACAAGGCCGCGTTGGCGTTGATGCCGCTCAGATGATCCCCACGCCAAACAGCACTGAGCCGGAAGCTCCAGCGGCTCTGGATATAATCAAGTCCGATATTCGCAATTCTCGGCACGAAGCCAGCCAGCTTGTCCGTCGCCACGCTTCCACCATAGTTACCCTGTGTCTGCAAATAAGTGTAATTGATGTTTACGCCGAAGTTCTTCCACAGACCCGGCAAAAAGCGGAATTGTTGCTGGTAGGCGAATTCAATGCCGCGATAACGTGCGTTGCCGCCGTTCCTAGGCGTGCTGATCCGGTAGTTAGCGTACTCGCCATTGTAGCCGTTATCGGCTCCGATGGGCACGAGAATGCTTGAATCGGTAAACTGAAAATCGGTGATTTCCTTGAGGAAGAGGCTGACCGACAGCAACCCGACGGGCTCAAAGTAATACTCGGCGGTAAGGTCGAAGTTATTGGCGAATTGAGGCTTTAACCCGGGATTACTGCGATTAATCGTCCGGCTCACATCGTTTATTTGATCCAATGGAATGATCCCCCCAAAGCCAGGGCGACCGACGCTGGTGGAGTAACTAGCCCTCGCAACTAAACCGCCGGCCGGCATGTACTTGAAATGTAAGCCGGGGAAAATTTTCTGATACTCCCCTGTGGCGCTCTGACGACCGGTGTAGACCCCGGCGACTTGGAGAGGGCCTTGGGCATCCGTTTCAGTCTTCTCGACGCGCACACCGCCTAGGATCGAAAGGTCGCTGATCTGCACATTGCCCATAATGTAGCTAGACATGACGGTTTCCTTGATCGTACGATTCCCGCCAAGATTCGAGTTCCGCGCATAGAGGAGATCTTCGGTCCAGAGGCCGGGATTCGCCAAGATGTGATTCGTAACTCCTTTCGTGCCGGGCCACGGCTGAGGCCGGTAGCCGAGGTATCCATCGGAATATTTCTCGAGTTCGCGATCGACGAACTGCCCCAGCATCTCGTCGCCTGAATTGATCACCCCATCCGGCCCGGCGTAGTTGTAACGGCGTGCGTTGTTCCAAACCGTGCGCTCCTGCCGCCTGACGTTGCCGCCGACCTTCACGAACGTGGGCGCAGTGGTCTCGAAATTCTTTTTCAGATCGAGGCGCCCACTCATGACGGTATCGGCGCCACCACGATCACCCTGCGTGAGGATCATATTGCGATAGTTGCTGAGATCGTAGATGTCGGGGCCGGCCGTTTGCGTGATGAGGGGATAATCGCGGCTGAGGGTGCGGTTGATCTTCCAGCCGACATTCGGCAGCACCATCGACACGGTGCCCTTCGGATGCGCCGCGTGGTGGCGGTTATAGGGACTGTGATCGTAATACGTTTCCGAATTGGAAAAGCTGAGCCCATAATCAAGATCAAGGCCCGGAAGCCGGTGCTTGACCGACGGCGACAGCTGGTAGGTTCGGCCCGACTTGTCGTTCGTGCTCGTCTGCAGCGTGCTGGTCGAGGTCGCCAGCGGCAGGATCTCAACCAGGTTGCCGCTGTAGCCTGGAGCAAAACTCGCGACATCGGCGGCGGCGTTCAACGAACGGGAACGCGAATCATTGTCCTCGTGAAACCAGTTGTACGCCAGGTTCAGGGTGGCGATCGTGTTCGAGCTCACTTTGTAGTCTACCTTGCCGCCGAGCGCGATGCGCGACCGCGTTGCTCCAGCAAAGTAGGGTGATGTGATGTTCGGACTGAAGTAGGGTTCGTCCAACTTTCCCTCGTAGGTCTGCGTTGCATACACTTCGCCGCCATCCTGCACGTGATAGGAGCCGATCAACTTGATGCCGATGCGCTCATCCTTGCCCAGTCGGTCTGCGTAGGTGAGGCTCAGCGAGGGGCCGATGCCTTCGATCGGTTCACGGATCGGATCTCCGGACTTGAGCGGGTACCGCATGGCGTACGTGCCACCGATGGAGTAGGCAAAGTAGCGCTTCACCGCCCTGTCGAAGGCGCTCTTGGTGATCAGGTTGACATTTCCGCCGATCGAGTCCGCATCCATATCCGGAGTTGGCGCCTTGGTCACCTCGATGGTTTCGATCAAGCCGAGTGACGCCTGCTCAAATTCAAAGCGCCGTCCCAAGCCGGCTGACTGCGAAGCCGCCAGGCGGTTGCCATCCATCGTCACGGAATTGAGGCTAGGATCAATGCCCCGGATCTGCACGGCGCGCACTTCGTTGCCGACTGTTACGCCTGTGATGCCCGGCAAACGCTGCAGGAAGTCACCGATGTTGCCGGCGGCCATGTTGCCGAAGGCGTCGGAAGAAACGATGTTCTTCACGTTGGGCGCCTGCTTCTGACGCATGATGGCCATGGCGCTGCCTTCGCGAACACCCGAGACGGTGAATTTCTCCAAGGCATATATCTCAGAAGTGAGCTCGATGTCCTGGCTGGACGTTTGGCCGGCAGTCACGGAAACGAGGACATTCTTCGAATCCAAGCCGGTATAAGTCACGATCAGCGTCTCCGAACCTCTCGGCAACGCGATCTGGTAACGTCCAAGCCGATCCGTGAACACCGCCTGTTTCGCACCCTGGGCGGATACTTTAGCGCCTTCGAGATAGGATCGGGTGGCCGCGTTGCTGACGTATCCGGTAACGATGCCGGTTTGGGGCCCCGACCCCGTGCCATTAACGTCGGCCGCATGGAGCGTCTGAGCGGATGACGCGGCAAGGCCGAGCCAAGCGATTAACAATGCAAAGGGGTTCGTTTGTTTCATGATTTTAGGTGGATTTTCGAAATCGATGGCTGATTTTGTCTGGTCGGGCGGTCGCCTGCCGTCATTTGCGCCGCCCGTTAAACGTTTTTTGGTTCATCGGGGTCAGCTCGCCGCACGGCGAAGGCTCCGGTTGCTGCATCGCTGCTGCTCACCAGCCCGGTGTTGTGCAGCAGAATATCCAAGGCCTCGCTTGGCGTGAAATTTCCCTTCACGGGGTTGGTGCGCAGCCCCTTCACGCTGTCGGTCACAAAAATCACGCCGCAACCCGATTGCTCCGAAAAAACCTTGAGCGATCGCTCCGCCTCGTCCGCAGCAACATGGAAACTTTTACTGGAACTGCTATCGGCCGCGTGGGCCAGCGTGAGGCCGAGCAGCGGAAGCCAGATTCGGTCGAGACGCAAAAATCGCATCAGACCGCATAGACAGAGGCGGGTGGAATACATGGGGCAGACCGAGGGCAGGAGCCGTCGGGGTGGGTTGAGGTTAACTAAACGCCCGAGAACCGCATTCTGTTTACGGCCTCGGAAAATAAGTGGGCGAACGCAGCCCGCGACGCGGTCCGAACCCGACCATCTACCGGCGCGACAAGACGATTTGCCCGCCGCGATCGGTCGTCGTCCGTAATCCCGCGCTGGCCTCAATCAGCCGCGCAAATCCATCAGGATCGTCGAGCCAGAAGATGCCGCTGATGCGCAAGTCCGCCAGCGTCGGATCGGCCAGCGCCAGTTGCGTGCGATTCTGTTGATTCAAGCGTAGCACGATCTCACCCAGGGGCGTCGCCGTAAATTCGACGCGCATAGTGCGCCAGGCGAGCGCTGACGCGATTTGCGGCGCGGCAACGGCCTCGATCTTCAGCAGTGTGAACTCCGCGGTGGCTACCGGCACGACGGTCCGCGTTCCCGCATCGAGGTAAGTGGGCGCCGGCGCCACCGTGGCCGGGCTCGGGTTCGCGATCCGTCGCTCGACGGCCACGCGGCCTTCCGTCACGAGCACATCGATGGCTGCGGAGTCCATGCGGACGGAAAACTCGGTGCCAACGGCGTGCACCGCCACGCTGCCCGCGGTCACGACAAATGGCCGCGCCGCATCTTTCGCGACGGCAAAATGCGCCTCTCCGCGCAGGAGATGCACGTTCCTCTCCCTGGTCGAGAAGTTGAACGACACATCGGTGCCGGCCTTGAGCTCGACTACCGAACCATCCGGCAGCGAGCGTCGTTCGGGTTTAACCTCAACCTGCCCGGCCCATTCAATTGGCGCAGGGGCGCTACGATGGCGCAGTGCCACTACCGCGAAGGCCAACGCGGCGGCGGCTGCGAGACTGCCGGCGAAAAGGGGCCAGCGTTTGAGCTTGGACCGGCTGCGTGTGCGCTGTTCGACGGCCTGCACCACCAGATCAGCCTGCCCGGTAAAACGCGGCTTTTGCATGAACCGCCACGCAGCTTCAATTTCCCTCACGGCGGCGACGTGTCGCGCATCCGCGAGCAGCCACTCGCTGAACTGCGCCTGTTCGTCCGCCGTCAATCCCTCGTCCCTTCGCGCCAGCCAGTCGGCGGCCGTGGTTTGCACCGCCTCGGAGCTGGCGTCCCTCCGCCGTGAAAATCTTCCTTGCGCTGGCTTCATGACTGCTCCTTCGCAATGACGCCGCGATGCCGGAGAAATTCGCTGCACCGCTTCATACCCCTGGCCAGTTGCACGCGTACGGTGGCCTCGGCGAGACCGAGGCGCCGGGCGACTTCCCCGGAGTCCAAGCCGCGCAGGACCCGCAGCATGACAATCTCCCGGCAGCGATCCGGCAGATCGACCATCGCGGCGGTGATGAGTTCAAGTTCATCCTTGGTGCAGACACATTCGACCACATCGGCATCGTCTTCCAAAACGTGCAGCGGTCCCAATTCGTTTACCGTTATCGGCGAAATAAATTTTTGTTTGCGGAAAAAACTAACGACCGAATTGCGCGCGACGTGAAAGAGAAATCCTTTTACCGAAGTCAGCCGCCCGTCCCGGTGGGCGAGATACGCCTTGAGGAACGACTCCTGCACAAAATCGTCCACGTCCGCCAAAGTCGGAAATTTTCGATGCAGGTAGGCGCGAAGGGCCGGCTCGTGCGGCTGCAGCTCCTCGGCAAACCAGCGGGTCTGGTCCGCGCCGGGAGAGAGCTCAGAAGATCTCGGGGGTGAGCTCACGCGGGGTAAAGCTATGCAGCGTTTTGGGACAATCCCGGGAAATTTCAAGCCGCTATTTCAGGCTGGGCCACGAACCAGCTAGTCCGCGATCACTTTCCCGCGTCAACGAACGATCTCGAACCGACCTTCGCCTCGATCCCGTCGCCACCGCCTCGGTTCATGCTACTAGACCGCCACGATGGTGGCGACGGTTTCATCCGCCTCCGAATAGGGATGCTGCGCGGGCAGGCTGGCGTCGCACAAATCCCCGTGGCACAGCCCGAAGCTGAACAAGCACCCCGTCACCGGCGCCAAGACCGGCACGCGCTCCAAATCCTTCTCGCGGATGATGTGTCCCAGCGGCTGGCCTTTTTCGACATAATCCTCCGGCGCCAGATTGCGGTTTTTCTCCCGCACGAGGGCCGGCACGAAAAGGCCGGTGTCGGGCGCCTTCGCCAGATGACGATTGTCTTTGCTGAGCGTCGCCCGCGGTCCCTCGATCGGCTCCAGCTCACCGGGGAGCATCCCCAGCTGCTTCGCGATGTTGACCATGGAACTTAATCCGAGCTGCACCTGCCGCTCCGAGATTTCAAACTGGCCGGAGAGCTCCATGCCCACGGCGCAGCCGCCGTGCTTCAGCATGAGCTGGTTGATCAGCATGTTCTTTTCGGGCGTAGCCGCCGGCAGCACGAACCGCATGAACCGCGTGGCCGTCACCTCGGCCAGCGGGCGGGACGGCTCGTGGCCAAGCACCCCCAGGGTCTCCGCGGCGTTCATCCGCTGGTAACAGTGAATATCCACGAGGTGGCTGCAGTGGCGGATGACGGCCTGGTCCAGGGCGAAGGCCACCCGCTGCGTGTTGTTACCATCCGGGCTGCCCGGCCACCGCTGCATATTGTGCTCCTTGGTGGGATGGATCCGGTTGTTCTGCTCCGGCCCGAGGCCGAACGAATGCCGCCGGACGCGAATGGCGAGGAGGTTGGCCATCGGCAGAAGCCAGACCGAACCCTTCGTGAGCTGGCGCTCACAAATATCCTGCAGCCGCATCGCCACTTCGCTGCCGATGACTTCATTGCCATGCTGGGCGGCCACGAGGAGTAACGCGGGACCGTCCCGCCCGCTCTCGACCCGCCGGAAGGGGGTGTGAAGTACCGTCCCGTCCTCCAGGACAGTCGCAACTCTATCCCTGACGATCTTGTTCGCATTGCTGCCACGAGCCGGCGCGGCGGCGCGGGCGGATTTGATCTGGGTACTCGCGAGGCCGATCCCGGCCATGCTGGACAGCTTCAAAAAATCTCGGCGGTTTCTCTTCATGATCGTTCCAGGGGATGAAACTTTTTCCTACGGGGCGGGGGTGCGTAGTGCCGGCATCGAACCGAGCCACAGGGGAGCTGAATCAAAGGTAACCAGACACTCTTCGCGGAAACGCACCACCCTTTTCAGCTTCGTGTTTGGCCGCGGCGTTCACCGCGTCGCCCACAGCGCGCGCCGCAGCCGGGCATTCGATGCCGCGTCCTAGCGCCGTCGCTTGAACGCGGCCGGCATGAGTTCGTGCACGGTGCCGACGATGCGATCCTCGACCCCCGGGGCAAAGGGCGCGGGCCAATCGTCCACCAGCATCGCGCCGCCGCCCTCGTAGCCGCCCTCCTGCAAGACCCGCTCGGACGGGATGTAGGCGGGCACATCGTTGGCGTAGCTGTTCACCCACAGGCGCTCCGAATCCAGCTCGCGTTTCAAACGCAATGCGTAGTCGACCACGACCTCGCCGGAGAGGAACACCATCGCGAGTTCGGGACCGAAATTCCAAACCTGCACCAGATACGGCAACGCCGCCGGCAGCACGATCCCCCGGTCGAGTTTGGCGAGCTGCATCTTCGCGTGGTAGGCAACCGTCCGGGATTTGTCGCTGGTCTTCGCCTCCCACTCCGCGCGGGTCGGCAGCGGACCGAACGGCAGGAGGATCTGCCGGGTCCGGCACTCGAGCGGACTCGTCAACGGCTTGAGTGTCTTTCCGCCGGCCAGCCGCCTGGCCTCGGCGCCCAGCGCCTGACCGTGCTCGATGGCGTTTTCGTATTTGCCGCGGGGACTCGGGTTTTGGTCCGCGCCGCAACCGATGGCGGTCAGCGCAATCGCCCCGGGAAATTCCTTTTCCAGGTATTCCTGCGCGCACCCCGCCCAATCGGCGTGAAATTTGTTGAAGCCGGTCGTGGTGCAATGGCACGCGTAGCTGGTGAGGAGGGCGCGCACCTTGCCGTCGGCGCCGGTCACGCGCAGCACGGGGAGGGAATGATCCTCCGGACGGAACGTAGTGACGCGCCGGTTGTGGGCAAACCCCACGTGACCCACGCCCCAGGCGAGCGTCGCGGGCTGACGGTCGGCCAGCGCCGCGAGGGCGACTTTCTCCAGGAGGTCGGTGAGGTCGCGCGTATAACGCTGGATGCGCTCCCAATGGTCGGCCGGGACGTCGGTCCCGAACAGCGCGGCGCCGAACTCGGTGATGCCGATTCCGACCAGCATCGGCGCACTGTGCGTGTGACTGGAGCAAATCGCCACGCGCTCGCCCACGACCCTGGTTTTGGCGCCGAGCCGCTTCGCCAACTCGTCGCGAATGCTGCCGGGGACCCCGCAGTTGTCGACCGTGAGCAGCACGGCGGGCTGGTCGGCATCGCTCCCGAACGCGATCGCCTTGGCGAAGAGGCGTTGCTCCACCCCGTCCACCTCCGTTCGCCTGCCGCCGTAACCGTTGAGCCGGACCGGATAATCCGGGGTGATGTCCACCTTGGCGGCTCCGACCATCCAGGTCGTGGCGTCGACGGCAGAAAGGGGGTCGATCGCGAAACAGAGCGTGAGGATCGTCAGGCAGCGTTTGAACATGGCAGGAAGGTTGCGGGAAGAGGGGAACCGGGGATAAGGGTAATTCGAAGCGGGAAAGTTCTCTTGAACGGGCCTCACCGCCAAAGCGAGAGGCGTGCTCCAGCAGTCATGCCACGGCGCGACGCCGCCGTCCGGTGAATGCGGGCGGACTAAATCATCAGGTCGCCGCCGTTGATGTCGAGCGAGGCGCCGGTGATGTAGGCCGCCCGGTCGGAACAGAGGAAGGCCACCAACTCCGCCACCTCGCCGGGCCGGCCCAAGCGCGGAATGGGAAAGCCGCGGGCGTAGGCCTGGGAGCGTTCGTCGCTGATCGTCGCCCGCACCATCTCGGTATCGATCAATCCCGGGCAGACCGCGTTCACGGTGATGCCGTGACGCGCCACCTCTTTCGCCAGGTGCCGCGTGAGGCCGAGCACGCCCGCCTTGGCGGCCGTGTAATGCGCGCCACCCACGGTGCTGACGTTCTTTCCCGCAGTGGACGAAAAGTTGACGATGCGCCCCCACTGCGCGGCCTTCATCGCCGGCAGCACGGCCTGCGAGCAGAGAAACGTGCCCTTCAGGTTCACGCCCAGGATGAAGTCCCACTCCTCCTCGCTGATCTCGGGTACCGCCGTGGGACGCAGGACGCCCGCATTGTTGACGAGAACGTGGATGGCGCCGAAACGCTCCACGACTTGTGCGACCATGCGCCTCACGTCGGCGCCACGGGAAACGTCGGCCGGAACGGCGATGGCCGTGCCCCCGCTCGCGTTTAAATCGAGTGCCACTTTCTGCGCCGCTTCGGCGGAGACGTCGTTGATCACGACAGTCGCGCCTCGTTCGCTGAGCGCTTCCGCCACGGCCCGGCCCATGCCCTGACCGGCGCCCGTCACGAGGGCGATTCGCCCTTTCAAATTTTCGATATGCATGATGAAAAATCGCGGCCTTTTGAACCTTCGCGCGCGACTTTCGTCTCGCGGCGCCAACGCCTACCGTTTTTGCAGCGACCGTAACATGTCCGCCAGCGCCGCCTCGATCTTCGTCGACGCCTCGACCTCCAACGGCGACCAGCGACAGCGCCACGTTTCGTAGCCACCTAGGGCGTGCTGTTCCGGCGTCGGCAGGTAGCCGTGGTATCCGTTCGCCAGCCCCACGGTGAAGGTCGGCTTGAACGGGCTCGCGGCGCGGATATTCAGCCCGGTCTGCGCAAACACCTCGTTCGGAATGGTCGCGATCGCCGCATCGCCGATGCGGAAAGCCTGCAACTTCAGCTCCGCCGTCTTCGGGAAGGTGGACTCGGCCATCTTCAGCGTCTCATACGCGTAAACGCCGGGAATATTAATGACCTTGTTCACCGTCTCGTCATTGAGCGGCCCGATCATGCGCGTCGCGCGCGCGACGTCCTCGGCGCTGGGCAGGCGGTGCTTCACGGTGAGCGTGCGCTCGACGACGGCCAGCTTCACGTTCGCGCCCAGCGTCATGCCACGATAGGCCTCCACCGCGCGATCGGCCAGCTTCGACGCGACCTCGCGGATGCGCTGCATCGGCTCCGGGCGCTTTGCGCCCTTCACCGGCGCCTTGCGGTAATCCTGGTTGTTGATGTCGCCGCTGGTGCCGTTGGCCATCGCCGCCGTGAAGCGCTCATCCCCGTGCAGCCGCTGTTTCACCTGCCCCGCGAACTCCGCGAAATAATCGGCCGAGAACATGCCCGCCGGCACGCCGCCCACATAGTGCAGCGAGTAGGTGGCGAACAGCGCGATGGGCCGGCCGTCCAGCGCCGACGCCGCCACGATGCTCAGCTGCGGATCGACCGGCCCGGCCGGCCTCACCAGATCGTCCCCCAGCGGGCCGGGGTTCATCTTCACCCGGTCCGTCGTGCGGCCAAAAGGGTCGGGCGGCAGCTTGCCCTCCCGCACGATCCAACGCCGGCAAAAAACCTCGTCCGTTACATCGACCGCCGCCACGCCCACCTTCGCCGGCTCGAGCCGCCGGTGCGCTTCGATCACCGCCGCCGCGAGTTTCTCGCGCAACAGCTGCGGGTAATGCTCATCGGGCTTGTTGAGCCCCAGCTCCGCCGTGGCCGGCGCCGAATGATTGTGCGTCGCCGACATCAGCATGTGCGCCGCGGGGATACCCGTCGCCTTTTCCGCGAGGCGCTTGGCGCCGTCGTAGATTTCGCGCGGGACCATGGTCGAGTCCACCACGACCATCGCGAGCTTCGTCACGCCGTCGTCGAGCACCAGCGCCCGCGCCCAGAGGGGATCGTGAACCTTGCCGATCGACTGCTTCGTCCAGCCGTTGCCCAGCGGTGACGGCAGCACGGTGGGCGTGATGTCGACGGCCGCCGCCCCGGCGCGCAGCACCGGTTTGTCCGCGGCGCGGGCCGGCAGCACGAGAACCAATAGGGCGAGAGGCAGCGAAAGCCAGCGTGAACACATGGGAAAATCCTGGGTTGAAAATAGAAAGGGCGGACTGCCGCCGGTCACGGCGCCACCCCGTTGCCCGCCGGATCCTGCATCGATTTCATCATGCCCAGAATCGTCGAAAGAATCTTCGGCGCGGCCTGCTTTTCCAATCGATTGATCCCGAGCCAGGTCTCGTAGCCCCCGACTTCATAGTGGTTTGGCGTCGGCATGTATCCGAACCAGCCGTTCGCGAGCGAAATTGTGAACGACTTCTCGAACGGCGTGCGCGCCTTGAGCTCCAGCCCCATCTCCGCAAAGGTCTCGGCCGGGATGACCCCGATGCCGACGCCGCCCACCCGGATGGCCTGCACCGGCACGCGCAATTGCTTCGGCGCCTCCAGCGACAACAACAGCCACTGCGCATACGTGGTCTCGAGCGGATGCCACCGCGGCTTCGTCGGCGGATTCGCCACCAACTCGCGGGCGGCGGCCACCATCTCCGGCGTCGGCTGCCGCGGCGTGAGCGGGAGTTCCTCGTAGCGGGAGTCGATCTTCACCCAATCTTGATAGGTCACGCTCTGATAGGCGCGGTAAACCTCGCCGGCCACGAGATTGGCGACGCG
Organism: Opitutus sp. GAS368; assembly: GCA_945903465.1. Classification (GTDB taxonomy): domain Bacteria; phylum Verrucomicrobiota; class Verrucomicrobiia; order Opitutales; family Opitutaceae; genus ER46. Next base: position 40,849 of record CAMDOF010000049.1, read on the forward strand.
CCGCATTTTGACGTACGGCTCTTCGGGGACGACGCCCTTGGGAAAATTGACATTATTCACGTCGGCGCTCGTGCCGTTGGACATCATCGCCACGAAGGGCGGATCCTGATGCGTCGTCCCGAGCATTTCGGCCATCCGCTCCGCAAACATGCCGTAGTAGTCGGCGGAAAAGGTCCGCGGGGTGACGCCGCCCACGTAATGCAGCGAATAGTTCGCCAGCAGGGCGATCGGGCGACCGGCCTTGGACTGCACCGAAAGAAAGACGATCTCCGGATCCGTCGGGCCCGCCGGCTTGATCAGATCGGCCGAGCCCGGCGCGGGATTCATCCGCACCTGGTCGACGCCGCCGAAGGGATTGCGGCGGTTCTGCTCGGACTTCACGAACCACCGCCGGTTGAAGACCTGGCCCGGTTCCCGTCCCACACCCCAACCGATCCGGGCCGGCTCCAAGCGCTGGATCGCCGACTGCACGCTGTCCGCGACGCGGCGGGCGATGAATTTCTGATAGGACGTCAACGGGGCCGCCGAGTGGGTGAACCCGTCCATGTCGAGCACCTGGGTGATGCTGTCGGGCCCGGAGGCCCGCCACGCCGAACCCGCACTGTGCGAATGAGTCGCCGCCATCACAATGTGCGAACCGGGCAGGCCCGTCAGTTCGGTCGTCCATTTTTTGGCCTGGTCGCAAACCGACAGTGGCAAGCCGACATTGTCGCAGACCACGATCGCGATGCGGTTGGTGCCGTCATCGAGCACCAGGGTCCGCACATGCAACGGATCGTGCACCCGGATCCCGGTCACTTCCGCCGTGAAACTTCCGGGCAGCACGGTGCCCAGCTCCGGCGTGATGTCCGAACGATCCGCCCCGGCGCGCAGCACCGGTTCACCGGCCGGCACCGGGCGGGCGAGGAACACGGAGACCGCAAAAAGCGCGAACGTCGTCCGGCAGGAAATCAGGGAACGGCACGTTCGCGAGAAGCGGGCGAAGGCAGAAAGGAGAGCCATCGAAAAGTTGGGGTTGGCGGCAGGCTAGGACCGCGCGAAAACGCTTGCCACGATTTTCGCACGAAAGTTGTGAAGCCAAACCACGCGGCCCAATGGCCCGGACCTGCCGGCCGCCCCCCTCTCCGGCACGGGCGCCTACTGTTTCCCCGCCAGGACCGCGTTCAAAAGCAACTCCGCTCCCCCGCGCACCGCGTCGCCGCACGGCAGACCGGTCAGGGCCGCCGCCGCTTCAATCTCCTGCGCGGCCGTCGCGTCATCCATGCCCCAGGTGTTAAGGGCCACCGCGACAACATTCACCGGCGCGAAGGCTCCGGCGGCCGTGGCCACGGCTTCGTAAAAGGCCACGACCTTGTCCAGCGGCGGGATCGTGATGTGCTTGAACGAACGCAGCGACGTCCAGCCCGCGCGATGCACCAGCACCATCTGCGTTGGCTGGGTGCCCCGGATCAGCGGCAGCGTCGCCGTCGAGGACGGATTCAGCATGGAGCCCTGGCCCTCGACCCAAAGCACGTCGTGGCTCGGACCGTGCCGCATCATTTCCGCCTGCACCGCACCGCTGGCGTAGTCGACCCGCACCGCATCGAGGCAGAGGCCGTCGCCGGCGATCATCATGCCCGCCTGCCCCGTCGCGATGAACTTGGAGCGCAGGCCCCGCCGCCGCGCGGCCCGGTCCAGCTCCAGCGCCGCCGTCATCTTGCCAATGGCCATGTCGGTGCCCACGAACAGCACCCGCCGACCCGCCAGCTCGCGCGCCGCGCCCGTGCCCACGGACAGCCCCGGCGGCTCCCGGCGCATATCCCAAATATGAACACCCGGCCGCACCGCACGGGCGATCTCCGCATCCGCCGCCAGCGGCGTGTGCAGGCCGTTCCAGATCGAAACCCCCGAACGCACGGCGAGGCGCAGATCGTCCATCCATTCCGGAGCCAGGGCGCCGCCACTGGGCGCGATGCCGATGGCGAGGGCCTCGGGCTTATGCGGCAGCGCGTCGGCCACCGAACCCACGATCGGGATATTTTCCGTTCCCGGGATCTTGGTGAGTTCGAACAACGATTGCCCCGCCGTCTGGTTGTCGATGACCACCACCACGGGTGCATGGCCGTAGCGCAGCAGCGACAATCCGGTCTTGCCGGAAACTCCGAGAACGCCGCCGTGCAGCAGGACGCCTAGGCGGCGGACGGAACGGCTGTTAAGATCAGACGGGGGGTGCATAGGTAACTCCAAATCCGGGCTGCGGGGAAAGGACGAACCGGCCGGCCTCGAGCCGCGCCCCGGAAAACGGGTCGTCCTTCAAATTGAGATGACTGTCGAGGTCGAGATAATCCACCAGCGGCCCGAGCACCGCGCCGGCGGTGTTGGCCAGGGCGGAATTCCCATAGCAGCCGACGAGGATCCGCAGGCCGTGGGCGCGCGCCACCTCCACCATGCGCCGGGCCTCGGACAATCCGCCGCACTTCATCAGTTTGATATTGAAGCCATCGAGCGCCCCGAGGCGGACCAGCGGCTCGATATCCGCACTCGTGAACACGCTCTCATCGAGCATCACCGGCAGCGGAGAGGCCTGGCGCACCCGCCGGAGTTCGGGCTCCAGCCCCCGGCGGAGCGGTTGTTCGAGATGATCGATCCCCCGCGCCGCGAGCCAGCTGCTCATGCTGATCGCGTCGTCCACCGACCAGCCGCCATTGGCGTCGACACTGATCTTGGCGCCAGCCGGGATGACCTCGGCCACCGCGGAAAACATTTCCCGGTCGGCCGCGATTCCCGCGGGCGAACCCAGCTTGATCTTGAACGCCCGCAGATCGCCCAGCTCCAGCCACAACTGCACGCGCCGCTGGGCCGCTTCCGGACTGGAAATCCCGATCGTTACCGAAGTCACCGGCGCCCGCTGGGGGTCGAGACCCCAGAGGCGCCAGACCGGCGTGCCCGTCGTCCGGCCGTGCCAGTCCCACCAGGCCTGGTCGACGGCGCTGCGCACCGCGGACGGAATCATTGCTGCCAGCAACGCGGCCTCGATGCCCTCCCGGTCGGCGGCATCGTGACGGCCGAGAATCGCCGCGGCCGCGCTCGTCCCGCGTTTCAAGTCGTCGAAAGTCTGCTCCACGCCATCGACGGAAAATTCCGCGGCCTCACCCCAACCTTCGTGCCCGCCGGCCGCCAGCCGAAGCCAAAGCAGCTGACTGTGCGTATAGGTGCCTCGGCTGATGGTCAGCGGCACACGTTTCTCAAGCGTGAGCTCGGTTTGGGTCAGGGTAAACGATGGCATTGGCAAAGGGGGTCCCGCAGGGATCGGTTGAAGGTTTCATCGCAGACGACCCACGGCGCCACGACAACGCTGAATCGCAGGGCAGGCGTCATTCCATGATCGGCCAGAGCCGGGCGTCGCCCAACGAAATTCAAAACCCTGTCATCACGGCTTGGGAAACGTTCGCGCAGCATCCCACACGAGAACGCCCATGTGATAGTTATTCGCCGAGGTCGGGGGATCCCCGGGAAGCGCCGAACCGTAATAGGCGGTCACAATCTGGCCGTCGGCCCGCTGCACCGATGAAGGATATCCCCCGTCGAGTCCGTTCCAGTCGGTGAGGCGGACGCGGTCGCTCCACGTCTCGCCCCCGTCGGCGCTCACCGCGGCCTCCAGGCCTCTCGTGCCATGGGGCGACCAGCGGTCCCCGTAAGTGAAAAGCACCCGGCCGTC
>CAMDOF010000050.1 GCA_945903465.1 Opitutus sp. GAS368
ACGAGGAAGCTGAACCAGCGCTTCATCGGGTGCGCGAAGCCGGCGGAGCGGTGGCGGGCGACGAGTTTCCCGTCGAGGCTGAGGCGCATCTCGTCGCCTTCGGTCACGAGCACGAGTTCATGCCAGTCCGTATCGGCTTTCCACGGAACAGTGATCTGCTTCGTCTTGAGCAACGCATCGAGATCGGCAGGCAGCGGCTCCTTGCGGTCTAGGTAGGGTTGCCGGCGCTGGCGGATTTCGAGGTTCATGACGCCGGTTTTCCAATCCATGAGAGTGATCCCGCCCGGAGCGAGATTCGCGTAGCAAAGATGGCCGGCGTGGATGCCTTGCGTCTCGCGATCGACGAAGCCGAGCTGGAGCGACTCGCCTTTCGTCAATCCGGGGAACTTGAATCGCACCACGGCGCCCCCATCGGTGAAACCGGCTTCGTGGTGAATGTGCGCGGAGTGGCCGGCCTCCTTCGAGGCGCTGGCGATCTTGAGAATGCCGCCGTCGAGATCGGCCATCTTGATCTGCGGCACGCGGTCGGCGGTAGCGCTGTTCCAGCCGTTACCGATGGCCTTGGCGAGATTGCCGTCCTCCTCCCGCTCGAAGGCGTCGTGAAAGATCAGCTTACCTTTCTCACGCAGCCAGCTGGCACCGTCGCGCGTTGGTTCGGTCGGCTTGGGCTCAGCGGCGGGCAGAGCGGCCAGCGATGTGAGCAGCAGGGCGAGGACGAGTGAGGCTATGGTTTTCATGGCGAACGGAGTGAGTTCTTCGAGAAGAGCACCGGCGGCTTGTTTACTTCCGCGCGCGCACGACCGCCGCGGCCTGCTCGGCGTTTGCTTGGATTACGGCCCAATCCTTGCGCTGGATAACATCGCGCGGGGCCAGCCATGAGCCGCCCACGCAAAGGACGGAGGCCGAGGCGAGCCACGGCGGCAGCGAGGCGAGGTTGATGCCGCCGAGCGGGATGAAGCGCAGGCCGAGATGAGCAAAGGGCGCCGCCATCGTCTCCAGCGCGGACGGTCCCGCAAGATTCGTGGCGGGAAAATATTTCAGGACGCGGCAGCCGTGCTCGAGCGCGATCTCCATGTCGGTTGGCGTCATGACGCCCGGGGCGAAAGGCAGCCCGCACTCGCGGGCGGCCGCGATCGTCGCCGGATTGCAGCCTGGCGCCACGCCGAACACGGCGCCGGCCTCGATCGCGGCCTCCACGTGGGCGCGGTTCAGCAGGGTCCCGGCGCCGGCGAGAATCTCCGGCACCTCGGCGCGGATGCGCCGGATCGACTCGGCGGCGCGGGCCGTGCGAAACGTCAGCTCGATTGCGCCGACGCCGCCGGCCAGCAACGCGCGGGCGATCGGTCCGGCGTCGTCGGGATTCTCCACTGTCACGACCGCCACCACGCCCGAGTGAGCCAGGCGTTCGGCAATCGGATCGGGTAACATCGATTTCATGATCATGGCGTCAAAGCATTCCGAGCCGCGTCGCGATCATCAGCTGTCCCGCGATCAGGCAGTCGTCGGCGTCATGCACCGCCAGCGGTGAGCGGACGCCCAATACGTGAAAAGCCCGTTGATAGGCGGCCCGCAGCGGATCGGCCCCGACCAACGTGATGGGCGCTTCCTGCGCGGCGAGTTCCCGCAGCTCCGCGCCGATTAGCAGTCCGCTGAGATAATGATAGTTTTCCGCCGGCGCGGCATTTTCGAGGAGCGCGCGTGTGCGCACGCGGAAGGCTGCGTGCAGCAAGTTACCCTTGGCCCCGGCCCGCACGCCCGCGTCAAAACTGGCGAGATTCTCGGGGCCACTGAGATCGGAGCCCGCCGCCACTGAGTTCGCCAAAACGCTTTTGCCCGAAAGCAGGTCAAAGAACTCGCCCGTCATGTAGGTCTGAAAGGCCACCACCCGGGCGCCACGCACTTCCACGTGTTTTGAATGCGTGCCGGGAAAGACAAAAAAACGGCCGCACGCGGGCCCAGTGCGGTTGACCTCGCCGATGGCACCCGCACCAATGAGTTGGGTCTCCTCACCGCGCATGACATCGTCGCTGCTTCGCGCGCCGGAGATGATCACGACCGGATGAGGAAAATCATCACGCGCCACCAAGCGCTCCACGGTCAGATCTGAACCATCGACAGCGAATGGCAGCTCGCGATAGCGCAGTTCGCGCATACCCATCGACGACGACGCCATGCCGGAAATCACCAGCGGGATGCCCGCCAACGCTGCGCCGGCGTCCGCACCCATCACCGCGAGATGATGCTCGATCACGCGCGAGAAATGACTCCAGCGATCCCCGGGCTTCCCGCCGGCGGTCTTCCAGTCGGCAAAGGTGGTCGCGATGCCTTGGGCGCCGCGGCTCACGGCCATGACCCGAAGCGATTCAACCTCGACCAAGCGCAGGCGAAACGCCGAGGTGCCCCAGTCGCAGCTCAGGAACCGTCGACCGAACTCGGATGACCGCGTCTTCATCGGAGAAGTTGGTCGAAGCGACCGTTCCATTCGATGCCGAGCCCGGGAGCCTGCGGCGTGCGGTAGTGACCGTCGGCACAGATCAGCGGCTCGGCGAGGAAGGCGTTGGCGGTGTCCAAGACGTTTGGGTTGAACTCACAGAGCGAACAATTCTTCGTGGCGGCGGCGAAATGCAACGCCGCGGCGATCTGCGGCCCCATCGCGATACTGAGGTGCGGGACGATCTCTCCAGCGAACGCCTTCGCGATACCCATGGATCCGGTGAGTCCATAACGACTGAGGTCGGGCTGGATAATCTTTGCGCAAGACAGGAACGGCTGCAGCTCCCGCAGGCTGCGGTAACTCTCCCCCAGTGCGAGCGGCGTGCGGATGGCGGCGGCGAGGGCGACGTGGGCCGCGACTTCCTCGGGATAGAGCGGGCATTCGAGCCAGCGGGCGTTGCGCGCGTCGAGTTCGCGGCCCATGGCAATCGCACGATCAGGCGGAAGATGCCAGAGGCCATCGACCGCGAACCGCATCGTTTTCGGTAATCGATCGGCGATCGCGAGCAGGTCCTCCCACTCGCTCTCGTAGTAAAGCTTCACGACCGAGATGCCCTCATCGGCATAACGTGCGGCAAAGGCGGCGCGTTCCTGCGGCGCGCTTCCCGAAGTGCCGCTCAGGTAGACGGGAATGCGGAGCTTCGGCTGAGCACATAACAACGCGCAGACTGGTTTGCCGGCGATCTTGCCCGCGAGATCCCACAGCGCGATATCCACGCCGCTCATCGCATCAAACATGAAGCCACCGCCCTGCCCGCGCACGCGCATGGTGGCATACATCCGCTCCCACAACGCCGAGATACGTTCCGTGGTGCCGTCGAATTCCTCGCCCACGAGCGCCGGACGCAGCAGATGCTCCACGATGCTGCACGCCACCTCCGGCGCGAGCGGGGCCTGCGCCTCGCCCCAGCCCACCAGACCATTCGATAGCTCCACCCGCACGAGCGCCGTTTCAAAGTTCACCGAATAGAGCACCGGATAGGCCGTCGACCAGCGGTAACCGCCCTCGCCGACCAACGAGGTGGGCGAACCCGCCGTGCCACGCGAAATCGCGATGTCACGCGGCAAACGTATCGGAATAGCTTGGACGGATTTAATACGCATGGTGCTAAACAGCGATAGGCTGGCGGACGAATCGGCGGGTGATGAGATATGAAACAGGATGCAGCAGGCCCATGATGATGAAGATGGCGCCGTAGCCGTAACCCTGCACCACGTGGCCGGTCATCCAGATGAAGAGCGTGCCGCCGAGCCCCGTGCCGAACGCGAGCAGCCCTGACGTGGCGCCGATGAGGTGCTTGGGGAAGAGATCGTTCGTGAGCGTGTTCTGATTCGTTTTCCAGGCCATGTGCGCAAACGTCACCACGCAGATCAACGCGATCGTCACAGCACGTGACGGGGCGTGGTGGATCGCTAGCGACACGGGCATCAGCAGCGCGCACGGCAACATCACGGTCAGGCGCGCCGACAAGACCGGCTTTCCCCGTGCGACCAACCGGCCGCTGAGCCACCCGCCGAACAGCGCGCCGAGATCGGCCGAGAGATACGGAATCCACGCGAGCATCCCCATCTCGACCATCGTGAAGCCGCGCTGCTCCACGAGATACTTCGGCAGCCAGAAGAGGTAGAACCACCAGACCGGATCCGAGACGAAGCGCGCCGCCATCAGGCCCCACATCTGCGGATACTGGGCGAGCTGGCGCCAAGAAACGCTGCTCGCCTGAGCTGTCGGGACCGTGTCCGCCAGCACGAGCGCTCGCTCCGCATCGGTGATGCGCGGATGTTTGTCCGGCGAGTGATACAGCAGGAGCCAGAAGATCAACCACACAAGCCCGAGCCCGCCCGTGATCAGGAACGCCGGCCGCCAGCCGTAGAGGGAGTAAATCCACGTGACGAGCGGCGGCGTGATGATCGCGCCGATGGCCGCGCCGCCTTGGATGAGCCCGTGCACCAAGGCACGCTCCTTGGCGGGATACCATTCGCTCACCACGCGGAAGGCCGCCATGAAATTTCCCGACTCCCCGAGCCCGAGCAGGAACCGCAGCGCGCCCAGCGACCACACGCCGACGGCGAGCGCGTGCGACATGTTGGCGAGCGACCACCACACGATGAAGACGCTCAGCGCGAGCCGCGCACCCCAGCGGTCCACGAGAAAACCGGAACCGACATACATCAGCGTGTAGGCGGCAAGAAACGCCGTGAGGATGTTCGAATACTCGATGTTCGAAATGCCGAGCTCCTTGGTCAGCACCGGTGCCAGCACCGAAAGCGCCTGCCGGTCCACGTAGTTGATGACCGTGGAAAAAAACAGCAGCGCGGCAATCCCCCAGCGCAGATGCGGAATCTTCGTGGTCATTTCCAACCCGGAAACTCCGCCAGCAGATCGCCCAGCATGGTATCAACGTCACGCTGCGTGAACGCATCCATCTCCGGCAAGGGTGCGCGCACGTGCTGGGCGTCGGCGATGCCGCGCTGCGCGAGCACGAGCTTGGTCAGCCGCATGCGATAAATCGCCTGCGCGACGAGCAGCGGCAGGCTCAGCCGATAAAGCCGCCGCGCCTGCGCCCGATCGCCGGAGGCATACGCGCTCCACAACGCCACGTGCAGGTCGGTGAGCTCGACCGCCGGCATCGCGCCGCACGCGCCGCGGTCCAACTCGTCGATGATGTAACGCGCGCCGCCGCCGCCGAACACCCCCCGCACGTTCGGGATGGCCGCCGCACGCAGCGCGGTGATGGCCGGACCCGAGGGCAGCGTCTCTTCCTTGATGTAGGTGATGGCCGGAACGTTCGCGGCGATTTCAATGATGGCCTTGGCGCCCAAGCCGGCGCCGGTCGGCGCTGGCGCGTTTTGCAGGATAATCTCCGCTCCCGGCAACCCGGCCGCGACCTGTTGAAAAAACGTCCGATGCGCCTCCCCATCCGATCCCAGACCCACCGGCGCCATGATCATCAGGTGCCTAATCCCGTGCTTCATCGCGATGGTGCCTGCGGCGATCACCTCGGCGGCGGTCGGCGCGCTCGCTCCCCCGACGAGCGGCACTTTTCCGGCCGTCTCCGCCGCCACCAACGCCAGGAGTTGCTCGCGCTCCGGCAGCGAGAGGTGGCTGTATTCGCTCGCCACGCCCGGGAACACGAGCCCATGCGCGCCCGCCCCCAAGGCGAAGCGAATCACTTGGCGCTGCCCCGCGAGATCGAGTTCGTTGCGAGCGGTGAAGAGGGTCGGGATGACCGGAAAAATACCTGAGAGCATGGTTAAAACGAGTGGCGCGGCACGCGATGGCAGGGGGCGGAATCAGAACGTCACGTTGGTCGTGAGGGCGGTTTTGCGCGGTGAGTATTGGTATTGAAAGTAGCGAATCGCACCGGTGGTGCTGCGCGGGAGGGCGAGGACGCGCTGGCGGTCAAAGACGTTTTCGATGTTCAGCTGCACGGTCATCTGCGATTTCGCGAAGCCCTTGAAGCGATAGACGAGGAAGACGTTGTTCTGCACCTTGTCGGGGTAGTAGAAAAGTTTTCGCTTATTCGCGTCGGCGGCGTCGGTATACATGTAACCTCGGAAGCTCCGCGCGTAGGTCGTGGCAAGGCCCATGACGAGCCCTCGGAAGCGGCCCTCACTCACCTGAAAGCGATTGATCGTGCTGAAGGAATTCTCGGCGTAGCCGGACGTGGCTTCGCCGGACTTGCGCACGATGAGCTCGGGCACGGGCGGGACGAAGCCGAGCTGGTGCGCACTGATCGGGAGCGCGGTTTTGGTGGTGCCGACGCCGGTCGTGCGCAGGCCGAGTGCCTGCGAGTTGAGGATCGTGCCGGAGTCGGGATCCAGGTTGGCGAAATACGGGCTCGTGCGATCCTTCATCATCGCCAGCGAAAGCGCGATGGTGGCTCCGTTGGGCTGAGCCGGATCGACGGGGACCAGGAGAGGCGTGAGCGCGTTGTTGGCGGTGTTCTTGATCGCAACGACCTGCTGGCCGCCGACGGTCGTGGTGTTAAACTCGTCGTTGTATAAAATCGGCAGGACGACGTCGCTGCGCTCGGAACCGTTGGCCTGCGCCCAGCTGAACGTGATCTGCCAGGGCTTGAGGGGCCGGGCGCTGAGGCTCGCACTCAGGCCGTCGGAGGTGCGGGAGAAAACGTAACCCGGGCCGCCGTTACGGCCGTTGATGCCGTTCGGATCAATGTCATCGCGGATCGAGCCGAGCGCAGCCGCGAAGTTCGAACCGGTGGTCTGATAGTAGGTCACGTTACCGGATAGACGATGATCCCAGAGCGAGAGCTTGAGCCCGGCTTCCTTGGTTTCCCCCTGCCCGATCGGTAACAAATTATTGAATACATCACGGTCAGTCGCGAAATTAATTTTTGAATTTCGTGAAAAGTTGCCATAGCCACGGAGGCCTTTTAGCGGAGTATCAAAAACGACGCCGAGGGTGCGACTGGCGTAATCGATCGGTCCTTTCGAAATAGTCGTGGTGGTGCGGACGGTCTCCGCATTCTCAAAGCGGAGACCAACCAGCGTGTCGATGCGGCCGCGCCAAAACGAGCTTGTAAAACCCGTGCCCCACCCTTTCTCCGTCGTGTCGTCGTCCGTAAAAGCCGTGCTCGTCGGCTGGCCGAGCGGGTTGAGCGGGCCGCCGAGACCGAGCGGATTCATCGGCGTGGCGGGAACCGTACCCGGCGAGACCGAGGTATCCCACGCGTAGCGCTTTCCATTCGGATGCGTGATGATGTCCTGCGGCCACTTGAGGTTGCCGGGCATTTCTGTCGAGAACATCGGGCGCCACATCGCGGGCATGAGCGTGCGGCCGGAGTCGGCGTTGGTGAGGGCGGCGCGATTTTGCACCCACGAACCGTCGGCGTTAATTTCATAAAAACGCGCGCTGCGGCTAATCGTCCAGGAATCGAGGCGCGAGTAGAATACACTGAGGCGGTGATCGCCAAGGCGGCCAAGGTCGCGGTGACCAACCGCGGTGAATTTGTAACCGTGCGCGCCGGTCGAAAAGGGCGAACCGCCCAACGAGGTAAAAACGGCCCACTGGCGCAGGGGTGCACCGCTCGCGTCCGTCGCGAGGTTCGTCGGCAGATCGGGATGAAGAAACTGGGTCGTGAGCGGCGAGAGCGCGCGGTTGATGCGGTCGTCGTGGCTGTAGCGGAGTTGGAATGCAAGGTCGGCGTGAGGCGTGATATCCACCGTGACGCTCTTGGCCTTGTTAATCCAGTGCTGGCGAGGAATGACGCCGGCGAGCGAGTCCTGGTTCCGGAGGGTAATCAGGTTGCCCAGCCGCTCGGAGCCACCGAGCCCGGTGATGTAGGCGGGCGACTGGTTGTCCATGGTAATGCCGTTATTCAGCACGAAGCCAGCCGGAGTGCGGATGGTGGCGCCGCTCGCAATGATCGCGGCGCGCTCGTAGAAGCGGTAGTCAGAAAAAATACTGATCCAGCGATAAGGCCGGAGCGTAAGCGCGGCCTGCAGGCCTTTCTGGTCGAGCCCGAGGATGGGGCGATAGTAGCGGTCAGCGTTTTCGAGGAGGTTGAGCCGAAAGGCGAACTTACGCGTGCCGACATTAAAATCGCCCGTGTAGGTATGCGAACCCTCGGAGTCGAACTTGGTGCTGAGCGTGACGGCGCGCTGGTTGACGCGGGCGCGCTTGGTATTGATGACGACAATACCGCCGGGATCGCCGGAACCATAGAGCAGGTTGTTGGAGCCGTTGACGGCCTCCGCGCTCTCGACGTCGAAACCGTTAAAACCCGCGGTGGACGAGCGCAGAAACCCGTCGCGTCGCGGCTCGCCAATGGAGAAGCCGCGGGCGTTATAGGCGCCGGGCTGCGCCGCGTCGCCCTCCTGCATGCCGCGCTGGTCCTCGGTACCGCCACCGAAGAGCATCGCTCCGAGCCCGCCATAGTCACTGAGAAGCCGGAAGACATCCCCGCCACCAAGCTCGTCCATCATCGTGCGGGTGAGCACCCGAGCATCGATCGGCGCCTTGTTCAGGGGCGTACTGATGCCGGTGAGGGAGTTGGTATTGGTCGCCTCGTAGCTGTCATTGGGATTACCGGTAACCTCAAAAGGCGAGAGGACGATGGCATCAATCTTGGCGCTACCACTCGGCGCAGCCGGAGCCGCGGGCGGCAAGGCTTGCGCGAGCAGCGCGGACGTGAGCGAGGCGATGAGCGGCAGGGTCGCGGCAGAGCGGGGACCACGGAACCGTGAGTATATCGGGGGCAGGTGCATACTTGTTTCCAATGATTTTCTAATCGATCTGCTGCGCAACGTTCCATTAGGTGAAATCGTTCAATATGACCAATCGCAGTAAGTCCATTGTCACCTTAAAGGATGTCGCCTCAGCGATAAAAATGTCTCTGGCGACCGTGTCCTATGCGCTGCGCCACGACCCCAAGATCGCGAAAGCCACCCGCGCGCGAATCCAAGCCGTCGCTCAGCAAATGGGCTACCGCCCCAACCCGCGGGTCGCCGGCCTCATGGCGCATATCCGCGGCGCACGGGGCCGCGCCCAATCCGAGCGCATCGCCTTTGTTTGGGTGAATACCAGCCGGCGGACCGCCACAGAAAATGCCTACCTCCGCCTGCTGTTCAATGGCGCGCAGGCCGGCGCAGAACGTTTCGGCTTCGCACTTGAGGAGTTCTGGACCGCCGATCCCGGCATGACCGACCACCGGTTGCAGAAAATTATTTTTTCTCGCGGCATTACGGGTATTCTCCTTTCCCCCGTGCTCAATCGGGAGACCAGCCTCGCCCTCGATTGGGACTGGGACCGCTTTGCCGCTGTGGCCATCGGAAATGTCACTTGGACACCCGAGCTTCACCATGCCGGACATTATCATTTCCTCGCGATGCACACCACCCTGCGGGAACTCGCGAAACTTGGCTGCACCCGGCCCGCCGCGATCGTCGATCCCGTTTTTAACAGCCGGGCCAAGCAGGCGTGGACAGCCGCATTTCTCGCGCATCATCCAGAGCCAGCGCACGCGCGGCACTTACTTTATCTGCCAAGCCCCGGTCGCCCAAAAGAGCTCGCCCCCTGGCTCCAACGGTGCGGCGCCGACGCCGTGATCGTCAGTGCCGCGGCCCTTTTGTCCGCGCCAGGCGTACGCGCGGTTTGCAGCCAGCAGCGGCTGCAAATCGCCACGCTGCACTGGACCGCAAACCTGCCGGCCTCGGTCGCCGGGATCGACCAGTGCACCGAGCGACTGGGCGCGCAGGCCGTTGAACTACTCATCGCCCAACTGCAGCAAAACGAACGCGGGCCACCCGCTCATCCGGGCATGATGCTTTTTCCCGGGCGCTGGGTGGCCGCAAGCCGCCCCGCGCGCTAATTCTTTGCCACCTGCCATCCTCCACCCTCTGCAAATGAAAAGCTTCCTTCGCGCGCTCCCGGCCTTGCTCCCCGCCCTCACGGCACCCTTGCCGGCACTTTTGCTCTGCGTCCAGACCGCTTTCGCCGGCGCCACGCCCGCCGTCGCGAACTTGCCCGAGGGTGTGCAGCGCGTCGTTTTTCTCGGCGACAGCATTACCCACAGCGGTTTTTATGTCGCCTGCATCGAGACTTATTTTCTCACGCGCCACCCCGACCGCTCGATTGAGTTCATCAACCTCGGCCTCTCCAGCGAAACCGTGTCAGGCCTCTCCGAAGAGGGCCACGCCGGCGGCGCCTTTCCGCGGCCCGATTTACATGAGCGATTGGCGCGGGTTCTCGCGCAAACCAAACCCGATCTCGTCTTCGCTTGTTACGGTATGAACGACGGCATCTACCTGCCCTACGACGCCACGCGCGCCCAAGCCTTTGCGCTCGGTATCAGGCGTCTGCGGACGGCCGTACTGGCCGCACCCGCACGGTTGGTCCACTTAACACCGCCGCCCTTCGATAATGTGAAAGGGACGAATCCCCACTACGCGGGCGTTTGGAGCGTTACTCGGCAACCCTCACCGCGCACCGCGGCGAGGGTTGGGATGTCATTGACACGAACCGCCTGATGACCCTCGCCATCCGCGCGCAACGCGTGAGTGAGCCCGCGTTTACCTTCGCCAAAGACGGCGTCCACCCCGATGAACGCGGTCACGGGGTAATGGCGGGCGCCGTGCTGCGCCATCTCGGCGCGGCCGACCTTCCCGCCGGTCTCAACGCCGCCGACCTGTTTACGAACTATCCGCAGGGCGCGGCCCTTCTCAATCTTGTCCGTACCCGCCAAGCCCTCATGAAAGACGCTTGGCTCACCGCCACCGGCCACAAACGGCCAATGAAACCGGGCCTCCCCTTGCCGGAGGCCCGCGTACGGTCAGCCACGCTGGATGCGCAGATCCGCGCTCTGATCAGGCCGCCGACTCAGTAAGTCAGGCGAGTGGTGAACGCGACCTTCCGCGGGGCGTTGAACCACTGCGCGTAGCGGAGCGTGCCGTTGCTGCTGTTAATAAGATAAAGCACGCGATTGTTATCGAGCAGATTGCTCACGTTAATCTGCACCGAGGCACGCATGGTGCGCGAGACCCGGAAGCCATAGTTCGCGAACATATCGTGAAGCAGGCGATTCGGAAACAGGAACATCTTCCGCTTATTTCCGTCCGCCGCAGCCGTGTACATATAACCGCGATAGTTCTGTTGGTAGCTCGAGACGAGGCCAACCGACAGACCGCGGAGGCGGCCATCGGTAAAGCGATACGTATTCACCCAGCTGTAGGATTTTTCTGCATAGCCCACCGTCGCTTCACCCGCACGTCGTACGATCAGCGTGCCATTGGTCGGCGATACAAAGCCAAGTTGATGATCGGTGATCGGCAGTCCGTTGATGCCAGTACCGACGCCGGCGGCGAGCAAACCGAGGTTTTGCGCGTTCAGGATTTGGCCGCCCTCCGAATCGATCTGGGCATAGTAGGGACTCTGGGGATCTTTCATCATCGCGAGCGAGAGAGGTACCAGCGCAGAGCCCGCACTCGTCGGATCGGCGGGGACCATCAGCGCGACCACCGAGGCGCTCGCGTTGGCTTTCACCCCGACGACGCTCTGGCCGCCGACCGTGGTGGTATTGAACTGATCATTATAGAACTGGGGCAGATTAACATTGCTGCGCTCGGATCCGTTGGCCGTAGCGAAGCTGACCCGCATTTCCCAGTTGCGAGTCGGGCGGGCGGAGAGCGTGAGATTATAACCGTCAGAGGTCTTGCTGTAGACGTACGCGTTGCCGCCATGGCGACCATTAATCCCATTAGGATCAACGTCGTCGCGATTGCCAATGCCGGCCGTAAAGTTCTGCGCTTCCGATTGGTAGTAATTCACGTTGCCAGAAACCCTGCGCTCAAAGAGGTCGAACTTAAAACCGACGTCCTTGCTCACACCTTTGCCTGGAGGCAACGGCTCGTTAAATATGTCGCGCGTCGTATCGAAATTGATTTTTCCATTGGATCCGTAGTTAAAGGACATCCGCAGGTCTTTAACCGGCGTGTCCACCACCGCCCCAAGCGTCAGGCTGTCGTAGGAGATCGGCCCACGCAACAGGCCGAGATGCTTGCGAAAACCCGTGGCTTCTTCACGGCGGAGTCCCGCCATGGTATCGATGCGGCCCTTCCACCATTCGCTGAAGAGACTCGCGCCCCAGCTTTTCTCATCGGTATCGTCCATCGTGTAGGCCGTGTTGCTGGGATTGCCGGTCGCCGCGTTCGCCCCACCCGATAGCCCCATCGGATTGCCCGCGGTGGGGGAGACGGCTCCGGAGTAAACTTGCGGCGCGAACTTGTACGTCTTGCCATTGGGGTGGTTGATCGAGTCAACCCGCCAGTCTTTTCCACCAAGAATCGCGTCAGGAAAAATCGGGATCCAGACGCCCGGCATCACGTTGCGGCCCGACTCGGCGTTGGTGAGATTCGCCGAGTTCTGAATAATGCCACCGCTCGCATCCGCCTCGTAGAAACGCATCGTCATCTGGTTGACCCACGATTCCATGTCCTGCCGAAACACACTCGCTTGGTGGCGACCGAACCACTTCCCAAGGTCTTTCTGATAAGCTACCGCCGCCCGGTAACCCCGCGCGCCAGTCCAGAACGGAGTGGCGACCACCGAGGTGTTGAACGCCCATTTTTGCCCCACCACACCCGTCACGGGATCGACATAAAGATTTCCCGTCGCCCCCGGCGCATAGACCGTCGTGCTGCTCGGGCGAGGCGCGTCATTCACCCGCGCGTCGTGGCCGTAGCGCACTTGGATGGCGAGGCCCTCGGCCAGCGTCGCTTCCGCGACGACCGACTTGAGGGAGTTGAAGTAATCATCGCGCGTGTAAGGCCCAGTCGCCGAGTCAACCTTCGTCAGGTCGAAGACCCCGCCGGTGATTTGAGAGATTTCGGGGAAGGCCACAAGGTAGCGGGTGGATTGATTATCGACCCGCACGCCATTGGGCAGCAGCCACGTCAAAGGAGCGCGTACCGTGACCGACTGAGCGAAAATGGTGTCGCGATTATAATAGCGATACTCGCCGCGGATCTGCAGCCGTTTCCATGGCTGCACGGTGGCGGTTAGGTGGTAGCCCTCCGCGTGGCGCTTGAGACCAGGACGGAAATAGTTGGTGTCATCCAGGACCCCGTTCACGCGGAAGGCGAAGTACTTCAGCCCCACCTGCGCATCGACGGTGTAGCGGCGCGTCCCTTCGGAGTCGCCGGTCGCAGCAACCGTGACCGTCGGCCGGCGATTAAGATAGGCACGCTTCGTGGCGGATGTGATCACGCCGCCGGCATCACCAGAGCCGAAAAGCAAGGAATTGGAGCCACCGATGGCCTCGACGCGATCAATGTCAAAAGTATCCAGCAGCGTCGTATCCGAGCGGAGAAACCCATCGCGACGTGGATTATTGATTTGGAGACCACGCATCGACATACTCTTCGGGTCCTGCCGATCGCCTTCAACGGTCCCGCGCACATCTTCGTTCCCGTTACCGATCAAGGCGGCCCCGAGGCCACCCAGCTTCCACAACATATCCGACATATCGACGGTGCCCATATCATCAAGCATCTGCCGGTTGAAAACCTTCGCATCGAGAGCGGTCTTGTTCAGCGCGATATTGGTGCCCGTGACGAAATTGGTGTTGGTGGCCTCGTAGGTATCGTTCGGATCCGACTTCACCTCAAAAACCGACAGCGTAATCGTTTCCACTTTGGCGCTGGCTGCTGCCGGCACCGCGGCGGCAGCCGACTTCGGCGCGAGCTGCGCCGAGGCTGGCACCAGGCCAAACGCGCAAGTCAAGGCGTGCGCAAATAACACGCGGAGGGAATCTTTGGGTTTCATCAAGGTTTCACGGAGGGTTAGACAGACGCTTAAAATCGAGCAACGGCTTTCGCCGCGTTCAAGCCCGATCATACCTCGTATTCCCAACGCTGATGAAATTGAAATCAATCCTGATTCTGGTGAAATCGTTCACTCGTCACGCCCCTCCCAGCGGGATCTGGCGGCCTCACTCGAATAAGAGGGCGCAAATCGGCCAAACCATTTTCGCCACCGCACCAGCCCGCCAGCCAGCAATTATTCCCGGGCGTTTTTGCCCGACGGAAGCCCCTTCCACCCCACTGAACGCGACCTCCCGCCGACCTCCTCAAACCAAGCGTGGAATGAAAAAATTATCCCTGAGACAAGCCCGTTGAGCTTCCTTTACCTTCTTCTAACTGCTCTCCGATTTCAAACGATCTGGCCGCTGACTTAAGGCCAGCCTGCCAGCGCTTTTGCGAACACCGTCGCCCCCCCCATCCGTCAGCGTCATCATCCCCCAGCCATTCTCTTTGGGTCGCATACCCCAAAGCTGGCGGCGGCTTGGTTGGTGGAGCTGCGAGCAGGCGCGCGCGGACGAACAACCCCTCGCTCACAATCGCGGCTAACAGAATCGGAAAACGTTGCGCGGCCCTGAGGAGGGCGGTGGATCAAAACCTTGAAACGAGGCGCTTCACTTTGAAAAAAAGTTCTTCTTGACGCACTAAACGCGAACGGCCTGCGTTCCTCGCGAAAGAAAAGCGGTCGTTAAACCCGCTCGACACCCACCAGCGACCAACCCAATGAAACCCAAAACCCTCGTCATCCTTTTAGGCACCCTACTCACCGCCGCTTGGCCAGTGACCCACTTGAGCGCGGCGGATTCGCTGAGTCTTAGTTCCGCGTCCATCGGCATCATTTCCGGCAACGTCGGCAACGTGAACACCGGCCGCCTGCTTGAGGGCGCCCGCGTTGAATTACCTTTGTTGGGCTTGTCCACCCTGACCGATCAAACCGGAAGATTCACTCTGCGCGATGTCCCCGCGGGCCCGCACGAGATCGTGGCTAGTTACATCGGTCTCGATCCGCTCACCGCCACCGTGGTCGTCGCCGCCAACCAGCGAGCGACCCGCGACTTCGACCTTTCCACCGGGATTTACAAACTCGCCGCTTTTACCGTGACAGGCGAGCGCGAGGGCAACGCGGCCGCTCTCACCGCTCAACGCAATGCCACTAACAAGAAAGACGTCGTGGCTCTCGATGCCTACGGCAACCTCCCCAACATGAACGCCAGCGAGCTCGCGGTGCTTCTCCCAGGCGTCGCCGGGAATCTCAGCGACGAGGGCAATATCGTCGGCTTCACCATTCGCGGCATGCCTCCCGCGATGAACACCATCACCATCGACGGCGCACTCATGGCCAGCCAAGGCGGCGCCGCCCGCGCGACCCGCATCCACACCATCACCGGATCCATGTTTGAAGCCCTCGAAGTCACCAAGGGCCACACGCCCGACAAAGAAGCCGGCTCCCTCGGCGGCACCGTCAACCTCAAGAGCCGCTCGACGTTGAGCATGAAGGAAAAGCGCCGCATCACTTATAATTTCTCCGCCCGCATCGCGCCTCCCGGTACCCAGCAGATCCCTCTGCGCGAGCAACACCGTGCCCACCCACTCATGAATGTCGGCTATCAGGAGGTCTTCGGCGTATTCGGCGGGGATCGAAACTTGGGCGTTTCCCTCAACGTTTTTAATAGCGAGCAGGCCATCGGCTTTTTCAGCACGACCCGAGATTTCCAAGATACCGCGAACTCTCCCGCCTACGTTTGGGACTACCGCACAACCGATAACTATAACAACCGCAAACAATCGAGCCTCAACGCTAAATTCGATTTCCGACTTTCCGCCAGCACCAAACTCTCGATCAACCTGATCTACAACGACGCCTTCGAGCGCTTTCGGCAGAAATACATCTTTCGCGCTTACACCGGCAATCAGTCCACCGTCCCCAATGCCACCACCTCCGGCATCGTTCCCGGGTTCACCACTCGCATTACCCAAGTCCGCCCCGTCGCCGCCTCGACCATCGATATCACTTCACAGATGTTCAAATTCAACCATCGTCAACGCCACGTTGATTTCGGGGCGGAGCAGCAATTCGGCGCCCTCGAACTGGATTACAACGCCGTCGTCAGCCTCGACCACATCAACGGTACCGATGGCGATGGCGGCGTCCTCGTCAATCGCGTGACGGGCGTAGGTTGGATTCTCGACCGCTCCCAGTCTGATCTTTTTCCACGCTTCACTCAAGTCGGCGGCCCCGACATCAGCAATCCCGCCAGCTATCGGCCCGCGAGCTTGGGTTTCAGCGACAACAAAAATCTCCACGAGGTCCGCGAAGTGCGGGGCAACGCCCGCTATCGGCTTCCCTTGGCCGCAACCATTTTCCTAAAGACGGGTTTTCGTCTGCGTGATGAAAAGGCCGCCGATGGCAAAAAAGACCGACGCTCAATCTTTACGGGGACCCATTCCGCCCAGCTACCAACCGACCCGACGATCGAGACCTTCGGTGATCAGCAGACGGGGCTAAAAATTCCCGCATGGAGTGCCAACGCGATCAGCATCGGACGTGCGCCCGTCAATCCCGCTCTCTGGCGCGATGATCTCTACTTCGCCGAATCGACGAAATACACCGGTACGCGCCAGATCATCGAGACCGTCAAGGCCGGCTACCTCATGACCCAAGGCATGATCGGAAAAACGGGCTTCGTCAGCGGCCTGCGCGTCGAAGCAACCGACGATAATAGCTGGGGCTGGGTCCGCGCCCGCATCGGCAGCACTGCCGCCGAGCAACTCGCCGATCCCGCCGGCGCCGCGCGCAAAGACTATGCCAACACCCGACGCGAGCGCTCGGGCAACTCCACCAAAGCATTTCCCAGCGCCCATCTGACCCACGATATTCTCCCTAGCCTAAAGGCGCGCCTAAGCTGGTCGAACAGTTTCGGACGACCACCGCTCAGCAATCTTTACCCGAGCGAGACCGTTAACGAAGTCGCGCAGACGCTGACGATCAGCAATCCCAGTTTGAAACCGCAAACGGCGGAAAGCTGGGACACCTCGCTGGAGTATTATTTCGAGCCGATCGGCAGCCTCTCGGTCAGTTGGTTTCACAAGACGATCAAAGATTACTTCGTCAACGGCCAACTCGCTGGCACCGTCGGCAACGGCGCTGATAATGGCTACAACGGCGATTACAGCGGCTTCACCATCCTCACCTCCGCCAATCTCGGCACCGCGATTGTGCAGGGCTGGGAGTTAAGCTACCAACAGCAGTTCACGTTTCTTCCCGGGCTGCTCAAGGGTCTCGGCCTGGCGGTCAACACCACGATTCTGGATACGCACGGTAATTTTGGGAGCACCACGACGCGCAAGTCTGGAGAGGTCCCCGGCTTCGTGCCGCGCACCGCCAACCTCAGCGTAAGCTGGCGCTACCGCCAGCTGGGCACGCGCATCAACCTCAACCGCACCGCCGAATATCTCAACGCCTTTAGCGCCACCGGCTCCGGTCGCAACCAGTACACGGCCGAGCGAACTATCGTGAATATCGGCGCGGCTTATCAGTTCCGGCCTTCGCTGAGTTTCTCCTTCGACATCGGTAATATCTTCAACGAGGCGCAGGTCTTTTACCGCGGCATTGCCGACAACATCTCGGAGTATCGAATTCCCGGCGTAACGGTCACCATCGGATTGAGCGGGCGATTTTAAAAGCTATCTCCCAAAAGATTCAGACGATGGCCGCGGGGAAGCCGCCAGCAGCTGCACCTCGTCGGCGCGCTGCCGTTGCGTCGTGCGCCCGCTGAGAGTCCCGCCGAGGCGACAGGCAACTCTGAGCGTGGCGTCGCCGTTTGCCGAGTCATCACCGAGCGCGGAGGCTGTGCTCATGAGAGCGAGTTAGAAAGGGTCAACCCAGAATGGCGCCAAATAAGGCCCGCAACTTTCTTGTTCAGCGGGCCACGCCGTTCCGGAGGGTTCCTCCCTCCTTCAATGGGTAACAGGCAGATCGCTCCTGCCTGCGGTGAAGTCGGGCATGACGTAAAAATCTGTGAAGTGGCCGCCGCCGCCTGACGTTTGACCGGGGAGAAGCCGCGATTGAGCCTCTCAATGAATGGGTGGGCGGTGCCACAAACCCAGTGGCCGCAAGTTCCGTCGAGGTGCTTAACGAACATTTTTGCGTATTTGCACACCTCGGCGGACAGTAGTCGCAGGTGATTCCCGGCGATCCTGTAGGCCCAACGACACCAAGCACGCAGTTTGCGGCGTGCGACGGTGGTGCCCGACGATGGCCTCACGCTTCTGCCAGACCACGCGCATTTGCGGCGCTTTCAACGCCTAAAATAATCTTATTAAATTACTTAATTATCTATTATCCAATTATTTACTAAAATATATAAGTTGCGGTAGTGGAATGCATCGTCATTTGATGGATACACCGCAAGTCTCGACAACTCTACGTCTGAGCGTTCTCGGTTAATCGGGGTCGTTGAAAGCGTAGCCAACGGCGCTGAGATCTGTCGGCCAAAAGTTAATCTTTCATTATGCAAAAAACAAAAAAATCTGTGGCCAAGCGCTTCAAACTGACGGCTCGGGGCAAATTGGTCCGTCGTACGCCTGGTTTTCGTCATTTACTCGGTGCTAAAAGCACCAAGTCCAAACGCCGCGCCAGTCGTGATAAGCTCGTGGCGCCCGGGCACAAAGCCCCATTGCTGCGCTGCTTGCCCTTTGGGCTCTGAGTTCAACTTGTTGGGTCAAGGGGCGCCCCCGGCTTAGGCCGCCCCTCTGGTATTTTTTTCCGCGAGTGGCCATTCCTCATAGTTAGTGAGCATTGGTGCGCGCGTAAATCTGTCGCGTTTGTCGGCGTTGGTGCGCGCGTAAATCTGTCGCGTTTGTCAGCATCCGAGTAAGAGCGTTTTACCTCCGCTCGCGTCGGAGCCCGGAAGCCTTCGGCTTTTCTAGAGCGATTAGCTCTTTTCGGGCCAAAGTTTCCTCCTTACCTGCCCGAGTCCACGCCGCCCAGTGGGCCCGCGTGCTTCCATAACCTTAGCCATGACCCAGGACCGAAGTTGCCTCGGATCCTGCGGCAACGTGCCTTTGCCACTTCGGTTCTCCCAACCAGGAGCTTAAGGCGATTCTCGCCGCACCGGTTAGAGGGAGAGATTGTGAGCATTTCCTCACGTCGCCGATGGCTTTCGTGGGCGGCCCGCTCGAGGCTGATCTAGCGGTCGTACAGCCACGACCTCAATCATCGAAAACAAAGGCGGCCTGGCTTTTCAGGCCGCCTCGTGACGCCGTAGGGCCCGTGCACCTACGGCGGGTGATTCGAACCAACCGATCAGTGACCCATGCCACCGCCATCCCCGTGGCCACCGGCGGGTGCCGGGGCTTCCTGGATTTCGGTTATCATGCATTCCGTGGTTAACAACAAACCGGCGATCGATGCCGCATTTTGGAGGGCCGTACGGGTGACCTTCGTGGGGTCGACAACGCCCGCCTTGACGAGATCTTCATAGACACCGGTGGCAACGTTGTAGCCGAACGCGCCCTTACCTTCGGACACGCGCCCGACGACGATGGCACCCTCGACTCCGGCGTTGGCGCACAGCATCCGAATGGGCGACTCAATGGCGCGGCGAACAATTTGCGCTCCGATGGCTTCGTCTCCTTGCAGCGTGAGGGCATTGATCCCCTTGACGCAGCGCAGGAGCGCGACACCACCGCCGGGGACAATCCCCTCCTCGACGGCCGCACGAGTGGCGTGGAGGGCATCTTCGACCCGCGCCTTCTTCTCTTTCATTTCGACCTCGGTCGAGGCGCCGACATGAATGACGGCGACCCCCCCGGCCAGCTTGGCGAGGCGTTCCTGAAGTTTCTCGCGATCGTAATCGGAAGTCGTCTCGTCGATTTGGCGGCGGATTTGTTTTACGCGGCCTTGGATATCGGAGGATTTTCCGCCGCCCTCGATGATCGTGGTGTTTTCTTTGCCGACGGTGATCCGCTTGGCCCGACCGAGGTCCGCGAGGGTAATGTTCTCCAGTTTGACGCCAAGATCTTCGGTGAAGCATCTGCCGCCGGTGAGAATGGCGATATCTTCCAACATCGATTTACGGCGATCGCCAAAGCCGGGAGCCTTGACCGCGCAGACATTCAAAGTGCCGCGCATTTTATTGACGACCAATGCAGCGAGTGCCTCTCCCTCGACATCTTCGGCGATGATCAGGAGGGGTTTGCTGCTCTTGGCGATCGTCTGGAGCAGAGGCAGAAGATCTTGGAGGCCGGAAATTTTCTTTTCGTGAATCAATACGTAGGCATCCTCCAGCGAGACTTCCATGAGGTCGGCATTCGTCGCGAAGTAGGGTGACAGATACCCCTTGTCGAATTGCATGCCCTCGACCACATCGAGGGTTGTTTCAAGGGTTTTGGCCTCCTCGACGGTGATGGTGCCGTCTTTGCCGACCTTGTCCATGGCATCGGCGATGGTGTTGCCGATCGCGTCGTCCCAATTGGCGGAAACGGTGGCAACTTGGCGGATTTCTTCGCGATCGCTGACTTTCCGGGAAATTCGCGCAAGTTCGGTGATGGCGGCCGCGACGGCCTTGTCGATCCCGCGTTTGAGGAAGATCGGGTTGGAGCCGGCCGTGACGCTTTTGAGCCCCTCTTTGTAAATGGCCTCGGCCAATACGGTGGCGGTGGTCGTACCGTCGCCGGCCGCATCGCTCGTTTTCGAGGCGACCTCTTTAACCATTTGGGCGCCCATGTTTTCGAATGGATCGGGCAATTCGATTTCTTTTGCCACGGTGACGCCGTCCTTGGTGACGGTGGGAGAGCCGAATTTTTTATCGATGACGACGTTGCGGCCCTTGGGTCCGAGCGTCACGGTGACCGCTCGGGAGAGGAGCGAAACGCCGCGGAGAATTTTGTGACGAGCAGCCTCGTCGAAAAGAAGTTGTTTAGCAGCCATGAGAAGATTTTTTTAGAGAGAAATAGAGCGGGCGAAAATAATTAGGTGAGGATGCCCAAGATGTCGTCTTCGCGAACGAGGGTATATTTTTTGTTGTCGAGCTTGACCTCAGAACCGCCGTATTTGGCGACGAGGACCTTATCACCGACTTTGACTTCGAAAGGAATGATCTTGCCGTCCTCGTCCTTGGCCCCGCTGCCGAGGGCGATGACGATCGCCTCCTGTGGCTTCTCTTTCGCGCTATCGGGGATGATGACGCCCCCGCGGACTTGTTCCTTCTCCTCAATGTGTTCGATCAAGATGCGGTTGCCGACGGGGATGATTTTTACTTTAGCCATGGATTTAGTATAAACGAGATGCCTCACCGAGAATTCAGTGATAGTTGAGTTGACGATGCGGCGAGAGGGTTAGCGAATTCTATCGCCGCAGTATTTTTCAAAGATCGGCAAGGCGTTCGCCGGGCATCTGTTTGGAGTGTTCTTGGTTGGCGGCTAGGCCGCAGTTTATTCGTGCGGGAGGGAGTGGCCACCGCCGATATTCAAAGAGACGCTGCTCGAACCGTTGGTTTTCCGGCGGTGAGTTCTCTCGGTGCAGACCTCATAAGCGGGGAGAGCGGCGCGTTATCTCCGAATTTTCATTCCGGCCCTTCAACGATTACCACGCGGTTCTGTGCTCGATGGCGCCGTCGCCGATTTGCGATCAGGCTACCCTCGCGCCGCGAATACTCCGGCCTTTTCCTCGTTCGGTCGTCGCTGAGCTGATTGCGGGTACGACCGAAATCGATTTGCGGAAATAGTCACCAAACGAGCGAGCCCATTCGGGTGGTTACGTTTGCTCAGGTGGGGGGGGGCTTGTCCAGCCGGCTTTGGGAAAAGGGTCACGGATTAAGTTGCACTTTTTGGCGGTACCTCGCAGCAGAAAAATGTCACGATCGGGGTGAGTCGCGCGCAATGGGCGAGAAGTTTTTCGCTGGGCGGACCTCCTGCTCTGGTCGCGATTGGCCGGAGCGACCTGATTGACCGAGCGAACGGCCCCGCCTTGGTCGTGGTCGCTGATACGGTCACTGCTGAATTTCAGACTTTGACCTCCGAGGTGGCGCGGGCATCTTGGCAGGGAGCGAAAGCAAAGCCGGGCCTGCGCGCCGGTGATTATGCGGTCGGAGTTTGCCTCTCACCAAGTCGTCCATCCGCCGTCGACAACTAAACTGTGGCCGGTGACATAAGAAGCGCTGTCGGAAAGGAGGAAAAGGGTGGGACCGATAATCTCAGCGTTTTGACCGATGCGGTTGAGGGCCGTTTTCCGGTTGAGGTCACTGATGAATTCCGGGTGGTTTTTTTGCACGGAAGGGTTGGGAAATGGGCCCGGGGTCACGCAATTGAAACGGATACCGGCTGATCCATAATGTACGGCGAGGTAGCGCGACATTTGGAGGGTGGCCGCCTTGCTCGCACCGTAATCGATGGGATTTGGTGTCATGGGATCGTGGTAGATACGCGGGTCGGGAGGGACGATGCCATACATGCTGCCAAAGAGGACGAAACAGCCGGAGCCGCGGACTTTCATCCGCTCAGCGAGGGCGCGGCAGAGGATAAAAGTCGGCGTCAGGGCCTGATCGAACGTGCGTTTAAATTCCTCCGCGGTGATGGCCTCGAGGTGTTTTCCACTGGAAGATGCGTAGACGAGGTGGACGACACCGTCGGGGAGCCCATGCGCCGCGACTAGCGCGTCGATCGTGTCCGGCAGGCCGGCGGTGTGATTGATGTCGAGCGAAAGCGGCACCGTACGGGTAAGTTTCTGATCGCGCACCAAAGCCTCCGCCTTGCCCGGAAGATCGCAGCAGAGCACCTTGGCGCACTGGGCATCGAGCGCGGTGGTGATCGCCGAGCCAAGGTAGCCCGCGCCGCCGGTGACCCAGATGATTTTACCTTCGAGAGAATACCAGGGTTTCATTTGGCAGTGTGGCCACCATCGACGGGCAGGTTGGCTCCGGTGATGTAGCTGGACGCGTCGCTGAGCAGAAAAATCACGGCACCGGCGACTTCGGCGGCGTTGGCAAGGCGACCCAGCATGGTGATTTTATTGTAACGTTCGATGAACGGGGCTGCCTGCGGTGTATCCGGGTTATAGATACCACCGGGCGATACGACGTTGACGCGCACGCCCTTCGGCCCGTAGTGCGAACCGAGGTAGCGGGTGAGGTTGAGCATACCGCCCTTGTGGAAAAAATAATCGGGTGCGACCGTCATGTTGGTTCCCTCGTAAAGCGACAGGTTGCTGCCGACCATGCCGTAGATCGACGCGATGTTGACGATGCTCCCGGAGCCTTGGCTGGCCATGGCGTCGCCAAAGATGCGGACGGTTGAAAAAAATCCGGTGGCGTTGATCTCCATCGATTGACGCCAGACGGCGAGGTCGTCGTCCATCGATTTCATCGGGCGACTGACGGCGTTGAAGACGATGCCATCGACCCGCTGGTGCTGGCTGAGAACGCGGTCGCGCAAGCTTTGGAGGGATGCCTCCGAGCCGATGTCGGTTTCCTCGATGAATACCGTCCGGCCGGCGGCTTTTTCGCGATCAGCGAGCGACGCAAGCGAAGCGCGATTGCGGGAGGCGACGACAAGTGTACAGCCGGTGGTGGCAAGCTCCGCGACCAAAGCGCAACCGAGGAGCCCGGTGCCACCGAATTGAATGATTACTTTGCCCTGAAGGGAGAACGACGTGGCCATAAAAAAGGGGTGGCGATGGGAAGGGCGATCGACGTGGAAGTGGTCGGGAAAGGTTTAGGAAAGGCGCGTTTGAGACGATGGAAAAGCCGGTCGGGAAGAGAAGCCGAACGGTGGGAGCACCTCGCTTGGAGGAAGGTTTTTTGTGGGCGAGCTTTTCGCGGGGGAAAACGGTCGATGCGCGCGGCCCAACTCGACCCAGACGACCGCGATTTTGGTCAATGGTAAGGCGAGCGGGCGGGGGGCTGGGTCGCGGCGGGGAGCGCGGCGATGTGGCCGTGGATCACATCGAGGCGCTGTTTCACATAGTTGGTGAGGGCGATGACGTCGGCGCCGAGGTTGAAGACGCGGTAGCCCTCCGCGAGCAGGTCTGGGAACGGGGCGATGAACCCGGCGGCCATGGCAAATTTACCGTGCCGCTGGCAGGCGGCGGCGACCCGTTTACGGGCGGCGACGACCTCGGGGTCATCGAGTTGGCCGGCTTTACCGATGCGGTGGCTGAAATCGCCGGGGCCAAAAAGAATGCCATCGAAGCCGGGAACGGCGGCGATCTCCTCGACATTTTCAAGGGCCTCGGGCGACTCAATTTGCAGAATGACGACCCGCTCCGTATTGGAGTGTTGGATATAGTCGGGGAGCGGGACGAGGCAGAACTGGCCGTCGATATTGCCGCCATCGAGGGCGCGTTTACCGACGGGATGGAAGCGCACCCACTCGACAATTTGGCGAGCCTCCGGCGCGCTGGCCACATGCGGCACGATGATGCCGGTGGCCCCCGCTTCCAACGGGCGGATGTAGTCGCTGTAACTTCCGCGCGCGACGCGCACGAGCGTGTCGATGTTGTGCACGCGACCAGCGCGGACTTGGTTTTCGATCCCAGTCCAATCGTTCGGCACGTGCTCCATGCAGATCCAGACGGCGTCGATACCGGTGAGGCCGGCGATCTCGATAACCCGCGGATCGGAGAGATTGATTTTGAGGACGGTCGGCAGTTGACCGTCGCGGAGCAGTTTCAGCACGCGGCTGGGGCGGAGGTTCATGGCAGGAATCAAAAGGGGATAGAAGGGGAGAAGATAACGCCGTTACGTTGCGCGGCGAGGAGAACGTTTCGATTAAATTTCACTGAGTAGCACCTCACGGCCGCCTTGTTCGCGACTGCGAATGCCGGCGATGACCATTTGCATCAGCTCGACCGTTTCTGAAAACGGAAAAGGATGCACACCGGTTCGGAGGTAGCCGATAAAAGCTTCGAGCTGGGTTTTGAAGGAGAAAAACGAATCGCTGAAGGACAGCTGCACTTTTCCGGCAGTGCCGCAGAGTTGCAGGCAGCCGAAGCTGCCATACATATCGGCGGACGCGACGGCGATGACATCGACGCCACTGCGGTGTTTCAGATGGACGATATTACGTTCGATCGAACCGGTGTTGCGGGCTGAGATGAAGCCAGGGCCGAGGATTGGATAGATGGACTCCAGCGCGTGGATCCCGTAGGCCTCCCAACTTTTGGGGGTCGTGATGCTGACGAAGCGCAAGTCGCCCAGTTCACGCGTCGAGAGCCGATACGGCAGGAACTCTTTCGCATAACGCATGCAACTCGAGGACATGAGCGCTTGGCCGGCGGCGACCCAGTCCTGGAAGACCCTTAGATGCGGAGCGTTATCGGTGAGAGGCTTGTCGATGAAAACGGGGAGCCCAGCGTCAATGAAGGGCCGGGCGCGGCTGACGTGCTCGTGGCCGATGTCGGTGGCGATCACGACGGCATCGACGTGGCCGATGACGTCGGCGGGGTTTTCCACGACGTGGGGAATGAGGGAGCATTTAGCGACGTGCGCGGCGGTGAAGCCGCCATCGCCGATGCAGCAAATGTGAGTCACTTTAGCCCCGGGAATTGTGAGGGTTTCGGTGGGTTGTTTATTGAGATACGCGGGAATACCCGCGAAGGGACACTCGCGGGTCATGATCTCGCGATCGTAGCCGTTGAAGATGGCGCTCCACGAGTAGGGGTGGCCATTACCTGGGGTGCTCCCGAGTATGGCCAGTCGGATATCGTGGGGGGTTTTGACGAGACTCATAAAGCAGGCAGGGGTTGGGGAGGGCGCAAAATTACTCGACATTCAGCGTCAGCTTGCCGGTGGCGTACTCCTCGCGCCAGATGGCGAGGACGTCGTTAACATATTTTTTTAACGGCCGTTCCTCCCCGACGTGTTTGAGTAATTCCGGCAGCCAGCGATTGCCGAAGCGGACATGCTGGGTTTCGTCGGCGATGTCGTAGCGGACAAATTGTTCGCTCAGCTGGTCGCCGGATTTTTGGTGCGCTTCGACCCGACGATGGCGGTAGGGGAACGCGTGCATCTCGTTGCCCATCGTGAGCAGGCAATATTGCATGACTGGAGGAAACTGGCTCCGCCATTTATAGATATGGAGATACTGCGGTGAGTGCAGCGGATTCATGCCGCGCTGGCGCATCCACTCGTAACCCATGAGGCAATGGCGCACTTCATCGTAGAGGTGACGTGCGCAGTCGAATTGGAATTCCCACGGCATCTCACTGAGTGAAAACATGACGGATGCGATGGTCTCGGCGGCGAGCATTTCTGTCGAGTAGCGCTCGAATTCCTCGATGGTATGCGCTGAATAATCATCCTCGCCCGGCATTGGCGAGAGATCGGCCGCGCGCTGGGTGAAGCGTTCGTCGCGCGCGGCCTCGCGAGGCGCCTTGAATGGCTGGCGGCACGAAGGGACCACGGGAGATTTATTTTTAGGCCGCGGCTGTTCTCCGCTGATGCCGCCGGCGCTGGCGAGAAGCTTGGCGATCTCGTTGGCCCACGCGAAAGCGGCGGGGCGGATTTTGCCGGCCTGGGTGGCTTGTTCGAGCAGCGGGGCGCTCCGCTCGAGTTGGCCACGGAGGTCGAGCAGCGCGTGCTTGATGACGTGGACGCTCGGTAGATCACTGTTGGGAAAGGTGGTGGTCTCGTGAGAGGCCAAGGCGGTGACGAGACTGGGCGTGACGACGTGGAAGAGGCCCAAGGCGAGGGCAAACTCATCGGGCGCGTGGATCAGTTCGCGCATCAGCGTGAGGAGCGCGGGGTCAGCCGGCTTCTGAAAAGCGGGCGACTGGATCTCGCGCAGGCGCAGGTAGAGGGCGTTGACGTGCAGGGAGTTTTCCCAGAGGGTCCGACCGAGCTCGCATTTGAGCTCGAAGGTCGCGACGTGCGGCAGCCAGCCAGCGAGGATGCGCATGCCCTCTTGCAGAACGAACCGATAGCGATTGAGCATTCGGCGGTTGGCGTCGATATCGATCGCGAGGGTCGGAGAGGGCACCCGGACTTGGCGCGGCGGAGGCTGGTCGTGGGCGCGCGGGGTCGCTCGGGTGGAAGAAAGGATAGCGTGAGGTTTAGTTTTCAAAGGATGAGCAAGTGCGGCGGAGGCGAACCGCAAGACGGCGATCGGCAAGTGTGGTCAGGCCATCACTTGGGTACAATGCACGCGGGCGCTGGAATCGGCGGAAGCGAGGGCGGCGAGGTTAAAGCGGAGGGTTTGCTGCGCGGCCTCGAGCGTACACAGGCGGGCCGGTTGGCCCTCGATCTGATCGATAAAGGCGTTGGCTTGCTCGATAAAAAGTGCGTCGCGGTCCGCCGGGGGAAGCTCGTGCCAGTTCCACCTGGAGTCGCCGAGGCGGAAGATTCCCCAGCGGCGACGGTGAAATTCAATCTTCACGCTGCCGGTGGCGGTATTGAACTGGAGGGTGGTTTCGTTGGGAGCCTGAAACTGGTTGAGCGTATAATTGACAAGGATGTCGCCGTGGCGGGCACTCAAGTTGACGGTGTCCTCGACGGTGACGTCTGGGACTACTTGGTGAGAGCAATCGCAAAGCACGCTGTCGGTGGCGCCCACGACGCTTTCCATCCAATTGGCCAAATGAGTTAGCGCATCCTGAATGGCACCGCCGCCGGTCTTGCGGTCGCGATAGTAGGTTTGCGCGTAGTGGGCGGCATGCGCTGGTCGCATACTGGGAAAATGCTGACCGGTCGTCACGGTCACGTGGCGGACAGGGCCAAACTCACCGCTGCGAAGGAAATCACGCGCCTGCAGCAATAACGGATTGACGTGCAAAACATACGCCACCGCTGCGTGCCGTTTGGCAAGATCGCGGGCCTGCCGCAACTCTTCGACACCGGCGAGCGATTGCGAAAGGGGCTTTTCGATCAAGACGTGGCAGCCGTGTTGTAAGACCCGTCGGGCCATGGGCACGTGCAAATGAGCCGGCGTGCAAATCACGACGGCATCGAAGGACTGTTGGGCGAGTGCCTGCTCCCAGTCGGCGGCAGTGGCGACTTGATAGGTCTGCCCGAGGATTGCGAGCAAGGCTGGGCGAGTGTCACACGCAGTTACCTGGGCGCGGCCGGTGAGCTGGAAACAGCGCAGATGACGCTCCCCGATGCTGCCACAACCGATGATGAGTACGGAAAGTAGGGCCATGAGATCGAGTAGGAGTAAGAAGGGAAAGGGAACCGCATCGCCAAGACACGGAGGAAGGGGCCTGGAATTATTGGTGATCGCGGCGCCGGGTCATCCGAGAAACAAAGCGCCTTTAAAAATCCTCGCGGAGACTATTGACCTGCTGCGAGCCATCGAAAACAGAGGAAGCTGAATTGGACGGGCAAAGACCGTCGAATCAACCGAGGCGCAAAGGCAGCTACTCAGCTGCGGATGGCACCGTCCTCAGTAAAAACTCCGAGGTGACGGAAACGCTCGTAGCGGGCATTGAGGAGGGCCTCGGTATCGAGGGAGCGGATCGCGAGGAGGTGCTTTTGGAGACTCGTTTTGAGGGCCGCGGCGGCTTGCTCGGGGTTATGATGGGCTCCGCCCGCAGGTTCGGGGATGACCTCATCGACGACGCCGAGGCCCTTGAGATGGTGAGCACTGACTTTCAGGGCCTCAGCGGCGGTGGGAGCCGCGGCACTGTCTTTCCAGAGAATAGCGGCGCAGCCCTCGGGGGAAATGACCGAGTAGTAGCTATTTTCGAAAATGAGGACGCGGTCGGTAACGCCGATACCCAAGGCTCCACCTGACCCCCCCTCGCCGATGACGACGGCGACGGAAGGAGTGCGGAGCATGGCCATCTCGCGAAGGTTGGTGGCGATGGCCTCGGAAACATGGCGGGCCTCCGATTCGATTCCGGGGAAAGCGCCTGGGGTATCGATGAAGGTGAGAACGGGAATATGGAATTTCTCCGCGAGCTTCATCAGCCGAAGCGCCTTCCGGTAGCCTTCGGGCTGCGGCATGCCGAAGTTACGCAGGATTCGTTCCTTGGGGTCGCGGCCCTTTTGTTGGGCGACGATCATAACAGCCTCGCCGTTAAAGAAGGCGGTGCCGCCGACGATGGCGCGGTCGTCCTTAAATTGGCGATCTCCGTGGAGTTCTTGGAAGTTTTCGCAGATCGCCTGGATATAATCGAGTGCGTAGGGGCGCTTCGGATGCCGAGCGATCTGGACCTTTTGCCAGGCACTGAGACTGGAGTAAATTTCTTGGCCGGTGCTCTCGATTTTAGATTCGATGGACTGGATTTCGCTGGTGAGATCGACGTTGGTCTCGAGCGAGCGCTGGCGCAGGTCGTCGACTTGGCGCGTAAGCTCTCTGAGCGGTTTTTCGAACTCCAGCACGTAAGTCGAAGGTTCCATAAAGGTAAAAAAAGCGTACGGGCTGAGCGGAACACGTGTCAACGGGCGGCGTGCGCCCATGCCGCGTGCGCCATGCCTCGCGCCCGAGCCGCCGCTCGGACTTAGGCCATCAAGACCTCGGGTATTAATTCGTGGGGAGTTGAATTCATAAAGAGTCGAATATTTAGCTCAAACCGCCTTCGATCAGTTTAGGTCGACGGGATCCTCGGGGCCTCCTGAGCGAGTTCGGTGGGGATCCCGACGCAAGACCGAGGAAGCCCGACGCAAGCCCGAGCAAGATCGACGCAAGACCGAGGGACGTTCACGTGGAAGCGGCGCGGGAAGGAGGGTAAATCGATAGATGCGGGCGGCGGCGCGGATCGATTCTCCCGAGGTCGCAACTGGGCGCAGCTGGGGCGATCGCAAATAGATCACAGATAAAAGAGGGCGACGAGGGCCGCGGCGAGGGCGAGACGATACCAGGCGAAGGCGGTCAGGCCATGGCGCGTTAGCCAGAGCACCAAAAAGCGCACGCAGATAGCCGCGGTGATCGCAGCTACGGCCGCGCCAAGCAGAATGGGGCCCCAGCCGAAAACTTGGATCATGGCGCCCCCGCTCCTAAATCCTTTGTAAATTGACGCGGCACTCAGGGTAATAAAACCGAGCAAGAAGCTGAATTCCGCCGACCGACGCGGGTCGAGGCCGACTAAGTAACCGCCCACAATGGTCATCATGGATCGGCTGGTGCCGGGCCACAGGGCTACGCACTGGAGTGCACCAATGGTGGCCGCCTTCATCGGGGTGAGGGCGTCTAATTCGGTCGCGGCGATGGGCTGAGAGGAGGAACCGGCGGCCGGCAACGCCTGATCGCGCGCACGCCGCCAACGCTCGGCGTAAATCATAAGAAACGCTCCGGCCACTTGAGCGATAATCACCGCGCGGATGGAAAAAAGATGCGTATCGATCCAACTATGAGCGAGAAAACCGATGGTGGCGGCGGGAGTGAACGCAATCAGCACGTTCGCGAGGAGGCGGCGCCCCGCGGCGTCCCGTCCGAGGAGTCCGCGGAACATGGCGAGGAACTGGCTCCAGTAAAGCAGGGCGACGGCAGCAATCGCACCTGCTTGGATGACGACGGTGTAGGTATCGGCGGCGAGTTTTAGGGTGAGAGGTTCGCCGGCGGGGTTTTTTTCTGAAGGCTTTTTATGCCAGAGCGGTGTCCCATCTGTGCCGAGAAGGGGTTTTTCCGAGTCGAGATGCAATAAGCGGGTGGCGACGATGAGATGGCCGGTTGAGGATATCGGGAGGAACTCCGTCACGCCTTCGACCAGGCCGAGAATGATGGCGTCGCGCGTACTGAGGTGCGCGGCCGCGGCGGGGGCGGGAGCGGGTCCGGGGGCGGGGCGGTCTCCACTTGGCGAGGACTGAGCGAAGCCGGGGGCTAAAAGCACGATCAGGACGCTGATGAAGAGGGCGATCTGTCGACGATAAATGGGTCGGAACACGGGCAAAGGCTTTGGCTCAGGCGGAGCGCACGCAATTTAATTTGTTTAAAGGCGGTGCAAAGACTTTCCGTGGGCGTGATTCGCAGTCGGAGATTGGCGGTAGGAGGCAGATGCTGGTCGCGGCTCGCGCCGGTTAGGAGTGAACGGGCGGTGGTGCGGTTGGCGGTGGTGGCGGTGGTGGCGGTGGCGGGCGCAGGTGGTGGCGGTGGCGGCGGCGACGATAGCTTGCCTCCACCTGGCGGGGGGCGGCGCGCGTCATGGCAGTGCGAAGCCTTGGTATTTTCCCACTTTTTTTAGAGAGAGCGGCTTTTTAATTGCGCGCGGCGGTGCCGCTACGCCAAAGATGGCCACGCGGAAAAACATCTGCGGTCTAGGTCGTGCGCTCAGGCCAAAAAAACATCTCAATTTATGTCACCGCTAGCCCTTCTCTCGATGCAGTTGGCCGCTGGCGAGTCGTTGAGCGTGTGGCAGGTCGAAAGCGCGGCCGCGCTGCTCGCGGGAACGGAGGAAGCGGATGAATCCAAGGCGGCATTTCTCGTCGCGTTGGCTCAAAAAGGTGAGACGGCGGGTGAGGTGGCGGCGTTTGCGGCGGCCTTTCGCGGGCGTGCGATCAATCCCGGGGTGGAGGCGTGGGCGCCGAGTGCCATTGATATTGTCGGCACGGGCGGAGATCATTCGGGAGGCTTTAATATATCCAGCGTGGTGGTGCTGATCCTGGCGAGTGCGGGGGTGACGGTAATGAAACACGGTAATCGAGGAATTACCTCCAAGTGCGGGAGTGCTGATTTATTGGCGGGCCTAGGGGTAAATTTGGAGGCTCCGGCGGAGCAATTGCGCCGCGCGCTTGATGAGTTGGGCTTCGTTTTTTTCTTCGCTCCCGCATACCATCCTGCCTTTCGACACATCGCGCCGGTGCGAAAGGCTTTGGCGGCGCGGGGCCAGCGTACGGTATTCAATATTCTTGGACCGTTAATCAATCCCGGGCGGCCGGCCCACGTGTTGTTAGGGACTTTTTCAGCGGCTTCGGTGCCCACTTTAGCGGGGGCGCTCGCCGCGCTGGGCGCCAAGAGCGGGCTGGCGGCGCATGGAATCATTTCAGATGAACGCGGGATCGATGAACTGACGACGGCAACCTGTAATCGGGTGTGTGGCTTTGGTGAGCGGAGCGAGGTAAACGGGGAGTGGGTGGCGGCAGACTTTGGGCTTACCCGATCGCCGTTTTCGGATCTGGCGGGTGGGGACCTGGCCACAAATCTCGCGATGGTCGCTGCTTTGGTGGAGGGGAAAGCGCCCGCGGGGCTGGTGGATACGATTGTGCTGAATGCGGCGGTGGCGCTGTGGATTGTGGGGCGAGTGGGGTCTGTGCGTGAGGGGTTGGCGCCAGCGCGGGATTTTCTCCTAGGCGGGCCAGTCAAACGTAAGATCGCCGCGGTTCGTGAATTTTATCAGTCATGAATCGAAAATATTTTGGTACCGACGGCGTCCGTGGCCCTTTTGGCGGCCCCCTCATTAACGAGGCGTTCGCGGCGCGGTTAGCGGTCGCGGCACTGCGGTGGTGGCAGGATTCCGCGGCTCCTGGGGCCGAAATGCGTATAGTGATCGGAAGAGATACGCGCGCGTCGGGGGAGTCGCTGGAGAGAGGGGTGGTGCGAGCCCTGGTGGCGGCGGGCGCGAAGGTCGTGAGACTGGGCGTGCTGCCGACGCCGGCGGTGGCGCGGGCGGTGCGGGCGACGGGGGCAAGTCTGGGGGTGGTCATTACCGCTTCCCATAACCCCGCAAGCGATAATGGTATTAAATTTTTTGGTCCGGGCGGCGTTAAGTTGACCGATGATGACGAAGCGCGGATCGAGTGCAACCTGCTCGACGAGGTGGCCGCAGCGGATAGCGGCGGGCCGACCCCGGCTGGACAGGTAGAGGCAAGGACCACGGAGGCCAGGACCGCGGAGGCCGACTATATTGCATCGGCCGAG
This sequence comes from Opitutus sp. GAS368, assembly GCA_945903465.1. Lineage (GTDB taxonomy): Bacteria > Verrucomicrobiota > Verrucomicrobiia > Opitutales > Opitutaceae > ER46. Next base: position 32,602 of record CAMDOF010000050.1, read on the forward strand.
GGCCTTTTACCGGCTCGTTCGCTGGTGGGTTGGCGGGTGGTGCTCGACACTGCGAATGGCGCGACCTGTGGAACGAGCCCGGTGGTGCTGCGTCGCTTAGGAGCCGAGGTGATCGGGCTCGGGGATGGGCCGGATGGTTTGAATATTAATGCCCGCGTGGGCAGTGAATATCCGGAGACGCTGGCCGCGCGGGTGGTCGCAGAGCACGCGCGTCTGGGGATTGCGCACGATGGGGATGGCGATCGCTGCATTTTGTGTGACGAGTCGGGCGCGATCTTGGACGGTGATGAAATTTTGACGATCCTGGCCACTTACGCGTTGGCGCAGGGGTGTTTGGCCGAACGGCTTTTGGTGGTGACGGTCCAGAGTAACCAAGGAGTGGATACAGCGATTCGTCGGGCCGGAGGACGGGTCGCGAGGACCGAGGTCGGGGATCGCTACGTGGCGGAGCGGATGCGGGCGGATGGGGCGACGCTGGGCGGGGAGTCCTCGGGCCACGTGATTTGCTCGGAAGTTTCCCCGACAGGAGACGGCTTGGTGGCGGCGCTGAAGGTGATTGCGGTGATGCAGGCGACGGGGCAGCCGCTTTCGGTTTTACGCCGGGTCCTCGTGAAGTGCCCCCAGATAACCGCGGCATTACGAGTGCGGGCGAAACCGCCGTTGGCGTCCTTGGCGTCTCTCTCGGCGGTGATGAGAGAGTTGGCGGAGGAGCTTGGAGAAGAGGGGCGTGTACTCGTGCGGTACTCCGGCACGGAAGCTAAATTGCGCCTGCTGGTCGAAGGACCGACGCTAGCGGTGGCCGAGCGCGCGATGGATCGCCTAAAGGCGGCGGTGGTAGCGGATGGTCTGGAGGTTTAGGAGCGAGGGGCTCGCCTGAGTCGGCGCGCGGCTACAATCAGAAGCTCAGGTGAAGATTTCTTGTAACTTTTCCCATTTTAAAAAAACCGCCTACAGGGTTGACCGCCTCGCGCTGGATGCTTTCGCTCCGAATCCCTTATGCCTGAAATTTCTGTCGCTGCTTTGGACCCCCGTCACCAAAAAATGATAGAGAACGCGCGCGTGGCATTAGAGCGGGGGACGTTGGATTACGTGCTCGAAGTCACCGCGCAGGTTTTGAAGATGCAGCCGAGCTGTTTACAGGTGCGTCGGCTCCAGCGGATTGCGCAGATGCGGCAGTACCGCGGGAGCAGGAGCGCGGGTTTTATGGGGCGAGCCCTGAGTGGGTTGTCGACGGCACCGTTTATGTTTGGAGGAGGCAAGAAGGATCCGGCGAAGCAATTGGAGACGGCGGAGGCTTTTCTGGCAAAAGATCCCACGAGTGTTCCCGCATTGAAGATGTTAGCGGAGGCGGCGACGGGGCTGGGTTATTTGGAGACGGTGGCGTTTGCTTTGGATGCAGTGCGTGAGTTGGAGCCTGATAATCGCCCCAATATGCTCGCGCTCGGCGACGCCTTATTGGCGGCGGGCAAGCCAGTTGATGCGTTGAAAATCGCCGATGAAATTTTACGCGACCGGCCCTCGGACGCCGAGGCCCAGAGTTTAATGCGCAAAGCCTCGGTCGCGCAGACCGTCACGAAGCATAACTGGGATGTGAAGCAGTCTTTTCGGGATAAGTTGAAGGATGAGGTCCAGACGATCTCGCTCGAGCAGAGCGCAAAGATCGTGAAGGGCGAAGATATGGCGCAGCGCCTGCTCGAGGAAGCCTTGGCGAAGGTGGCAAGTGAACCGAGTAACTTAAGCCACTACCGCAGCGTTTCGCAGGCTTACAAACAAATGGGCAACTTAGAGGAAGCGCTGGCTTGGGTGCGGAAGGCGCGAGAGCAACCGGTGGGCAAGACCGACGCCGCCTTGGAGAAGACCGAATCGGAGTTGGCAATTGCGGTGATTGAGAAGCACTCAAAGGAAGCCGAGGCGGCGGTGGCGGCGGCGCCCGGTGATGCCTCGGCTTTGGCCAAGTTATCGGCGGCGCAGAAAGAGCTCGATGAATTTAAACTTTCGGATGCGAAGCGCTTTGTGGAGCGTTATCCGAATGATTATCCCGCGCGGTATGCTCTGGGTTCTCTGTTGCTCGAGTCTGGTCAGACGGAGGCAGCCATCGGCCAATTTCAGCAGTCGCAGAAAGGGCCGCAGGTGCGGGTGGCGTCACTGGTGGGCTTGGGGCGGTGCTTTAAGGCCAAGCGCCTCTTTGATCTCGCCGTCGCGCAGTTCAACTCGGCCAAAAATGATCTCAGCGGCATGGATGATACGAAGAAGGATATCATTTATGAGCTCGGCATTTGTTATGAGTTGATGGGTAAGGCCGACCTCGCGATTGCGGAGTTCAAGGTAATTTACAGCGAAGACATCGGCTTTCGGGATGTCGCGGAAAAAGTGAACGCCTTCTATTCCAAGAGCTGAGGATGACGTAGGTCGAGACTCGGTGGAAGAGCGGTCACGGGGACATGGAAGAGTCAGTTGCTTGAGACAGTCGAAGGGTTTTCGACAAAAAAAATTTATGCACTCACCCCTATGCTGGATGGGAGCGGCCCTCGCGTCGCTCTCGGTTTGGGCCGATCAGAAAAGCCAAACGTTGGACATTTATTGGGTAGATTCAGAAGGTGGAGGATCGACGTTGATCGTCACACCCGAGAATGAGTCCGTACTGATTGATACGGGAAATCCAGGCGGCCGTGATTCTGGGCGAATTTTGCAGGCGGCGAAGTTGGCCGGGCTCGTAAAGATTGATCATATGGTGATTACGCACTGGCACACGGACCACTTTGGGGGAGCCGCGGAGATTGCGCAGCGGCTGCCCGTGGGGACGGTCCATCATCGGGCGATTCCGGACCGTGATCCGGACGGTCGCGTGCCGTCGACCTTTCCGGTTCAAATTAAACCCTTTCGCGAAATCTCGGCACCGCGAGCGACCCTGCAAGCGGGTACGGCGATCCCCCTGAAGTCGAGCGGAGCGAAGAAACTGGCCCTCGTTTGCTTGGCCGCCGACCAGATCTTGGCGCCGACCACAAAGGCGCCCACGCGGACGCTTAATCCGCTCACGGGTACAGTCCCGCCGAAAGCGGTTGATCTGAGCGACAACGCGAATAGCGCAGTCTTCATTCTTGAGTTTGGTGACTTTCGTTTTTTTGACGGAGGTGATTTGACGTGGAATATCGAAGAGAAGCTGGTGACGCCTTATAATTTACCAGGGACGGTGGACGTGTATCAGACCAATCATCACGGCCTCGACGTCAGCAATCACCCGGTTCTTCTGCAGAGCTTGGCGCCGACCGTCGTCGTGATGAATAATGGGCCGAAAAAAGGAGGGCAATCGGGGGCATTTAACGCGATCCGAAAAGTTCCGACGGTGACCGCTCTTTACCAGATGCATCGAAGCATGAACGTCGAGGCGGATGAGAATGCGCCAGCGGCTTATTTGGCGAACCACGGCACGCTCACGGGCGCCGCGGCCGCGGAGTGTTCCGCGAACCTCATTAAACTGACGGTCGCAGCAGATAGCCTCAGCTACCGCATCAGCATACCCGCGACGGGAGCCACGCAGAGCTTTCAGACCAAGCGCCGCTGAGCTGACTCATGGGTCGGTGAGAGCGTGCTCGCCGCGTTGGCGGAGGGTGCTAGCGCGGAGCGCCCGACGCCGGTCGGACTGAGGGATTTTTAAAAAAGCCGACACCACAGAATCGCTTATGCGGCATTTTCTCGGAGGGGTCTGATAGATTTGATGGTCTAAAATTCAGGAAACCCAGTGGAATACCCCTAAAATCCGACCGGCGGCTAGACGCGAAAAATAGCGCCGAGTTTTTTGCCAAGGACAAGGCTAAGTCCGGCAATTGTAATCCCCAGAAAAGCCATGGCCCAGACGCCGAGGGCGCTGGCAATGAACTTGCCGTCGCCAAGTAATTGGAAGAGCTCCATGATGGCCTTGGTAATGGGGTAGAACACTTGCTTCTGGGCAAGAATCAGGGAGTCGCTGACCTCGAGCATCGCAAAAGAAAATGCGAGGAGGCCGCCGGCGATCACGTTCGCCATGATGAGCGGCAAGGTGATTTTTACCAAAGCGCGGAACGGGGTGGCGCCAAGATTTTGAGCGGCCTCCTCGAGCGTCTCGCTAGTTTGTTGGAACCCGGCCGCGGCCGACCGGACGACGTAGGGCAGGCGGCGCACAGAGTAAGCAATGATCAATAAGATGGTCGGATCGCGAGTGGGGTTAAGAAACCCAAAGAATTTTCCATCTTGGGCCATGGCGAGATAGCCAAAGGCGAGGACGAGACCCGGGACCGCGAGAGGGAGCATCGCCAAGAGGTCCAACAGCTGCCGGCCGGCGATTTTGCTGCGCACGACGACATAAGCGATGGCGACGCCCAAGAAGAGGTCGACGACAGTCGCGATACTGGCGAAACGAAGACTATTGGCGATGGCGGGGACGGTGAGATCGTGGCTAAGGGCAAGTTGAAAATTCCCCAAGGTATAGTCGTGGGGTAAAACCGAGGCGTACCAATCGCGAGAAAAAGCGACGAGGATGACGCCGAGATGAGGAAGCACAGCGAGAAAAGTGATGCCTGCAAAAAAGAAGGTGCAGAGAAGCGCGTGGGCGCGCGGGAGGGCGCGGGGGCCGCCGGTGGCGGTGGCTTTGGCCATCATCGCATGGCCAGTGCGCCCGAAGAGGGTTTTGCTCAGAGCATAAAGGGCCACCGAACAGGCGAGGAGGACGGCGACGAGGGCAAACGGGAACGGATTGGCGCCGATATCTTTTAGCCCGTAATAAATCTGTACGCTGGTGACACGATCGTAGTCAAAAACGAGGGGCGTGCCGAGTTCCGTAAACGCCCAAATAAAAACGATCGTGCCACCGGCAAAGAGGCCTGGTCGGATGAGGGGCAAGGTGATTTTCAGGAAGCGGCGAAGGCCGGTGCAGCCTAGGTTTTGGGCCGCTTCTTCCATCGCGGGATCGATGTTGGCGAGGGCCGCGACCGCGTTCAAATAGATGATTGGGTAGAGAGAGAAGGCCTCGACGACCGCGATGCCCCAGAATTGGTTTTGAGCAAACCAGTCAATCGTAACGTCGGGGGAGAGGAAACCCATGTGCTGGAGAATCGCGTTGAGCGCACCGTATTGACCAAAAATTTGTTTGATGCCGATAGCTCCGACAAAGGGCGGCAAAATCATCGGGACGAGCACGACGGAAGTGAGCAGGCTTTTGGCCGGAAAAAGGAAGCGATCGCTCACGACGGCGAGCGGCAAAGCAATGACGAGGGCGAGCGTGGTCGCCGCGCACGCGAGCAGGAAAGAATTACGGAGCCCCCCAACGTAAGTGGGGTCGCTGAAGAGCACCCTCACATAAGCCAGAGTCAAATGGCCGTCGGCATCAACGAAACCACCTTTCAAAATCTGGAAGACAGGCCAGACGAAAAAGGCTCCGAAAAAAACCAGCGTGAAGGCGAAAACTAGGCGCGCGAACGATTGCGACATCGTGGGAAGTGTGCGAAGAGCTGGTGACGATCAGCAAGGGGGAATTCTGGGCATCCTGAGCTCGGCGGAATTGCGAGCGTCACGCAGGCCGAAGCTTGCCCCGCGCGACTGACGGAGCCGCGCGGCCCCGCGGAACGGAGTCGATCTGAGCGGCGCCTCATTTTTTGAACGCATTTTTAAGACCAGGCCAAAGCAAAAATCGGCCCTCGCGAAATAGAGCCCAGTCATCCCCCTGCCCACGAGTCGTTCAATCAGCGCGGGCGACGCGAACGTCTCGGCGCGTCTTGGGTCGCACCCACAGCGGGCTCGTGGCGCGGGTGGGCGCGGCGGGGACTTATTCCGAGCAGCCTCTCGGACTGAGAGATTTTTCAAAAATCCGACGCCACCGAATCGCTTATGAGGCATTTTCTCGGAGGGGTCTGATAGATTTGAAGGTCTAAAATTCAGGAAAACGAGTGGAATACCCCTAAAGTCCGACAGGCTGCCAGTGAAGAGCCTCGCGCGCCACGTTGCTCGCGGAAGGCGATGCGATGATAAATCGGAGGAGCGCGCGACCTCGCAAAAGAGTAGCTAGAGAGGAATAATACCCCATGGCTTTTGCTTGCGCTGGCTTGCTTGTAGAATTTTTTTCCATCTTCAAAGTCCCATCGGCTTGGCCGCGCCGAGACCGGACGGGCACACGAAGTCGGATAAAAAATGAATCCGTTTTTACCCCACGCTTAGCCCGAAGATTATGGAGCCACCGTCGCCACCATTGAGGAGAAACGGCATCCGTTTTCCGGAAACCGCTCGGCGCAGAATGCGCCGAAGTGCCCGCGGTCGGCGCGGTTACTGGCGGGACCCTTTGACCGGAGCTTGCCGGTGCGCGCGTTGCGAAGCTCAGCTCGCCACCTGGCTCATGGCGAGTTCGACCGAGATCTGAGCGCCAGCGTTCAGACTGAGCGTAATCGACCGCCCGGTGGGTTTACGCAGCGTGAGCACGCCGGCGGCGTGGTCGCGCTTGGTGACGCGCACGACTGCGCCCGGAGGGAGCCCGTGCTGGTCGGCAAAGCGGAGGAAATTTTCGGACTGGTCAGTGATCTGCACGATTCGCTGGGAAGTGCCCACCACGCAGGAGCTCAGTGTCGCATATATTTGGATACGGAGCTCGCCTTCCCTGCTTGGTATCGGGTCGCCGTGGGGATCGGACTGCGGATGACCTAAGAGTTCGTCGAGGCGATCGAGGACCTCGTCGGAGATCGCGTGTTCGAGTCGCTCGGCCTCGCGATGGACGGTGGACCAGTCCATTTTAAGAATATTGACGAGAAACGTCTCCACGAGGCGGTGTTTGCGGAGAACATTGAGCGCGAGACGGCGCCCGGACGGGGTGAGGCTGACGCCATGATGGGGAAGATGCCGGAGGAGGGATGCCTCGGCGAGCGCTTTGACCATGGTTGTGGCGGTTCCCGGGGTGACCGCGAGCGCGGCGGCGAGCGCGCCCATGGGAACAAGCTCTGGTTCGCGAGTCGACAGCAACAAAACGTGTTTGAGGTAGTTCTCGACCGCGATTGTCGCCATGGGACCGATCATAAAAATCAATTTATTTGAAGCAACTAAAGATTTATTTTGACGACTCAAAATAAGTTGATGCACTCGGATTTAATTTTTATGCGGACGTCGGGTTTAATCTGGTTATCGGTCGGGATAATGAGCCTTGGCCGGGCGGTGGGTTGTCGGCACGGTCACGTTGAAGGATCCGTGGCGTTTGCGAACACCCCGCCGCGTGGAGCCAAGCGGATACTGGGCGCGACGTGGCGGGTCGATCTTAAGCAAACGACGACGGGGCAAGGTGGGGGCGAGCGAAAGCAGACGGTTGTGGCCAAGGATTTCAGACTGCGGCGGGTTGGTTATCTTGAGGTTGCCCCGGCGGCAGTTGCCGGGGTTGACGCCATGGCTTGCAGGGGCAGGACCAACCAAATCCTAGAGACGGAAAAGCCATGGGCCGGCGGGGCGAATCCCGTCCCCTCCCTAGCGGCATCGGCGCGGATAGTTTTATTTGGGCGAGAAAGGGGCGCTTTGCCCGCGACTCTTTGATGGACCCATTCGGAAAAAATCTGCCGGCCGAACCAGGTGGGTGGCGGCGAGCACAAGGGGCGCCGAGCCTGGCGGAAGTTCACGGTACGATCACGGTACCGGCGAATGCCTCGTTTGGGCGAAAGTGGTTGGCGTTCGCCGGCCCGGGATTTCTGGTGGCGGTCGGGTATATGGATCCGGGGAATTGGGCCACCGATTTGGCGGGGGGGGCGAAGTTTGGCTACTCGCTCCTAGCCGTGGTCATGATTTCTAATCTCATGGCGATTTTGCTCCAGCATCTCTGCCTCAAGCTCGGGATCGCAACCGGGCGGGATCTGGCGCAGGCCTGCCGCGACCATTATCCCAGGCCAATTGTATGGTTTTTATGGATACTATGCGAATTGGCAATCGCGGCTTGTGATTTAGCGGAGGTGGTGGGTTCGGCGATTGCTTTGCAACTGCTCTTCGGGATTCCGCTGGTCTGGGGGTGTGTCATTACTGCGGTGGATGTGATGATTGTTTTATTATTACAAAACAAAGGATTCCGTTATCTTGAGATCGTGGTGGTCACTTTGATGGCGACGATTGGTCTCTGCTTTGCGGTTGAGTTGTTCCTCGCCAAACCCTCGCTGGCAGGTGTGGCGGGGGGCTTTATACCGACGCCCGAAATCGTGACAAACCCAGGCATGCTTTATTTGGCGATCGGGATTTTGGGGGCGACGGTGATGCCGCATAATCTCTACTTGCATTCGTCGATTGTGCAGACTCGGAAGTATGCCCAGACGGTGCCGGGTAAGCGTGAGGCAATTTTTTTCGGGACGTTGGATTCAACGGTCGCCTTGATGTTCGCGCTTTTTATCAATTCGGCGATTTTGATTCTCGCGGCGGCCGCCTTTCATCACAGCGGAAATCAGGACGTGGGCGAAATTCAGGACGCCTTTCATTTGCTCGATGGCCTGCTGGGCGTTAAATTTGCAGCGGTCGTCTTCGCGGTGGCCTTGTTGGCGTCTGGGCAGAATTCGACCATCACGGGCACGCTGGCCGGGCAGATCGTGATGGAAGGTTTTCTTGATATCCGCTTGAGGCCGTGGCTTCGGCGCCTCATCACGCGCTCAATTGCGATTGTTCCGGCGATCGTGGTAATCGGGATTTTTGGTGAGAGCAAAAGCACGGACTTACTCGTGGCGAGCCAAGTCTGCCTGAGTATGCAACTCGGTTTCGCGTGTTGGCCGCTGATGCGGTTTACCAGTGATCGCGCCAAGATGGGCGAGTTTGTTAACTCTCGGGTCGTCAATTTAACCGGGTGGGCGATAACGCTCATTATTATCGTCCTCAATATTCGGCTGCTCTGGACAATTTTTTTCTAGATTTTATTCGGAGGCGAATGGAGATTTCTCTCCGTTTTGCATGGAAAACGATGGGAAACGGGGTGCTCCCGGTGGCGCTCCGCGGAGTCCTTGAGGAGAGCCCGCGAACGTTTTCGGGTCGGGCAAGCGGGCGATTGGCGCGGACAACGGGTGACGTAATCCGTGATCCGTTGGCTGCTGCGCGCACGGGCGGGCCACCGAAAAACCGTCGGTGCGGGCGGTTTTTTAGAATTGAATGTTAGGTCGCTCGAAGGCCGGCCATTGGAGCGGTTCGATCTGCTGGGGCCGCAGGGCGCGGGGAGGCCAAACGGTTGGTGGTGCCGGTCGAGTCGGCGAAGGTCGCTCTGCCGGACAATCGTTGCCAATGGGTGGTGGCGGGGCCGGGTGCTGAGATCTTTGGCGGACGAGCGATGAGCGGATTTTTTCCGCGAATTTATTTCAATGAAAGGGACATTTCTCGGGGGCTGGAGTGACGGTCCCGGGGCTTGCATTTGCAGGCCGCGGCCGTTCCGTCCAAGCGGGTGCCTGATAGACGTAAGCTGGCTTGATTGCTTTATCGTGAAAGGGCTCCTGATAGAGGACGGAGGTTGAGCTGGCGGCGGGTGGGACGAGCCAAGTCCAATTGCCGTAGGGCTCGCGGCCAGACTTTTGCTCATTGCGGCAGAACTCGAGGAATTCATGCCCGACATGGTGATGATCGGACATTTTTACTCCTGAGCGGTCGAACGATTGGAGCACGGCTTCATTTAAAAGCAGGAGGGCCTTGTCGCGCCAGAGAGTGCGGTCGCTACTAATATCGAGGCCCATGCACTCGCCGATGCGGGGCAAAACGTTGTAGCGGTTCACATCGCTTAAGTTGCGCGCGGCGATTTCCGTATCGAGATACCAGCCGTTAAAGGGCAGGAGGCGGTACACCATGCCGCCGGCATCGAGGGCCATATCGCTCACAGCGGGGATCGCGTACCATTTTAGTTTTAACGTGGCGAGCCACGGATGCTGCAAGTGGGTGATGGGAATTTCCCAGCGGCAATCGCTGGGTAACTCGTACCAGCGAGGCCCGTGAACGGCGGTCTCGATGACAACGGGGAGCAGATCAAAGTCGGAGCCGGGGGGGCGCCAACCCAAGGCGATGATTCTCTGGGTAAGGTCATTTTGAGCGGGATCACCGACCTGCTTGCCGCTGCGCAAGCGGTAGCCGGCGTAGCGCATCAGCTGAGGATTCCAGATGCGGGGTCCGGGTTCGCGCGGGGATCCGGGATCGAAGACCGAGATCGCCGGCCGCAGCTCACCACCGTTGAAAGCGAAGCGGAGATGGTCCCAGAGGGCCTCGGCGATTTCGGCGGGCTCTCGAAGCTGACGGCAGTCCCTCAGGTGGAGACCCTGCCAGTAAAGCCGGCCGACGCACCGTTCGGCGTTGCGCCAAGCGACGCGGGTGGCGAAGGCGAGCTCTTCGAAGGTTTTTACCCAGACGCCCGTTTGCGTGAGCTGGGCCTGGACCGCGCTCACGCGCGCGCTGGGATCTTGGGCAGGCGTTGATTCATGGTAAAATTCGCGAATAAATTGGGCGGCCTGCTCTGAAGCCGGGAGTGTCGTGGGCGACTCGACGGGGTGGCCGAAGGCGCGCGCGGGTTGAAAGTCTTTCTGTCGCCAAGCGCCGGGTGCGAGTTGGGCGCCCTCGCCGCGCTGAGGATGGTCGAAGCTTTCGGCGCTCGCCGTGACTTCTGGAAATGTTCCGAGTGCGGCGAGGACCGTAGCGTTGAAGGCCGCTGGCCCGCACACGATGACTTCGCATGAGCCCAAGTCTCGAACGTACGCCGCGACGTCCCCCGCGCTCAGGCGCATTTGCTGGGCGGTGTCGTGTTCGAAAAGTTGCAGCCGACCGCGGTTGGCGGCGGTGCGCAGCTCGGAGAGGTACGCGGCCGTAGCGGGGTGGCGAAAGCTGTAGATGATCGTCAGACGACGTTGGCGGAGCGCGCGAGCGGCGGCGATCGCCGGGGTGACGCCGATCCCGGCGACGAAGTAAACGAGGGGGCGGGTATCGTCTTCTTGAGGGCAAATTGCGCCAGAGGGAGCAGATACCCGGAGGAGCGTCCCCGGAGCAGCTTGGCGGAGCCAGTTGGAAAAAAGACCGCCCTCTTCGAGTTTAACGCCCAATTCGTAGCTGGTGGGAGAGAAGGCGGTGAGCGTATACGGCCGACCCACCCAGCGTTCGTCCATCATGGCCTCGATGCGAATGTGTTGGCCGATTTTTGCGGGCGGCAAGACGGCCGGATGGATGGGCTCGAGGCGGGCCAAGAGCACGCCTTCAGTCAACGGTTCGGTCTGGAGGTGGCAGAGGATATAATCACTTTGGTTGAGAAATGCGGGCAGCCGACCGCGACAGCCGCCACAGATGCCGGCGGCGCCCGTGAGGCGAATCAAGGCATCGACGGTGGTGGCACGTTCCGCGGCACGACGCAGGGTCGCGGAGGTCGTATTCGTGCAGCCGCACACAATATCAGATCCACCGGAGGCGCGGAGCGAGGCGTCTTCGATTAACAAATCACCGTTGGCGCGGAAAGCGTCGACTTGCCAGTCGGCGAGCGAGCCGCCTCTGAGCAGGA
>CAMDOF010000051.1 GCA_945903465.1 Opitutus sp. GAS368
GATCCCGCGGTAGCAGAGTTAATATATACGGCCATTCCTTCTCGTCGTGCAGCGACGGCGGTGCTTCCATGCCACGAAAACCATCGCAAAAGGCGAAAAAAGGCAATTCCTTATTTTAACGCCTATGCCATGCCCCCCTATGTCCACCCCTCGACGATAGCCGCCGCTCGTGGCAACCGCTCGGTCGCTCACCCCCACGTGCGTCAAAGGCAGGTCATTCTCAGCGTCCGCCTCCGGGTCAGCGACCGCCAACCGCACCGCGTGCGCGCCGCGGACCACAATATCACCACCCAAGTTCGTCATCACGGTTTCAAGCTCACCCGCGGCCAGCGCTCGGCCCACCGCCCGCTCAATAATATAACTTTTCGTAAGAGAGTTTAGCACCAGCGGCGCCCCACTTAAATGCCGCGCCGTCCGCCTCTGCGCATCGAGGCGCCAATGCCGCTGCCGGGCCACCGCCACCGCTTGGGAGATCTCATCCGCGGTCGGTAGCACTTGCCGAGTCCCCGCGGTTTTCCACAAACGCCCCGCCACCTCAGCCGCGGCATCCAGCGCCCCGCCAGTTCACTCACGCTAGGTGTCAAACAAGACGAGCACTTCGAATAACTCGACCGAGACCGCGACATCCACCTCGCGCGGCGCCTGCCAACGGCTAAACTCACTGGTCGCGTCATAACTGCTCAGGATAGCCGCCAGCCGATCGATCTCCGCCAAAGCCGCGGTCTCTCCCGCCTCTGCGGCCAACGCCGATTTAGCGGTCAACTTTAACTCAAGCGACGTGCCCAGGACGTGCTCATGCGCAAATGCATACCAACGGGGCTGATCTTCCGCCGCCAACCGCGCACCCCCTAGCGCGAGCACCCAGAACGCTCCGACCCACCCAAGGAATCGTGCGTTCAGCCTCGAAACCAGAGAGCCATCACCACCCGCAGTCGTCATTCAGCGCGGCTCATCGTTGCCCCGTGGACGCTCGTTCCCGCGCTCGCCACCTGGACCGCGGCGCGCATCGTCCCCACCTGGGCCACCACGAGCCACCTGAGCTCGCGCCAAATCCACCAACTCATCCCGAGAAAGAAATCCGTCTTTATTACCATCACCACGCTCCATCATCCCCAACATCCGCTCCGGCAGTTCCTCTTTCGAAATCCGCCCGTCTCCGTCCTTATCAAGTTGCAGCATCCGGGCCACGACTTCCTCGACGGACGCATTTCGCCCTGTGCCGCCATTCCCCGCATTACCGCGCGGACCGTCCGGGCCGCCATTGCCACCCGGACCACCGTTACCCCTATTGCCACGCGGACCACCGGGACCGCCCGGGCCACCCGGACCCATGTTGCCCCGCGGACCACCAGGACCATCGTTACCGCCCGGGCCTCCTCGACCGGGGAAGTTGGGGCGAACTTCGTCCTCGGTCAACTTGCCATCGTGATTGCGATCCAGCTTGGCCAAGGCCGCGGACGCTTGGGCAATTTCCTGCGCGTCGAGCACGCCGTCGCCGTTGGTATCAAGCGCCGCAAAAAGGGGGTTCATCCGCGCCATCCCTCCATCTCGACCGCGCTCATCACCTCCCGGTCCGCGGTCCCGACCACCGGGTCCACGCTCACCACCACCGGGACCGCGCTCACTACCACCGGGACCGCGCTCACTACCACCGGGTCCACGCTCACCACCACCGGGACCGCGCTCACCACCACCGGGACCGCGCTCCTGCCCGTCGGCAACACTCACAATAATGAGAGCGGCAAGGGCGCAGGCGGAACAAGCCAGAAACGAGGGCGTTTGCATAGGTACTTGGATTTGACCGAACGTCGATAGGACGTTAACCGGATAACAAAGTTTTCTACAATCAACGGAATTATCGACCACCCCCGCCAGCGGGAGTTATCGCTCCCAGCGCTCCGCGGGCGCTCGAGAGGGATCAAGCGCCGAACCCCACCCTCCTCTTACGCACCGTCGAAGGACCGCAAAGCACCCGGCTAAGCACCGGACCTGTTATTCAGCGATTCGCGTACTCGGTGTCCGACACGTGCTCGGCCCACGCAGTAGTACTGCCCTGCGCATCGGCGACTTGAACCGCGAGGTGCACCATCAATCCGTCTGGTGCGGCTCCGTGCCAATGGCGCTCGCCTGGCGCGAACCACACCGAATCGCCGGGAAAAACCTCCTGCACCGCCTCCCCCTCGCGTTGAACAAGACCCGTTCCGGACAGAATATGGAGGGCCTGACCACAGGGATGGGTATGCCACGCGGTGCGAGCGGCCGGCGCAAAAGACACGCGCACCACCCGCACGGCCGCCGGACCTGAGCTGGACGTCGCAATCTCCTCCAAACAAACGGTTCCGGAAAAATAATCCGCCGAGCCCGGTTTTAATGGCAGCGTACCCGCCCGTGATATCGTCATTCCAAAGGATAAGTCGCGTCCTCTCCAAATTCAATTCGCTTCGCGAGCCTTCGCCCCGTTGCGGGGCCGTCCGCCCGTACCAGACGCGCGCCCAAGGGTCCGCCCATTAAAATTTTCGGTTCCAGCGGCTTTCAATCGGTAACGCGTGGCCAGGAGGTGATGCCGGTGCGCGCCGCGGCGGACTCGGGCGGATCTTCACGATTGTAGTCAAGTCCGGCGAGAGACTGCGCGGCGCGGACAAACGGTCACGTCATCGGTGGCACTTTTTTGCCGGTTAAGCTGAGGGGCTTTTCCGAGTTGCGAAAGGGCCGGCGAGGGGTCCACCGAAAAACGACTGGAGCGAGGGCCGGCTATTTTTTTCAGGAAGATGTTCCCATCAAGCCAAGGCCGACTTGGAAGATGGCAAAAGCGGAGGAAACCGTGGGAAATAAATTCTATGAGCGGCGCCCCCTGTGGAAAAGAGGGCCTGCCTGCGCCGCCTTGGTCGGGCAGGCCCGATAATTACCAATTTTCAACGATTTTCTTGCCAAAAGGAGGGGCCTCAGGTCCTCAAGCAAGCTGGCGTATCGGGGGGCACCGACTGTCGCCTTCTTGCGCCTACAGGATTGGCGCTCGCTGCTCGGATTTATGATGAAAATCTTCCGAGAATATCGTGGCGTGCTTCCGCGGCGGCATAAGATGCTTCCAAGCATATCCACTATTCCATGACCAGATGACACCAGCAAATGCCAGCGCCGCCAGCAGGTGTTCAGCTCCTTCACGAAGTCCGTCGCCGCCGAGCCCCGTTTTTCCTGGCGCGGAGCTGGCGAGAATCGCCACGGCTGGTGCTATCTTCGCCACGTCCTCCCCTGCGGCCGGCTCGCAAGCGTCCGCGACTTTGGCCAACACGACGGCGCCCACGGCGTCCCCGCACGGCCACCCCGAAGATGAACTCAGCGGGCCCGACGAGTCACTTCCTCTGGGACTGATGGCCGTGGGTGACTACGCGAGCCCAATCGCCGCCCAAGAACACGGCCTCGTGATTCTCGCAATGGGCCAGCCTTACTGGCTCGTGCCCACCGCGGATCGATTTGTCCTGCTCGTCGAGACCGCCGTCTTCGCTCCCGCGCTCCTCCAATTGCAACGCTTCAGACGCGAGAGCCTCCATTGGCCGCCGGCCCCCCTCACCAACGCGAACGCGCCCGCCATCGACTTCCTCACTCCCGCGCTCTGGGTCCTCCTGATCGTGGCGACCTTTCTAACCCAATCGAACTACCCAACGCTGCGGCTCGTCGGCGCGCTCGAATCTCACGCTCTTTTTAATCGAGCCGAATGGTGGCGACCCGTCACCGCGCTATTTCTCCACGCGGATGCCGGACACCTCGTTGCCAACGCGGGCAGCGGGTTTCTCGTTTTCCTCGCCGTCCTGGCAACCTTCGGCCGCCTTCGTGGTTGGTTACTCGTCACCTGCGCCGCCATCGTCGGAAACATTGCGGCCGCCGCCGCGCAGGCGCGCTCGCCTTACTCGTCCATCGGCGCCTCCACCGCCATCTTCGGCGGCCTCGGTCTTCTGACCGGCCGCGCCATCGCCGTCGCGCGCCACGCTCCGCCTCACCAGCGCGCAAAAGCGGTTTGGGTTTCGTTAGGCACCGGCCTCTGCGTGCTCGCACTCTACGGGGCCGGCGGCCCCAACGTCGATCTCGGCGCCCATCTTGGCGGATTTATCAGCGGACTGCTGATTGGCTTGACCACCCGCCAGCAACCACCGGCCAAAATCGACGGCCCACCATCCGCACAAACCTGCCAATGATAACTTATCCTATTATCCTTTCCTAACCAGTCAGTGCGCGCACGCCTTCGGCCCGATTTCGCTTGAGATTAATCCGGCGCCAACACCCAAAAAACGGCCGCTGATTAAGGCGTGGCTTGAAAATTGACCACCGCTGGTTTCAACGTCGTCAGTTTCCCCGCGCTCCGCAGTAGCACCATAGGCGTGGCACTCGCCGGCGTCGCTCCTGCTGGGTAACGGACCAAAATAGAAAACTCCGCGCGATGCGCGGGAACCGCGGTAAAGGCAAACTCCAACGTCCCCGTCGAACCAGCTTCCGGAACAATGGCCGGAACATTCGGGCCGACGACACCGGCAAAACTCCAACTCTCGGGCAAAGCCACCGACCAACCCAAGGCGCCGGGCTCGCCTTCGTACGCGACTGCGGCCGTCAGGGTCACCTGGCCCCCGCCGGTCGCGAGTTTATTACCATCAGCAGAAAACGAAGCCGTTTGCGCTATCACGGAACCGCCGAAAGCTACAAACAAGATAACTGAGGCGCGAATAAAGTTCATAGTATTAGAGGTAACCTGATGTAAAAAACCGAAGGGACCGGAAGTTGCCAAAAGATCAAGCTTCAAAAGCAACGAACCGATCAATCGCGTTCAAGAGAGTTGTCCGGCGAGCACGCGAAAATCTCGTCGGGGCAGCGTGGATAAAATCAGTGACGCCCGATTTTCAGGCGAAGGCGATCGCGAGACTCGGCATTACGATCCGATGCACTTCTTAGAGTTGCCGGCTCGGCGGACTTAACGATTTTAATGAGGCGAGTGGCGCGGTTACCCGCCCGAGGCCATGGCCAACCCGAAGGCGCCCAGCCCATTTTCCCATCCGATTAACAGGAGAAAAGTCCGTCTCGACCTTAGTGCCGCGCGTGTCGGTAAACTCGCACGCGGCCTTTCGCAAAATTAGTTGCAAAGCCCGAGCGCATTCCAAGGCACCGCGCAACAAAATGAGAGCTTCTGCAAACTGATTTTAAGAAATGCTCAAGGGCCCGGCGCAAAGCCGTCCTCCGTGGAGATCGCTCGATGATACCAACCGGTCCGTGTCTGCCCATCCCTTGCGTTGTAGAGCTCGACCACGCGAACAAGCTCCATCAGTCCAATTTGCCCGTCACGATTAACATCGGCGGAGTGATACCTCGCCAGCGCGACGACTCCACTGGTTGCAGGCGTCGGATCGGTCGTAAACCCATCGCCCATCTCAGCCGCCGCCACCGCGTAGCGCCCCGTCCGCGTCGCGCCGCCCCGCACGGCGTACAATTCGATCACGCGACTCAATTCAACCAGATTTATCCGCCCATCTGCCGGGGCGAAATCAGCTGAGTGCAGCAGGGTCGGCGTAAACGTAAGCGCGAGGGTGATAAAGCCGCTATCGCCGTCGAAACCATCCACCGCAAAAAAGTAGTGAACACCCCTCGCGGCGGGAAATGTGAGTGTGCTGTATTGAATGATCCCAGGCTCGAGATCATCGGAAGAGGCGCGCTCTGCCAGAGCCTCGACCGAATCGCCGGTGTAAACCGCCAAGGTGGTATCGAAGAGGCTGCCCTGCGTACTCAACGCGACGAGACCGGGGGTCGGAGCAGTCCAGCGCCACCAGACGGAGCGACCGCCGTTGTTGGCAGCGTGGCGAGGCTCGCCGGGCTGTTGGGTGGCGTTCGTGTTGAAACCGTTCACGGCGATGGTGCCACTTGTCAGCACAATCGGGAGGGCGAGTGCGAACAAATCATTCGCAGGCATCCCGGGTAGACCGTAGAGCCGTTGCGCACCGACTTGGTCATCAGTAGTGAGCGCCGCCGTGTCGCTGATCGCGCTGTTCATAATCGCCGCGACCGATTGCGGCGGAGAAGCTTGGTCGGGGTGATCGAGCCCGAGGACGTGACCGAGTTCGTGAAGAGCGACCCGCTTTAAATCGATCGCCCCGCCGTGCCCGGCGACGGGGCCACGGTAGGAATCCCACGTGCGAGAAGAATTGAAAATAATATCTGCTTCGGTCGTCTGATTGCCGCGGCTCCGCGAGAGTGTGATCGCGAGCGTGCGTGCATCGAAAGGCGTGCCAAATATCGTCTGATCAAAAACGATTTCGTTCACCCCATTGCCATCGCCCGCCTTGACCACCGCTGCGAGCGATAAGTGAAATTGGACCGCGCCCAAGAATCCATTCCAGCTTTGCGCCGCCGCTTGAATCGACGCCGCCCGGGTACCGCCACCCCCCGGCAAAACCAGCACATCATCCACCAACAACAGCAACCCAACGGGCCCGGCCGACCACTTGATCGGCAGTCCCGTGGAAGAGTTGCTGATGAAAACAAAGGCTCCCAGCGGAGGAATCACGACGAGGAGCAGCCACACGTTGAGCACCCTTTTGATCAAGCGCCAACCCTCCAACCCGATGCTCCAAAGCGCAAGCGCCGGCTCATCCACTCGGAAAATCCGGCGGCTCCGCCCACCGCCAACGGCCCGCCAGAATACCCACGGGATCAAGGCGTGCCACTCGTCGCCCGCGAACCTTAATCCTCACCTCCGGCTTCACCGCGCCCAACGGTCCAAGTCGTCAGCAATCTCCCGGTCACTACGGCAACGCGGCATCTTACTTTGGCCACCCCATTTTCCTTTCGCCCGCATCCATTGCTCGAACGTCCCGGGGCGAACCCACCGCACCAGCGGCAATTCCAAGCCCCCTCCCTGGCGCTTCGCCTCGTAGTCTTCGTTGAGCCTTTGCAGTTCCCCATCCAGCGCCCGCGCAACTTCGCCTTGATCAACCTCGCTCTCGCGACCGGTCCGCACCTCGAGCCACCATTCATGCCGGCCCCTTGACGCCGGAGCGAGCGCGCGAGCAAACACCGGCGCAACGTGAAAATTGATTACGGTAAACGCGTGCCGCGCGGCGACCACGGTCAATGTATCCGTCAGCTCTTTCTCGATCACGTGCTCACCAAACGCGCTCAACTGCAGGCTCGTTCGTCCCACGTAGACCAAACGAGGAGGCTCCTTCGAAATGAAGCGAACGACATCTCCGATCACATAACGACAGAGCCCACCCGGCGTCGTCATCAACAACACGTAATCAACCCCGCACAGCACTTCCTCCAGCGTGACCGCGTGCGCACCTACCTCGGTACTTTTCCTATTTTCAAAAATCTTCCACGGTACAAATTCATAGAAAATACCGGCATCTGCGATCAAGCGTAGCCCATCCTCCGGCGACGCATCTTGTGCGGCAATAAAACCCTCAGACGCAGGGTAAACTTCATGGAAATTAATCCCTTCCCCAAAAGCCGCGCGCAACTCGCCCGCAAACGGCCCCAAGGGGACGCCCCCATGCACCAGGCATTCGAGCCGCGGCCAAATTTCACTCATCACCGCGGCTCCCGTCGTCGCCCGCATCTGCTCTGCCAAAATCAAGAGCCAGCTCGGAATCCCGCCCACTAAGGTGATATCCCGCTCCTGAGTCCGTGCCGCGATCGCCCGCAGTTTTGTGGGCCAATCAGCGATCTGCGCCACCTCGCGGCCTGGTTCATAAAGATGCCGCCCAATCCATCGCGGCAGATTCACCGCCGTGATCCCACTCAAATCACCTCCCCAAGCACGAAACGGCTGGCCATGCTCAATCGGCGCCAACCTGGTCGCACCTCCTAGAAAAAGATGCCGTCCGCGAAAAACCCGCGCGTGCCCTCTCCGCACATTGTAGTAACACAACGAGGCCAAGCCCGCTTGCCGAAAATGGGCGAGCATTTCCGGCGTGATCGGCAGGTATTTCGTCCGCCCCGCCGTCGTACCCGACGACACCGCGTAGTACGCGCAGCGACCTGGCCAAAGCACATCCGCCTCACCTCGCTGCATCCGTTCAATCCAAGGGGCCAGCTCCTCATAACTCCGCACCGCCACCGTCGTCCGAAATTCCGCCCCACTCATTTCCGCGCGGATACCCACCGCCCGCCCAAAAGCCGTCTTCGCAAACCGCGCCAAAAGATGCCGCCGGATTTGTTCCTGGGCCGCGATTGCCGCCCCACCGACGCGGTTCCGTCGGGCCAAATGAAAGGTGTGCAGCGCCACACCGCCCGCAACCAAATAGCTCAGCCAAGGAGTGCGCCGAACCCGCCGCTGAGAAACAATCGGCGTCTTCATGCCGCCAACGAGAGTGGCATTGCCCGCAAGCGCGCGTAGAAGGCCTGGAGCGGTGGCAGGAATTCAAAGACGTGAAAAATGAGCGAGGCGTGTTGGACTGGTTGCGCCCCTGCCCTTGCCCGCACTTCTCTCACCGACCCGCTGGGAAAATACGCTTTGTGAGCCTGCTTGAAGGCAAAGAGCGAGGGCGCTTCCGCGACCAGCACCGCTTCCTCGTTTTCCGCAAAAAGAATCAAGGCCGGCGCCGTGCTTAACGGCAGCAACTCGGGCCCAAAATAATCCGTCGGGGCCTTCATCGCCACCATCGCTTGCATACGCTCGCACGCCCCGGTCGTCGTGATCCCGCCCACGGCGCCCTCCACGCTGGTGCGGAGCGCCTTCAGCTCCGCCCCGGTCATCAGCCGCAGCAGCGCCGCCTGGTTCTGCGTCCCCGCCGCAAACATCCGTTTGAAAACCAAGCGGGACCGCTCCACCGCCGCCGCGCTCGGGGGCCTCAGTGGATTGAGATAGGGCTGCACCGCGCGGCCCAGCAGCGTCGCGGGTTTCGCCACCGCGGGTGAAAGCACATCCGCCACACAGGCGACCGGGCTCACTAACACCACCCCGGCCAGCGCCACGGAAGTACCCTTTTCCTTGTGCCGCCGCAGCCACTCCAAAACGATCCCCGCGCCAAAACTTACGCCAAACACGACCGGTCGTTGTCCCGACAAACTCAATTCGGCCACGAGGTCGTCAAGCTGGGCGCAGATTAAATCCAACGAAAAGCCCACGCGGGAATACTGCAGCGAATAAAGCGCACCCGCCTGCAAAAAAAATCGCCGGAGCAAAAAAACCTGCGCATCGGAGTCTGGGACAAACCCACCCAGCACAATCGTCGGAGTCAGCCCCCGCCCGCTCTCCCTCGTAACCGTCGCTCGCTGGTGCCACGCGACCTTCCCACTCTCTAGGAGCATTTCCTGCGCCCGCCGAATGGCCGGAAGGTAAGGAAGCACTCTCGATGGCCGCCAGCGATTTTCAGTCGTGCGGAAGAACGTATGCAGCGGCCGCAGCGGTGCCGCGTGCAGCCAGGAGTACCAAGAGACGTCAGCAGCAAAAGGAAGAGCGGGCATCGTTGACAAACGAAGAAGCGCCACTCCGCCCGCAATCGCCAACGGCAATCGCCACCCCATTTTCACATTCCCGAAACCTCAGCGTCACATGCGGCCTCGCCTCGCCGCTTAATGGGCGGAAACCTTGGGCTCGAGCGGCGCCATCACCGGTATCAGCGAGGGCCCGACCAACGATCCCCGCAGACTGGCTGCCGCCATAAAATACTTTTGCGCCCGGAAGGAATCCACGCCGGCCGGCCGCACCGGCAACTGGTACGTGCCGTCGGGCTGCAACTCACGCGCATCTTCATTATCGCGCAGCTCGATGGGTAAAATTTCCTGCAGTACCCGCTGGCGCAACTCCGGGCTCTCGATCGGGAAAATTGCTTCCACCCGCCGGAAAAAGTTACGCGGCATCCAATCAGCGCTGCCAGCGTAGACCAAGGGCTGCCCGCCGTTTTCAAAACAGAAAATGCGCGCGTGTTCGAGGAACCGTCCGACAATGTTGCGCAAACGAATATTTTCGCTGAGCCCCTTCACGCCAGGTCGCAAGCAACAGGTCGCCCGCACGATTAAATCAATCTGGACCCCCGCCTGCGAAGCGGCGTACAGATGCTGGATCGTCTCCGGATCAACCAGCTTGTTCATCTTCGCGATAATGCGCGCCGGCTTACCCGCAACGGCATTGGCGGTCTCCACCGCAATCAGCTCCTGGATCCGCGCGTGCAGGTTAAAGGGAGCCACCAGGAGGTGAAGAAATTTCGGGGTCCGGCCTAAACCTGTCAGCGTGTTAAATAACTGCGAAACCTCTTTCGTAAGATGAGCGCGGCAGGTCAACAGACTGAGATCGGTGTAGAGCCGCGCCGTCTTCGGATTATAATTCCCCGTACCTAAATGGACATAGCGCCTCAACACCGCACCTTCCCTCCGCACCACCAGGCAACATTTACAATGAGTTTTATGCCCGACCAATCCATAGACGACATGGACGCCAGCCTCCTCCAGTTCACGGGCCCATTTGATATTATTTGCCTCGTCGAAACGCGCCATCAACTCCACTAACGCCGTCACCTGTTTCCCCGCCAACGAGGCATCGATCAAGGCCCGCACCACCGGAGAATCCCCGCTCGTGCGATAGAGGGTCTGCTTGATCGCCAAGACCGCGGGATCACGAGCCGCCTGGGCCACAAACTCCACCACCGGCGCAAACGAATCATAAGGATGATGCAGGAGAATATCCCGCTCCCGGAGCAATTCGAACATCTTTTTTTGGCCTAGTGCGATCGTCGGATCCACCGGCACATACGGAGTAAACTTAAGATCCGGACGATCAATCATCTCATAAATGCTCATCATCCGGAAAAGATTGAGCGGCCCTTTCAACTGAATTGAATGCTCAAGGCCAATCGACAAATACTTCAGCAACTGCGCCAGGAGCAGGCCATCAACCCCTTCCTCAATTTCGAGCCTGACGGCCGCGCCCCTTCTTAAATTCCGAAGCTCTTCTTCAATTTTCTTCAGGAGATTCTCCGACTCCTCTTCATCAATATAGAGATCACTGTTCCGCGTGACCCGGAAGGCGTGAGCCCCCTTTATTTTGTAACCTGGAAACAATTGATCGGCGCACAACTTGATGATTTCGCTCATCAAAATATGCCGGAAGGGCCCGGCCTCCGAACCTGCAATCTGCACGATCCGCGGCACACTGCGCGGCACCGGGAGAATAATCATGAGAGAGTCCTGCGGGGTCTTCTCGGGATCGTCGAGGGAGACAAGGACATTCAACGTCTTATTTCCCAACAAGGGAAAGGGATGCGCCTGATCGACCGCGAGCGGCGTGAGCACCGGCAAAACTTGGGATTCAAAGTGCGCCCGCACCCAAACCCGCTCTCGTTCGTTAAGTTGAGCTGCCGTTCGAAATTCAATGCCTTGCTCGGCCAGCAGCGGCACCAAATCCTTATGCCAACAAGCATACTGATCAGAAACCAGCTCAGCCACCGCTTGATAAACCCGCTGGAGATTCTCCCTTGGCGTGAGCCCATCGAGGGTCGCACCGGCGCCGGCGGAGTCGGCCTGCTGCATTAAACCCGCTATCCTGATCTCGAAAAATTCATCTAAGTTAGAACTGACAATCGCTATAAATTTCACGCGCTCAAGGAGCGGGTTCGTCGCATTTTTTGCTTGTTCGAGCACGCGGCGATTGAAGGCGAGCCAGCTCTTTTCACGGTTGCCGTAAATCGCGCGACCCGTCGCGAAATCCTCCGCCTTAACCTCCGCTGGGTTAACCTCCGCTGGGCGCTTCCTCGCTGCCGGCGTTGAGCCCGCGCGGCGTTTATTCGAAATCGGAGGATTCATCGGACCATCATTCAAAATCATCGGAGCCTGACCAGACGGCAATTTCAGCGTGACCCAATCGTCACACAGCGTCCTCAACTCCGTCACGTGCGAGGCCCGGCGACGCCCCATCGGCATTTCCGGTTTCTTCTGCCTCGGTCGGGGGCATGGGATAATCCCGCACAAACTGGGAAAACTCGATCAGCTCAAAACGCCCGTCCGCGTGCTCCACGATTGCCGTCAAGGACTCGACCCAATCACCCGAATTGAGGTAATGGATTTCCCCGATCATCTTATCGGCCGAGGTATGAATATGCCCGCACATCACCCCAACGCACTGGCGGCGGCGGGCCAGCGAGGCGATGTGCCCTTCGAAATTCGAGATATAATTCACGGCCTCTTTTACCCGCGCCTTAATCGCCCTACTCAACGACCAATACGGTTTCCCCCGCCAACAACGCCAGGCATTATAGGCGCGATTCAGGCGCAAAAGCGCGGTGTAACCCCAGTCTCCCAGATGCGCTAGAAACACAAAATTTTTCGTCACCGAGTCAAAAATATCACCGTGCAAGACCAGATACCTCCCGCGCGGCCCCTCATGAATGTGATCCTCCACGATGCTGAGGTTCTCGAAATCGAGCGGCAAAAAACTGGCGAGCATATCGTCATGATTTCCCCGTAAATAAATCACCCGCGTGTCCCGTTTCTCTATTTTCTTCAGGATAATCCGGATAAATCGCGTGTGCGCCTTCGTCCAATGGCCGCTACGCCGAAGTTGCCAGCCATCAATGATATCACCGTTGAGAATCAGTTTCTCGCACCGCACATGCCGTAAAAAATGATTCACCTGCTCCGCCTTGGATTCAGTGGAACCGAGATGGACATCAGAAATGATGACGGTGCGGACGTGGAGTTTCATTGAAATTACAAGGTGAACGTCGACGGCGCCAGTGGGGGCACGTTTGTCGCCATGATCGAGCCAGCTGGCACGATGACGCGGAGACTGCGCGGGCGCACGCTCACCTCAATCAGTGCGGTGGTCGCATGCGTCTCCCCATCCGTATGAATCAGGCCCGAGGCGGCCCGTTCGATCGTAAAGCGCGCTTTTGTCAACCGGAAGACGCTGCGGCTGTGGCTGATGTTCCCGAAAAACAAGCGCGGTACAAGGAGCGACGCACCCAGCCACCCGAGCGGACGAATCGCGACCAGATCCAGTCGCCCATCATCCGCGCGAGCACCGGGCGCAATCCGCGCGTTGTTGCCGTATTGGTCCGAGTTCGCCACGGCAATTAGAAGCACCTCCAGTTCGGTGCGGCTGGCACCCGAGGTAATCCGACACTGTTCGCTCCTGAATTTCCGCAACGCACCAACCCCCACGCGCGCATAAGCCGCCAGACCGCGATGCTTACTTTGATTAAAAGCCGCACTGACTTCGGCGTCAAAACCGAGGCCCATCGCATTAAAAAACGGCCGGCCGTTAGCGAGACCGGTATCGATGGCCACGATTCGCCCATCGGCCCCAGTAGCGAGTTGCAGCGCCGCCGAGGGCGTCCGGGCAACCTCGAGATGCCGGGCCAGACCATTGCCTGAGCCGCAGGGGACGAGGCCAAGCGCGGCCGGCCCGCCCACCAGCCCCTGCGCGACTTCGTTCATGGTGCCATCCCCCCCCACCGCGACGACGACGGAGGCCCCGGCCGCCACCGCCGCGCGCGCCAGTTGAGTCGCGTGGCCCGGCCCTTCCGTGACGAGCAGTTCCGCATCGAGCGAACGAGCCGAGATAAATGATCGGATATCATCCCCGAGCCCGGGCCGCCGCCGATTGCGACCGGAATGCGGATTAAAAATTATCCGAAGCTTCATGGCTGTGGCAACGCGCCCGTCATCTTCCCCGCCGCGACTGGCAACGCCAACCGCGACTGCTCGAGTGCCTCCACGATCTGCTGGGCGGCATCCGGTCGACTGAGGGGAGCCAACGCCTGGCGCCACTCGCGCCACACCCGTCCCCCCTCCTTAAACGCCCGTTCCAATTCGGCCACCACCGCCGCCGGCGACTCCGCCAACGCCCCGACTCCATACCGGCGCAAGAGCTCGTAGTTACCCTCCTCTTGCCCTGGAACAATTTGATTCACGATCATCGGACAGCGGGCCGCGAGCGCTTCCTGCGTCGTGGCACCACCCGCCTTGCTGATCACCACATGATGCGTCATGAGCAAACGGGGGATCTCATGCGTCCATCCCAAAATCTTGGTGGGAAATTTCCGGCCAACGGCCAGCTCGGTTAATTTATGGTGGAGCGCCTCGTCGCGACCCACGGTACAAGTAATCTCCCAATCCGTGGTCGATAATAACCGGCGAACGGTTTCAATCGCGCCGCGCGTACCTGAATTAATGATACACAAGACGCGCGGCGTAGCCCCAGCGCCGAGGTCAGGGGGCGAAAGCTCGGCGGCGTTGCTCTTAAAAAAATCTGAAACGGGAAACCCGAGGACACGCAGACGGTCGCGGGGGAGGCCGGCTCGTTGCATGACCTCGGCGGAATCTTCGTTGGGTAAAAACCAACCGGCCGCACCGGCGCGCCACCACAGGGAATTAATCGTGATGGAATCCGTGACGACGTTAAAAAATGGGACCCGCAAACGCTGTTCGCGCGCCAGTGCCGCGAGCATGAACGCATAAACGGGGTAGGTACAGGCGATGACGCCCGGGGCCTCCTGCTCGATCAGGGCCGCGAGGGCCCGCTTCTCCGCGCGGAACATCCCGAGGAGCGGCGCGGCCGACCGCGAGTGATCGAGCCAGTCGTAAAACCGACTCCATAGCTTGGGTGCGCGGTTGATCCACAGGATGTAGCCACGACGCGCGGCGGCGTTGAAGCGCGGGGAAGCGAGCGCGAAGGGGTCGGCGACCCGCGCGTAGCCTTCACCGAAAACGCTCTCCCCGGCAGCCATCAGCGCCCGCGCAGCCGCATTATGGCCCTCGCCAAAACCGGCGGTAAGAATCAAGAGCCGCGTTTTCATAAGTTCAGCCCGAGGGTGGGACCGCCGATCCGGACTCGCGCAACGGCGGCCAGCTCGGTTTCAAAACCACCGATGACGGCCTCCCAAGACTGGCTCTCCACGGCTGACCGGGCGTGCTGACGCACGTGCGCGCGCAACAGACCGTCGGTCGCCAGGAGTACAGCGGCATCAACGAGTGCCTCCGGTTCATCGACGGGGACACTCAACCCGGTGCGACCATGATCAACAAACTGGCGCGCGGCGGCATAATCGAACCCGGCCACGGCGAGCCCGCTCGCCATCGCCTCCGTGAGCACGTTACCGAAAGTCTCGGTAAGACTCGCGTGGATATAAATATCGGCCGAGGCGTAGTGCCGGGACAAATCGGCCCGTGAAATAAAGCCTGTAAAAACGGCTTCCGGGTGTTCGCGTTGGAGGCGCTCGCGCAAAGGCCCATCGCCCACTAAGACAAAACGACAACGCGGCTCCGCCTTGCGCATCGCCGCAAACGCCCTGAAAAGGAGCTCATAATTCTTTTCGGCGGCCATTCGCCCCACATGAATCACCACGGGATCATCGGCCGACGCGGCCCAACTTAACCGCAGCGGCTCAGAACGACGCACCGGATGAAACTGCCATGTATCCACCCCCCTCGAAAGCAGGCTGACGCGGGCAAACCCGCGCAGCGTGAGTTCCGTGCAAAGCTCGGCTGTCGGGGCAAACGTACGCTCAGTGCGATTGTGGACACGGCGCAGCCACGCCAACACAAAACGCGCCAGCTGGCCGTAGCCGTAATGCTGAGCGTACGAGTGAAAGTGGGTGTGAAAACTCGAGGTTACCGGCAAGCCGAGCGCCCGCGCCACCGTGATCGCCGAACTCCCTAAAGGGCCTTCCGTGACCACGTGCACCAAATCGGGCCGTTCCCTCTGCCAATGGCGCCGCAACGCACCCCAAGCAGGCAGCCCGAGCCGAAGTAACGGGTAACCCGGAATGGGCATGCCGGGCAAGCTCACCACTGCGTAGCTCGGCGCGTTTTCACCTAAAATGCCATCATTCCTCCGCGGACGATAAACCGTGACCTTATGACCGCGGCGGCTCAGCTCGCGCGCGATCACCCCAAAAGTCATGGCAACGCCGTTAATTTCTGGAGGAAACGTTTCGGTAACAATGGCAATTTTCACGCGAGTGGGGGCACGCTTCTTTTTTAACCCAGTATTATTTCGAACGGGTGGCTTTTGGGTGACATTCTCGAAAATTCACCTGGCCGGGCGTGCCCTAAAACCGCGGCCAACCGTACCCGGCGATGACCCGGTGCGATTGCCCCTCGCTCCCGATTCTGTCGACCAGAACCCCGGTGGATGAGCGGATCGCTCCCCCGCGGCCCCGGCCATCGTGCTCCCTTTCACCGATCCAGCCGAAACGCCCTGAACCACGTCGACCGGTGGCGTCGACCGGTGGCGTCGACCGGTGGCGTCGACCGGTGGCGTCGACCGGTGGCGTCGACCGTCGCATCCCCCCCCTCACCGGCTTCGCCCGCTAGGTCTTCGGGACTTTTCGTTTCTCCACCAGCGCCAAGAGCAAATCGCTCTTGGCGAGACTTCCGCGGAGCAAGCCCTCGTGGTCGACCACGGGGAGCCGCTCCGCGACAATCCCCAAAAAACCGGCCAGCGCCATCGTTAGGGGTTGGTCCGGTGCGACGCGCGGGAAGTCTTCCCGCAGAATATCCCGGGCGATCACCAAACCAGCGATGTCCGGCTCTCCCAGATAAGGTTTGATGTCATGCAACGAAACCACGCCGAGAAACCGACCTTCGCCGTCAACCACGTAAAGGTTGTTGACCCGTAATTTGAGAAACATCCGCGCGACCTCGGCAAACCGTGCCGCGGGCGCGAGCGTTGGGGGATTCTCCCTCATGAGATCCGAGACCCAGCCCTCCGCGACAGCCGGATTCGGCTCAGCCGCGATCTTCCGTTGCAGCGACTCGCTATAGAGAGAAGCAGATTCAATTCCCTTCGACGTATAGAACGCAATCACACTGCAGAGCAGCAGCGGGAGAATGATGTCATAGCTCATCGTCATCTCAAAGAGCATGATGACCGCCATAATGGGCGCGCGGCTCGCCGCCGCCAAAAACGCGCCCATGCCCACGAGCGCAAAAGCCCGCGGATCCTGCGCTCCGGCCGGCCATAAATAATGGACCCCCGTGCCGAACAAAAAGCCAGAACCCGCGCCCATAAACAGGGAGGGTGTGAAGACGCCGCCCGGCGCTCCCGATCCGAAGGAAGCCATCGTCGCGAGCCACTTGCAGGCAAAAATGCCAATCACCGCGCCCCAGAGCATTTTCCCGTTCACTATCTCGACGACCACACTGTAGCCGTTGCCGCAGACCGAGGGCACATTGATCGCAATGGCCCCGACCGCGAGTCCGCCCAAAGCCAGACGGAGAACAATCGGAAACTGCAGCGCGACGAAAAACTTTTCCGCGTTTCGAAGGGAGCGCAGAAAAGCCGGTGCGAGCAGCCCCATCACGATTCCCAGTAATACATAAGGCCCCATTTCCCACGGAGAAACCTCCGCAAAGTCCGGAACCTTGTACAACACGTGCGCGGCCGTGAGGACCCGCACGGTCAGCGTTGCCGCCACCGCCGCAACCACGAGAGGGCCGAGACTCTCCATCGCAATGGTCCCGAGAATAATCTCAGCCACAAAAAACGAGCCGGCAATCGGCGCGTTATAGGCTGAGGCGATACCCGCCGCCGCCCCGCAAGCCACGAGAAGCCGCCGCTGGGGTGGCGTGAACTTGCGCCAACGTCCGAGCCTTGAGGCCACGACCGCGGCAAGTTGCACCATCGGCCCCTCGCGCCCAATCGACCCACCGGAAGCAATCGAAAAAAGAGCCGCCGCCGATTTTACGAGGCTTGCCCGCGTCGGCACATTACCATTCCCGATCGCGATCGCCTCCATGTAGTCGGTCGAACTTTGGGCCCGCGTCAGACGTTGCCCAAGCATCAAGATAACCCCGGCGCAAACCCCGCCCAAGGTCGGTACCAACAAGCAGCCCCACCACGGCAGCCGCGCCATCGAATCAACCACGCCTAGGCTCGAGTTGCCGAACCAGTGGTGCACCCGCTCGGTCAAAAGCGTAAAAAGAATCGAGGAGAGCGCGCCGAGAATGCCTGCGACCGCCGCCCAAATCAGCGTGATTTGCCATTCCGTCGGTTGCAGTCGCTCCTGAATCCAGACTCGCCAGCGCAACCAACGCAGCAGACGCCGGAGCAAGAGGGTCGCGGGATCAAGCACCACCTTCATCGCTGGAAACCACGACAAAGCGTTGGGGCAAAGCGCCTGGCAACGATGCTGGTGCTTGGGTGATTCAAGGCGCGTGACCGTAGGCCGATCAGCGGGAGAAACAAGCCCCGTGCGGAGATTTTTTCAGGCTGCGCCGCCGCGCCCTCGACCCGGTCGATGGCGCGAGCGCTGACCCGCACTGAACCGTTTCGCCAATGCAGAGCGCCGGCGCGTTCTCCAACGAGGATCTCGCGCTTCCACCATCCATGGTCCTGAGCTTGCAGACCTCTCAATTTTTTTCACGATGCCACCAGGATGATTCCGAAAAAAACCAAGCCCACGGCGAAACCGACCCCAACGCTCGCCCCGCGCCCGCCCGCCAATCCACCGGCGCCGACCGCCACTCACCCTCACCCGCTCCCCATGGCAAGCAGCGCCGCATTGGCTCCCGCCGAGGCACCGGCGTGGTTGGATTCTAACAATCCCCAAAAAAGACTTTGGGGCCGACTCATCCTTATCGCCGTCGTGGTTTACATCGCGGCCCTTTGGCTGCTCGCGCTCGATCAGATTTTTAACTGGGGTATTTTCGGCGCCAAAATTCCGAACGCCGCCTGAACCGCCGCTTCCAACGAATCGGCACCAACCAAGCCAAGCATCCCACTAACCACGCGCGCCGTACCCGGACAGTGGCCGGGCCGGGCCGTAAAACCTGGCGCCGATTGGCCGCAAGATCCTCGTTCGGAATCGCGCCCTCAAGTGCCCCATTCACCGAAGTTCGACCAAGTGAGGCCCCACGGCTTGTCTCAACCGACCATCCACCCGCATTCCACCTCCCAGATGAGCTTAAATGACGCAGGTGGAATAATAACAACCGCCGCCACGGATTTCGTGCTCATTCGCTCGTTTCACCGGCGCTGGGTTCGCGGTTGGCCGCGGATTTTTGATTTTCTTCTCGGCGAGTTTTGCCGCTCGGCGCTTCAACGATATTTCTAGAATGACTTCACTGCCAGGGTCGCGCGACGATCTCGCCAAATCGGAGGCCGAGGAGCCCCGGCCACTCGGTCCCAAGGATTCACCGGGGCGGCTTTTCCGACGTTTCCTGCGTTTGGGGTCGCTTGCTTGGGGCGGGCCAGTCGCTCAAATCGAGATGATCCGGCAAGAAATTGTGACTCAGGAGAAGTGGATTTCTCCCGCTCACTTTCGGCGACTGCTCGCGATCTATCAAGTGTTGCCCGGTCCGGAGGCACACGAGCTCTGTGTTCATTTAGGAATGATCGCCCAGGGCCGCTGGGGCGGCTTCCTCGCAGGGCTGGGCTTCATGCTCCCGGGGTTCGCTTTGATGTTTGGTCTGTCCTGGCTTTACCTCGAGGCGGGACCGAATCAGGCGTGGCTGAACGCCCTCGTGCTCGGGCTCCAACCCGCGGTCGTCGCACTCATCGTCCGCGCGTGCCACCGCCTCGGCCAGCATAACCTCACCAACGTCAGCCTCGGTCTCATCGCTGGCGGCGCCGCGACCGCCGCTTCGTGGGGCGTTTCCTGGTGGCTGACGCTGCCGGTCGCCGGGCTTATCGCCACCATCCTCGTTCGTCGCCCCGCTCCCGTTGCTCGTCATGTCCCGTCTTCGGCCCGTCGTCGGGTGCTCGCCGCCGCGGTGAGCCTCGTTCTCCTTTTGAGCGTGTGGCAAAACCAATACGCCAACGCCAACGCCGCCCACTCCACGCATCCCGAGCCCTCGGTCCATTCCGCCCTCGACCACGCCAAGCCGCCCCAAGTCGCGCCCCTCATTTTGCTGGGCTCTGGTCTCCGCGCCGGGCTCCTGACGTTTGGCGGCGCTTATACGGCCATTCCCTTTCTTAAAACTGACGCCGTCGATCGCGGCGAATGGATGAGCCCAAACGACTTTCTCGACGGCGTCGCGCTCGCCGGCATTTTACCCGCCCCTCTGATTATTTTCGCCACATTCGTCGGTTACTTTGCCGGCGGCGCCTTCGGCGCTCTCGCGATCACGCTAGGGATTTTTCTCCCGGCCTTCGGATTCTCCCTCATTTTCTTCCGCCAACTCGAAGCCGCCATGGCTGTCCAGGGGCTGCGCGCCTTCCTCGAAGGAGTGACCGCGGCTGTTATTGGTTTAATCATTTTCACGGCCAGTACTTTAATCATCATGCATCTCCGCACGCCGCTGGCGGGCACAATCTTCGCGGGAGCTTTAGTCTGCCTTACGGTTTTCCGCTCGCGTTGGTCGGTCCCGCTAACGATCGCGGGCGCCGGGTTGGCCAGTTGGGCCCTCGCTCACCTTCTTTAGCGAAGGTCACGTCTGCTCGGCTGGAGCCACGCACTGAGAAAACCCACGCGCTCAGGCCCAACCACCAACCCGCGGGCCCTCAGCGGAAGCCTCCACCGTTCCAGCTTTCTTCAGCCCAAGCTAGCTCCCCACCAACTGGGGAGAAGGGACTTCAGATTTAAAGACGCTCGTCGAACCAGCGCGCCCGCCCGCCGCCCTCGCCCCACGCCTCAGCCGCTTAGTCCAGCGTGTAGGGATCCAACTCTTCCTCTGATTCCATGTGCCCACCGGTCAGCGTGACCAAGCTTCGCAGGGAATTAAAATGCTGACTCAGGTCGAAATCACCGCCGAGCCCCCCGATCAACTTATCGAAGAGATCCTTTTTCGACGCCTGCAGCGCCTGAATCCGTTCCTCAATCGTGCCGGCCGTGACCATCCGATAAACAAAAACCGTGTTGGTCTGGCCGATGCGGTGCACGCGGTCCACCGCCTGCGCCTCGACCGCTGGATTCCACCACGGATCCAGCAGGAACACATAATCGGCCGCATGCAAGGTGATGCCCGTACCCGCCGCCTTCAGCGAAACCAGCATCACCGCTGCCCCCGGCGCCTGCTGAAACATCTGCACCGGCTTCAGCCGATCGAGCGTCATCCCCGTTAATTCGAATCGCGCCAGATCAGGAAAGTGCTGGTTGAGCGCTGCCTTCACGCGCTCGAGCAACATCACAAATTGAGAAAAAATCACCACCTTATGCCCACTGCCGACGATCTCGGTCAGTTTTCCCACGAGGATGTTAATCTTACCCGAGTCGGTGAGCGGTGCGTTGAGCCAGGGCAACATATCAGGATCGCAGCAGGTCTGGCGCAGGCGCGTGAGCAACGCCAAGAAACCAAAGGACTTCTCGCGCATCGCCACCCCCACGTCATCCCCAAGACGTTCGAGCCCTTCCGTGCAAATCCGTCCGTACTCAGCCCGCTGCACCTCCGTCAACGGGCAGATCAGATCGATCTCCACCTTAGGGGGAAGTTCCGTCGCAACTTCTCTCTTCGTCCTTCGCAAAATAAAGGGGGCGAGTTGCGCCCGCAATCGGTTGAGCGTGCCGTCTCGATCCACCGAAAGGGCCGCTTCAAACGCCGCCCGCGAACCCAGCAAACCGGGGAGCAAGAAGCGAAAAATACTCCATAAATCGAGTTGCCGATTCTCTAACGGCGTCCCGGTCAGCACAATCCGATGCGCCGCCCGCGCCAAAAAGCACGTCTGCGTAATTTTCGCATCAGGGTTTTTAATGAACTGCCCCTCATCCAGGATGGCGTAGCTAAAATTCACCGACGCCAACATCACCCGGTGCTTGCGGAGCTGCGTGTAACTCGCAATCCAGATTACTGGATCAGATCGGCCCAAAAAATTGTGCCCCGTCTTCAGCACGTCCACCGCGAGACGCGGGAAAAATTTTGACGCCTCTTCCCTCCACACCGGGACCACACTGGCAGGGCACACAATCAGCACCGGCAGATTTCCGACCGGACGCGCCGCCAGCAGGGCCAGTACTTGCAACGTCTTCCCGAGGCCCATTTCGTCCGCGAGCAAGCCGTGGCAACCGACATCGCACAAGTGAGCCATCCACTCAACCCCGCGCCGCTGGTAAGGCCGCAGCCAATCGGGCAGATCGGGTGGCGCTGGTGGCGGGGCGAGCAAGCTCTGCCGCCAAGCCTCAATCTCGGGTGAGAGCGTGATTTTAACTCGAGCATCACTGAACAACGAAAAAATGAGGTAGGGCGAGAGCGGCGCCGCCTCGGTGGGGGCGGTGGCGCGGGTATCTTCAATGTTTTTTCGCCACGTGCTGAAACTTTCCCATTTATCCTGAGACAACGCGACGATCCCCAGACTGGGCAATATGACCGGCTGCCCGCCCTTCTTCAGGAGTACGCTGACCTCGCTATCGGTCAGCATCCGTTCACCCGCCCGGAAAATCCAACGCAGATTCAGCCCCGGGGCCTCGCTACGGCCGCCTCCCGCCGCCACCTCGCGCTCGGCCACCGCTTCGATTTCCACCGTGCGGGTTCCTTTGAGGAGGTGGGCACATTTGTCGTCGAGTTCGATGTTAAATAACCGATTCCACGCCGGCAGCACCGTCTTTAAGAAACGAGGAATCTCCACCAAAGACTCCATCAGGTAGACCCCCGTATCATGATTATAATGAAAATGCGCTTTACGGGCGTACGCAGCCAAGCCGATGAGCTTCGCCCGCTCACCCGAAGACGGATGGCCATTGCCATTCGCGTGAGAATCAGGACCAAGCGCTGGCCTCCGCGTCTTCTTATCGTCCGAGAGCCAAACGGCCTGAAAAGTCAGACCGACCGACCTGGTCTTAAAAGCAAGAATCAATGCGCGCGCGACACCTTGCGCCGCCATCCCCGCTCCCACCGTTTTCACCATCGGTCGAGCCACCGCGCCACCAAAGATCGGGCCCCGCGGGCTCGCGGGCTTCACCGCCGGAGGCAGATCGCTCGGCAGCGGTGAAATCTCATCCGCCACCAGCTCCTCAATCTCATGCAACCCCGCCACCGCCAGCGCGTGCGCCAACTCCCGATCGGTGGAAGACGAGCGCACGTTCAGCGCCTCATTTGACCAATCAATGACCGCGTACTCATCCCGTTTATCCACCCGTCGGTGCACGATCGCATCGTGCTCCGATAACTCTAACTCCCGGACTTCTCCCTCGATGTAAATGCGGCGACCGGCTTCGAGCTGGGTCGGCGTGAAAGCGTCTGCCCAATCGGTTGCCAGCTTCTCAAACCAAAACTCGAGAGATCGAGGGGTATAAACTCGTTTCGGCCCGTGGGACTGCATCAATCAAGCTAAATTAGCAATAAACCAACCTCTCCGGTGCAACCCTAAACTACACCGAGTCATCTAAATTTTTGCTTTCGGTCAAATCAAGCGCGTCTCATGACCGGAAAACCTCCTCGCGGATCACCGCCCACGTGCGCTCCAGTGCTCCCGCGTTTTCCGACCGCCATTGCACCGCCGTCGCCGCCAGTCGGGCCCGCGCCACCCTGTCGCCCAACAGTTCCAAAGCTGCCGCCGCCAGTTCCGGCGCAGTCGCCACCCGCCGCGCCGCGCCACGCGCCACCAAATCATCCGCGATCGCTCGGAAATTCCCCATCCCCGCGCCCAACACGATCGCCCGCTCCAGCATCGCCGCCTCAACGGGCGTCTGGCCTTCGGTATGCGGCGGCAGGCTCTTCCCCACAAAGACCAGATCCGCCAGCTGCATGATCTGCCGTAATTCGCCCGTGGTATCCACCACCACCACATCCATCTCTCCGACCGCCGCGCCCCGCGACCGAAAATGCACCCGATACCGCCCGTTTGCCAGCATCCGCTCCAGCGCTCCCCGCCGTTCCGCATGCCGCGGCACCAGCACCAGCGAACACCCGATCCCCGCCGACCTCGCCTGCGACCATGCCGCCAAGAGCGCGGCCTCCTCACCGTCCCACGTCGATGCTCCCAACAAAACCAGCCCAGCCGGCAAACCCAGCGCACGGCGCAAATCTTCGCGGTCCGACTCACTCATCCGCGGAATATTAACATCCAACTTCATATTTCCCGTCACCACGATCCGTTCCGCGGCTACTCCCAGTTGACCAAACCGCTCCGCATCCGCCGGCGAAACCGCCAAAATTCGTTTTATCCCGCCGAGCATCAATCCAGACACGCCTCGCCAAGCACCCATCCGCGCAAAACTGCGATCAGAAAGCCGCGCATTCATACAAATCACCGGTACGCCCCGCTTCCCCGCTTGCCGCAGATGCTCCGGCCAACGTTCGCCTTCCATCAAAATGACCAAGTCCGGCTCAACCCGGCGCCATGCCCACGCCATGATTGGC
The DNA here is from genome assembly GCA_945903465.1 of Opitutus sp. GAS368. Classification (GTDB taxonomy): domain Bacteria; phylum Verrucomicrobiota; class Verrucomicrobiia; order Opitutales; family Opitutaceae; genus ER46. The sequence continues at coordinate 24,211 of CAMDOF010000051.1, forward strand.
CACCAATCAATCGGAAAATATCCCACCCCCAAAGTCCCCCCGCCATATTTCTCCTTCGCCAGAGCGTAGCCCGTACTCGTCGTGGTCGTTAAATACACCTCCGCGCCAGACTGCCCCAGCCGCTCCAAAATCGGCCCAACCGCCAATATTTCGCCTACACTGACCGCCTGCAGCCAGACCCGCGGGCGCTCCCCTCGCTTCGGTGGTAATCGCTGCTGCGCGCCCAGCCGTTGCCTAAAATCCGCCCAATACCCACCCCGCCGCCACATCCGCCGCAGGTAAAACGGCGCCAGGAACACGAGCACCGGTACAAACAAAAATCGATAAAGCCAAATCATCACTAAGCGAATCACGGAGGGTCGGCCACCCATCCGCCCACGTAAAGAAATTCCTCATAACAAAATACCCCGCGTTTTATTTTTGCCCATCCCCACCGATTAGGCACCACTCCACGTATGCGCCGTCTACTCACGCTCTTTGCGGTTCTCTTCGCCCCTCTCGTTTTCGCCGAGCCCCTCGCCATCCCCTTCCCGCACACCTCCAGCGATCTCAAATTAGATCCCGCCGTGAAATTCGGCACGTTACCCAATGGTTTGCGTTACTTGGTCCGCGCCAATCCCGAACCCAAGCAGCGCGCCTCCCTCCGCCTTTTAGTCGAAGCAGGCGCTGTCCACGAAACCGACGATCAACAGGGTCTCGCGCACTTCCTCGAACACCTCGCCTTCAACGGCACCACTCACTACCCTCCCGGCACCCTCATTGAGTTCTTCCAGCGCATGGGCATGAACTTCGGCGGCGATACCAACGCCAGCACGTGGTACCATCGGACCCTTTACCTCCTCGAACTGCCCGATACTCAGCCCGCCACCCTGATCGAGGGGCTCCGCGTCTTCACCGACTACGCCGGCGGCATGTTGCTCAAAACCGAGGAGATTGATCGCGAGCGCGGTACCATCCTCAGCGAAAAACGCAGCCGCGACTCCGTCGGCGACCGCACGAACCGCGCCATTCAAGGATTCCTTCTCGCCGGCACGGTCTTCGACCGGCGCGACGTCATCGGGCCAGTCGATGTCATCCAAAAGGCTGGTCGCGAGCGCTTCGCCGATTTTTACAACACGTGGTATCGCCCGGAGGCCATGGCGGTCGTCATCGTGGGCGATGTTTCCGTTGATGCCGTCATCCAGGAACTCACTACGGCATTCTCCCCGCTCAAACCCCGCGGCCCCGTTCGCCCCGCTCCCGATCTCGGAAAAGTCCCCGCCTTCAAGGGCATTCAGGTTTTTCATCATCATGAATCCGAGGCCCCCGCCACCACGGTCACCCTCGCCACCATTTCTCCATGGCAGAAGCCCGCGGATACCGGCGCTCAGCGCTTGGCCGAACTCCCCCGTAACTTCGCTCACGCCATCATTAATCGCCGCCTCGCCATCCTTGCCAAACAGGAAAATGCTCCGTTCACCAATGGTAGTTGCGGCGCCGGCGAGGCCTATAATTTCTATCGCCAGACCACCTTGGCGCTTTCGTGCCGCGCCGACCAATGGCCAGCGGCCCTGGCCGTTGCTGATCAGGAACTGCGTCGCGCCCTCGAGCATGGCTTCCAGCCCCCCGAACTCGCTGAGGTCGTCGCCAACTTCCGCAACAGCCTCGACCAATCCGTCAAATCTGCCCGCACCCGCCGTTCCGACGCCCTCGCCGATGAACTGACCGAGGCTCTCCTCGATCGCGAGGTCTGGACCACCCCCGCCGACGACCTCGCCCTTTACGAACCGGCTCTCCAGACGATCACCATCGATGCGTGCCTCGCCGCACTGCGCGACCACTGGAGCCCCCCGCACCGACTCGTCCTCGTCACCGGTAACGCCGTCCTCCCTGCCGGCGCCGCGGCCCAAACCTTAATCACCCAAACCTACGAAAAATCTCAGACCGTCCCCGTCACGCCTCCCAAGGTCGTCAGCGCCAATCCGTGGTTTTACACCGACTTCGGTCCTCCCGGCAAAGTCACCCAGCGCCAAGAAATCGCCGACCTCGACATCACTCTCGTCACTTTTGACAACGGCGTCCGCCTCAATCTCAAGAAAACCGCTTTTGAGGCCAACCTCATCCGCGCGAGTGTTCGCCTCGGAGCCGGTCGCCTCACCGAACCGGCCTCGCAACCCGGCTTAGCTTTCTACCTTTCGCAAATTTATAACCAGGGCGGTCTCGGTCGCCACAGCGCCGACGACCTGCGACGCATCCTCGCGGGCAAGAACGTGGGGGCCTCCTTCGGCGCCAGCGAAGATGCTTTCATTCTGAACGGCGCCACCAATCGCGAGGATCTCGTTCTCGAGCTCCAACTTATCACCGCCCGAATTACCGACCCCGGCTTCCGCCCCGAGGCCCCACGCCAAGCACGCAAGGCCATCGAGCAAATTTACCTCAGCTTCGAGCACACCGCCGGCGGTCCCTTTAATCTGCAAGTCGCCAAACTGCTCGCCAACGGCGATCATCGTTTCGGACTGCCTCCTCAATCCGAAATCCTCAACCGTACCGTCGATGAGGTTAAGGCCTGGGTCTTGCCCGAGCTCGCCCACGGCGCCCTGGAAATTGCCCTCGTCGGTGATCTTGAGATCGAAGCCACCATCGCCGCGGTCGCCGCCACCCTCGGAGCGCTCCCTCCCCGTGAGGTCAAACCCGCCCACGCCACCGCTCGGACGGTCAGCTTCCCGGCCAAGCCTTTCGCCATGGAATATTTCGTCGCCACCGAAATCCCCAAGGGCGAACTCTCTCTCTACTGGCCCACCACCGACAGTCGCGACATCGCTCGCGCGCGCCGCTTGAACTTGCTCAGTGAGGTCTTCAGCGATCGCCTCCGCGTGAAGGTCCGCCAGGAGCTCGGCGACGCTTATAGCCCGGGCGCGCGCCACAGCTCGAGCGAAACGTATCCTGGCTATGGATACATTCAAGCGAGCGTCACCATCGATCCGCCGCGCGCTCAAGATGTGGCCACCATCATCGTAAAGATCGCCGCCGACCTCGCCACGCAAGGCGTGACGACCGATGAATTGACCCGGGCCAAGCAGCCCGTTCTCACCAGCCTTCGCGAGTCCGCCCGTACCAACCAGTACTGGCTCAGCAGCGTGCTCGCCCGCGCTCAGGAAAAACCTGAGGTCCTCGATTGGTGCCGGCAACGCTACGCCGACAATGAGGCGATTACCGCCACCGAGCTCAGCGCCTTGGCCCAAGCCTATCTCGGCCCCGACCGCGTCAGCCGGGTGACGATTGGGCCAGGCAAGAGCGCCGCACCCGCCGACCCAGTTCGCTAAAAGAGGATCCGCCAAGCCGCCAGCTCAAGGCCGCCGCCTCAACCGATCGCGGAAAGCCGCGGCGCGACCGGAGAAAATGACGACGTATAGGCCGGCGCGACCCGGGCTACTCGCTGCTGACTCACCTGCATCACCTTGAGCTCCTCCCGGGCATTCGTGATCTGCCCCGAAAGCCAGCCCAGTCGTTCGGCGCGCCGGTGCACGACCCGATCCAAGCGCGCGCGAAATTCGCGATCAGCCACGGCCGGAGCGTGACGCGCCAGATAATCAACGATCGGCGCGGTTCGCTGCTGAATCACGCCCACCGTCGTAAAATCACTCGCGCCGAAGGCGGTCTCCTCCGCCGAGACTAACTCTTCGAGAGCCAGCAATAACCGGCCGCAACTCTGTCGGTCCAAGCTCATGCTTGCCCCAAGTTCCGTCCGCGCTCCAAAACCACCCCACCCTCGTGCTTACTCAGCATCTGCGCCCACGCATCGCGGACGTCGCGTAAAAGCCGCTCCACCTCAATCACCGGCGCCACTTCCTTCCGCAGATTGGCTTCAAAGAGCCGGCGGTTATAATAGTCATACAGTTGATCCATCGTCGTCGCAAACTCACCACCCGCCGCCATATTCAAGCCACTGCGTAGCTCGGTAAAAATGCTCTGCGCCTTCAGTAACTGCGTATTCACCCTCTCAAACCGGGTAAAATCCCCTTCCGGCATTTCAAAGCCAGCTTGCGCCAGCGCCAATGCCTTCAGCGCACCATCAAATAACATCAGCACCAACTGGCCAGGGCTGGCCGTCACAACCGCGTTAACCCGATAAGTCCGAGCGTAAGCGTTAGCAATCATAGTGCTCCGATTATGACTGATCCTCGCTCAGGTCCGGCGAGTTAATGATCTGAGCCGCCACCCGCTCGATAATCACCAGAGCCGGATAGTTTGCATCCGCCACCAGCTCGCGACCTCGCTCGACCACGGCGGGCCGAACGGCGGGCTGCCGTTCCAGTGCCTCGCGCAGAAAAGCCGCGCCAGCGGTGGAGATTCGATCGGGCCCTTGCGCATAAGGCCGCGCGGCACTTGGGCTGGCCGCCACGACATTGTCGGGTCGCAAAACGCGGTCGGATGAGGATGTTGACGAGATCATAGGCTATTTCGGTTTTCGAAACGGTCTACCACCGGGATTCCGTGGCAGGTAACGCCGTTAGATTTAGGTAAAATATCGACCGTTCGCGCCGGAGCTTTAGCGCTTTTTTAACGGGAAGCATCGCGCGCACCGACCGGAAGCGCCACCGGCATCACTACAGGGGGCAAGGTCTTAAACATCGCCGTGGCGGCGTAATCCGCAAATCGCACCGGCGTTTGCAACACCGCCGGACTCAGATCGGCCGGTACATCACCGCGATCGCCCGTCAGCACATGGCGCCGCGCACTGTTTGCCACCGCGGGATTTGCCGCGGAAAAAATCTCGTCAAAACTCCAGATCAACTCCTTGCCGGTGATCGTCGCCAATTTCGCACGCAAGCCCAGCGTCAACGGGCGGTACGCCCGAAATGCCGTGATATCAACGAAAAGCACGCCCTCCGCGGCAAAGTCGCGCTGCAGCGAAACGAGGAAATCAGCTGGTAATTCCGCCGTGGAGGCAAACTCCGCCAGGCGAAACCTCCGGAGGCAATTCTCCCGCGACAGGGTCACGATTTCAAAACGATTTTCCCGTTGTAGTGCCTCCACAAATACAGCATCAAACGACGAAAGAATTTCTTGCGAAACCAGCGTGCCGCCACAAATCGGCAACACCACAATTCGCCGCAGCCCGCCCGTCGAGGGCTGCCCGTGAAAATTCACCGGCGTGAAGAAGGGGCCCGTTCGCGACGGATCATTGATCGCCGGCGTCGCGCACCCCGTCAGCATAACGAGCAGCGCACCCAGGCCGGCTGCCCCAAGCCACTTTCCACCCACGAAAATTAAGGAATAAAATCTCATAAGTCCTCAATTATTGCTGCTCTTCGGAGAAAACGCATTCGTGAGCGTTTTATTCTGACTTTGCGCCGCTGATTGTGCATCGAGCATCTTCATGAAGGCGGTCGTCAATTGCTCCCGTTGGGCGGCGAGCCGCGTTTGCAACCGGGCGACTTGCTCGTCGATTGAAATATTGCCCTTCCCAAGATTACTCTGCTGCGAGCTATCCGCCGAGATCACGGAAGTCAGCCGCGTGTACATTTTCGCCACTAAACCAGTGTTCGCAGTGAGGAAAAAATCCTGCACGTCGTCCGCACTATCACCCAACGCCCTGGCGAGCTTGTCCGCATCCTTTATCGTCAGATGATTCGTCGTGCTGCTAAAATCAATCCCGAGGTCATCCAGGCGAGTCACGTCACCGGTCAGACCACTGACCTGATCAAATGCGAGCGCACGGAGTTCTCGAGCCCACGCTTCCACTTCGCGGTTACCCGCGAGCACCGCCGTCGTCACCGCCGCTCCCGTCACCGTGATCTTGGTATGCTCATCGATCAAATCCTGCACTTGGTTGAACTTCGTCATGAAATCCGCAATATAATCACCCATCGCCTTGCTGTCGCTGCTGACCTGGAGGGTTTGCTCCGTCGCCGTGTTGACGACCACGGTTAATCCCGCGATGCCGTGCGCCGCAGCTCCCAGCGTATTGCTTGAACTGGTCAACATGGACCCGCCGTTGACCGTAAATTGCGCGTCCAAACCGTGCGTAAACCCACCACCGGACCCCGTCGTCAGCCCCAACGCCGCCAACAGCCCGGAACTGTCCGTTATGGTCATTCCCGAATCGCCCGTCGTCGCGTTGGTCAACGTGAACCGATCATTGCCCGAATCGTAAGCCGCGGTGATCCCGGCATCCGAGGCATTGATCCGACTCAATAGATCACCCACGCGATCGGTCGCCGCATTGTAACTGATCGACACGCCGTTCAGACTAAATGTCCCCGTTCCGGTCACCGGTGTCGTCAGCCCGGAATTCGCGAGCGTGGCCGTATACAGTTTGACCGTACCCAGCTTGTCCGAGCTCGTCGCGCTCGCACTGGCGTTATTCGCCAGCTTCAGCACCGCCAAAAAATTAGTCGAATCCACGGTCGATCCGAGCAGGACCTCGGCGTTTGACGCGCTCACCAGCGAAACCTTGTCCGTCGCCGCGTTGTAACTGCCCGTCACATCTCCGCCCGTCGCCGTCGCAATCGCCGTAAACACGTCTTGCAACGAATCGGTGGTCGCCACCGTGACTTGAGCCCCATTAATCGAAAAACTCCCCGCGGTGACTGCGGTGGCCGTATTCAGATTCGCCAGCGTTAAGGCCGAGACATCATTGCTCGCGCTTAACTTACCACCGACATCGTTCGCGCCCACTTGCTGGGCGCGGGTCGCTAACCGTGACACCGCGATCGCATAACTGCCCACGGGCGCATTACTGGCCGAGGTCGTTGACCACGTCGTGCTGGCCGCACTGCTCCGCACCGCGCGCATTGAAAAAACGCTGTCCCGCCTCATCGCTTGCACCGAATCCTGTAAATCCGTCAAAGCCGTCTTGATCGTTGCAAGCACGGTCGACTTGCCCGTGTTCTTCGCGGACTCCGCCGTCAACGTCTTGATCGGCACGCTCTCCGCCTCGATCAGTTGATCGACGATCGATTTCCAATCAAACGCAGCGTTTGAAAGCAATCCGGATACTTGAATGCCAGCCATGGAAAAAAGGAGATGAGCGAAAGTGCTCCAGATGTTATCGGCCCCAACCGCCCCCACTTTAGCAAAAAAAACCAAATCTCGGCGGCAGCACCCACCAAGCCGCCGTCCTGAGTGAAATGTGCCGATCAACTACGCCCCCACCCGCCCTCTCCGGCCGCGCGGACGCAGGCGTCGATTACAACCCTTTGCCGCCGCCAAAGCCGCTGACGACGCCTCCGCTCAGACGCCGGGGACGCTGGCGTCGATTACAACCGAGGGGCGGTCGGTTTGATCGGCGGCGCCCACGCGTTGGCGCCGACGGTACGCAGCTTCCGTTTGTACACTTTTTCTCCGCAGGTCGCGTACAGGATGTCGAATTTCTCGCCACCGAAACAGAGATTCGTGATTCGTCCGTTCGGCGTCGGCAGGATTGCATTAACGCGGCCAGCTTGGTCGCAGATTTGGACGCCCAAAGCCGTCGCCACATAGAGCCGGCCCTCCTGATCAACCTTCATCCCATCGGCACTGCTCTGGTCAATCGTGTCGGGCTCATGCAGCCAGTAGTATCGTTGTTTATTAGCCAGCGTGCCATCCGCGCGGATCTGATAACTATACACCCAGCGCGAACGATAATCAGCGACGTACAGGAGGGATTGATCGGTGGAAAGCGCCACGCCATTGGCGAAACGGAGGCCGGTATCAACGACCTGCTTGCTGCCGTCGGGCTTGAGCAACCACACCTTGCTCGGATCGTTGCTCGAGCCCGCCGGCGGCGCGGTCACGTAGGCGTTGCCGTTGTGCGCCACCACGATGTCGTTGCCCGCCAAACCCGTCGCCAGCACGGTCGCCGGACCAGACGGTGCCAGCGCCAGAATCTCTTGGGACCCGCTGGCCACGACATAAAGTCGACCATCGGGCCCAAACGCCTGGCCATTGGCGCGCTGGGTATTTTCGCGGACAAGCGAGATCTTGCCGTCGAGGCCGATCTTGTAGGCTGTGCTGTTCGGAATATCGGTAAAAAATACTTCCCCCTGCGCATTGGTCGCGGCGCCTTCCGTCAGCCGATAACCCTCGCCCACCAGTTGCCACGACTCTCCTGGAATTAACAAGGCCTCGAGAAAGGTATTCTTCTTCGGTGCCGCCGTTTTCACGGTTTCCGGCCAACCCCGCCAGAGCCAGCGCATCGCGTCGGGAAACACCGCGGTACCGTGTTTCCCATTATGCCCGCCCTCACCCCAGACGTGGTTCACTTCGTAGCCCGAAAAAACCAACGCCCGCTCCATCGTCTGATTAGCCATCCACCAATCGCCCGCATAGATATTGTTGTCATTGGAGCCATCGACGAGGAACACCCGCAACCCTCGCGGCTCATATTTACGAATCAGCGTGGGAAAGATATCGCCACCGCGCAGACCGACAAAGGTGCCCACGTTGGAGAAGACCCGGCTAAAGGCATCCGGGCGCTCCCAGGCCGCCGTGAAAGCACAGATCGCACCGCTGCTTGAACCACCGATCGCGCGGTCGTTACCGGAGGCCGATAGTCGAATCGCGCGACCATCACTCGTCTTCTTGGTTTGCACCGCGGGCAGCAATTCCTCCAGCAAAAACCGCGCATAACCATCACCCAGACCGTCGTACTCATAGCTGCGATTGAACCGATCCAGCGCGGCGGCGCCGTCGCTCGCCTTGAGCACCCCCGGCCGTACAAATACCCCGACGATCACGGGTAAATCTCCCCGCGCGATCAGATTATCAAATACCACCGGCGCCCCCCACTGCAGGCCGTCTTGATTGATATAAACACAAGCCGGCTTGGCGGGGTCGTATTGTTTCGGCACATACACGGTCACTTCCCGCGTCGTGCCGGGAAAGATTTTCGAAGTGGCGAATTCGAATTTCAAGAGCTCCCCTTTCGGAACGCCGACTTGGACGATCGCATCGGGATGCGGGGGAAAATCCCCCTCCGCGGCGACGAGCGCGCCGACGGCGAGCGCGAAAATCAATCCGCCAAGGGGCATGCAGGATGGGCAACTCATAAGAAGGGGGCGCAGCGCGTCAGCGCGATACAAAGGCTGATTCGTCGACCAATAACTTATCCGGGTAGACCACGCGACCGCGCATCATCATATCGCCATCGAAAAATTCATGGCGCACCTCGGTCAGGCGGACCGCTTGGCTGAGTTTATCGGGCCGCAATCCGCTAAAGTTTACCTTCGCTTTTTCATCCGCCAAAAACATCGGGGCCTGATACGCAAAAAGATAATCGAGCTGCCGCGCCCGGATGAGTTCCCCGATCAGCTGCGGCCCTCCTTCAAAAAATACTCCAGCAATGCGCTCCTCCACGCATTTCTTGCGAAAATCAGGCAGGAGCACGCGCTGCGTGGGCGACTCAAAGGTCCAGACCGTTATCCCCATGTCGCGCAGCTTCCGGACATACCCGAGCCCTCCGTGCGGTGTCGTTACAACGATGGTGCGTTCGCGGAATTCATCCGTAAATAACGCCGGCAGACTTTTATCAACCACGGTGCGTAACAACCCATCAAACACGAAACGGTACGGGCACCACTCGGCCTCACCCTCGCGTCGCGAAGTCAGCCGGGGGTTATCCTTCAACACCGTGATCGCCCCAACCGCGATCGCTGGGAAAAAACGGCGCCACCGGTGCACGTCGGCTCGCGCGCGGGCGCTCGTAATCCACTTGGATTCACCCGAGCGAGTCGCGATCTTGCCATCGAGGGTCGAGGCCATTTTCGCCGCGAGCAATGGGCTCCGTTGAGTGATCCAGTGATTAAAAACCAGGTTGAGGTCGTGGCATTCCTGACCGAGTACGCCCGTGATCACTTCGACCCCCGCCGCCCGGAGCACTTCGAAACCACGCCCAGCATGCTCGGGGTTAGGGTCGGTCGCACCCACCACGACGCGTTTGATGCCGGCGTCAATGATCGCTTGCGTGCACGCACCGGTGCGCCCTGTGGTCGAACACGGCTCGAGCGTCACGTAAAGGGTCGCGCCCGGATTCGGCGCCGCGCCGCGGGCGATCAAGGCCAAGCGCTCAGCGTGAGGTCCGCCATCGGGTGCGGTCGCCCCTTCCGCCACCACCCGCCCGTCCTCGACGATCACGGCGCCGACCATGGGGTTGGGATGCGTCGTCCCCCAGACACCGCGCGCCAAAGCGAGCGCCCTTCTCATAAAAATCTCGTGTTCAGGCGCGGACATAAGGGTTCTCCGCCCGCTCGCTCGCCACGGTCGTTTTCGGGCCATGGCCCGGGTAAACAATCGTCTCGCCCGGCAGCGAATAAATTTCCGTACGAATGGATTTCTCGAGTTGGGCGAAATCACCACCGGGAAAATCGGTCCGGCCAATTCCCCGATAAAATAACGCGTCACCCACGAAGGCCGCTTTCTCCGCCGCAAAATAAAAGAGCACGCTACCGGGGCAATGGCCCGGCACATAGCGTACGGCCACCGTCGTACCGAGAGCCGACCAATCCTCCCCCGGCACCAACCAGTGATCAACGGGCACGGGCTCAAGATCTAATTTCTCGCCCATAAAACGCTCCATAATCGCGGGTGTTTCAATCAAAACGCGATCGGCCGCGTGGGCGCGCACTTTGGCTCCGGTCTGGCGAACGATCTCGGCGCCCCCCTGCAGGTGGTCCCAGTGACCATGGGTGAGCCATAACTCGGTCAGCCGGCAGCGTTGTTCCGCCAAGAGCGGGCCCACCTGGCGCCAAACCTCGCCAGGGGCATCGATCAGCACGGCCTCACCGCGCTCAGGTGCGGTCAGGAGGTAGGCATTGGTCTTAATCGGGCCGGCTGGTAAAACGTGAAGATGCACTCGCGCCAATCCACAAACTTTCATTCCCCATGCAATCGAAAACCCCTTGACCCCGATGGGAACCCCAAACTCCGGTGGCCGCCAGCGGAGGCATCGACCAAAACGAACCACCGAAAAAGCCCCCTCAGCCGCCAGCACCGCGACCTGAAAACCCTCGCCCCCCCCATCCCGCGGACTTTAATCCCCGCCGCGTCCCAACCTCGGCATCACGACCACACGCGACGCCCCGACCGCGACGCCCGCGCTTAAAAGCGCTCACGCCCCAAACGCGCTCTTGCCACGCAGGGCCTCCCCTTGGCAACGTCGGCCCTTTCTATGCCAACACTCAAGTTTGCTGTTCTTGCGGGCGACTACATTGGACCAGAGGTGATGACCGAGGCCTTGCGCGTGTTTAAGCACGTCGCCCGCCAGGAAAATCTCACGCTCGACTATGCCCATGCCGATGTTGGCGGCGCCGGAATTGATAACCACGGGAAGGCCCTGCCCGACTCCACGGTGAAGCTCTGCGAGCAATCCGACGCCATTCTTTTCGGCTCCGTGGGCGGCCCCAAATGGGAAAAACTGCCACCCAAGGAACAACCCGAGCGCGCCGCCCTGCTGCCGCTGCGCAAGCACTTCACCCTCTTCGCGAACATCCGCCCAGGGCTGCTTTACCGCGAACTGACCGACGCTTCGCCTTTAAAAAGCGAGCGCATCCCGAACGGTATCGACATCGTTTGCATCCGCGAACTGACCGGCGGCGTCTATTTCGGCCAGCCAAAGATCACCACCGTACTGCCCGACGGCGACGTCCAAGCGGTGGATACCATGGTCTATAAAAAATCCGAGATTGAGCGTATTTTAAAGGTCGCCATCACCACCGCCCGCGCTCGCCAGAAAAAGCTTTGTTCGGTCGACAAGGCCAACGTTCTCGAAACGTCCGTACTGTGGCGGCAGACGGTCACCGCCTACTGCGCGCAGCATGCGCCGGATCTCGCGCTGAGCCATATGTACGTGGACAACGCCGCCATGCAGCTCGCGCGCGATCCCAATCAGTTCGATGTTTTCGTCACTGAAAATATGTTCGGTGATATTCTTTCAGATGAAATGGCCGTCATCTGCGGATCGCTCGGCATGCTTTCATCCGCCTCGCTCGGTGCCGGTAAAAATTCACTCGGCTTGCCTTTCGGCCTTTATGAACCGGCCGGCGGCACCGCTCCCGACATCGCCGGCCGCGGCATCGCGAACCCGTGCGCGCAAATCCTCTCCGTCGCCTTGATGCTCCGCTTCAGCTTCGGACTGGATACCGTCGCCACCCGCATCGAAGCCGCGGTCAAAAAAGCCGTGACGAGCGGAACCCGCACCGGCGACATCGCCTTCGGTAAACCCGCCGTCGGTACCCTCGCGATGGCCGACGCGATCATCGCTCAACTTTAAGCACCTCATGGCCGCGGGCCGGCTACTTGAACCACCGACCACCGGCATTCGCCCTGGCCGCACCTCTTCTTTTTTTCATGAACTCTGCTCAGATCCGCCAATCGTTTCTCGATTTTTTTGCACAACAGGGCCACACGATCGTCCCCTCGTCGTCTTTGTTACCAGACTCGCCGGGATTGCTTTTCACAAATGCGGGCATGAATCAATTCGTGCCGATTTTCCTCGGTGACCGCGCTCCCGATGTGACCACTTGGGCGGAGGCTCGCCCAGCGAAGAACACCCGCGCCGCCGATACCCAAAAATGCATCCGCGCCGGTGGTAAACACAACGATCTCGAGGACGTCGGTTTCGATACCTACCATCATACCTTGTTCGAGATGCTGGGCAATTGGTCCTTCGGCGACTACTTCAAAGCGGAGTCGATCAATTGGGGCTGGGAGCTCATCACCAAAGTTTGGGGAATACCGGCCAAACGCCTCTTCGCCACCGTCTACTCACCGGATAAATCTAAAAACGATCCGTCCGAATTTGATCAAGAGGCCTACGCGATCTGGGCGGCTATTTTCCAGCGCGAGGGCCTCGACCCCGCCATTCACATCGTCCACGGCAACAAGAAAGATAACTTCTGGATGATGGGCGATACCGGCCCGTGCGGTCCGTGTTCTGAAATTCACTTCAACCTGCTGCCGGCAGATGAGGAAACGGCTGGCCGTGTCCTCGTCAACGCGAGCAGCCCGCGCTGCATTGAAATCTGGAACCACGTGTTCATCCAGTTCAACGCCAACGCCGACGGCACGTTCTCCCCGCTCGCCGCCAAGCACGTCGACACGGGCATGGGTTTCGAACGCGTCGCCGGTATTTATGCGACGACCGGCGGCTTTAAAGATTTCACCAAAGATCCGTCAAATTACGCTGCGGATGTGTTTGCACCGCTCTTCCTGAAAATCGCCGAAATGTCCGGTTGCACCTACACGGCGACCGTTCCGACGAAGCGTGAGGGATTGAGCGAACAAGTGCAGATCGACGTCGCCTTCCGGGTGCTCGCCGACCATGCCCGCTGCGTCTCCTGCGCGATTGCCGATAATATTCTCCCGGGCAATGAGGGTCGCAATTACGTCATTCGCCGCATTTTGCGGCGTGGCATCCTCTACGGCCAGAAGCTTGGGCTCTCCACGGGGTTCTTTGAGCAACTGGTCGCGCCCGTCGTCGCCTCACTCGGCGGGGTATTCCCGGAGTTGATCGAGCGACAAGACATCGTGCGCCGCGTCATTCGCAGCGAAGAAGAAAGCTTTGGCCGCACGCTCGATCGGGGGCTCCAGATTTTCACGAAAGCGGCCGCCGCGGGTGCGATCGGCGGACCGGCCGCCTTCGAACTTTACGATACTTACGGCTTCCCGCTGGACATGACGCAACTGCTCGCCACCGAGCGTGGGCTGGCGGTGGATGCGGCCGGTTTCGATGCGGAAATGACCAAGCAGCGGGAGCGCGGTCGCGCCGCCCAAAAGAAAGAAATTGTGGTCGCGGCAACTGAGGGCGAAGCCACGGGGCTGCGGCCGACGGTGTTCGTTGGCTACGCGGGGACCGCCGCCGCCGCGACGCTGATCGACGTGATCCGCGCCGATGCCGAGGTGTTTCTCGTGTTCGACCAGACGCCTTTTTACGCCGAAATGGGTGGCCAAACCGGTGACACCGGAACGGCGACCCTGGGAGATCAGACCATCGCCATCGTCGACTGCGTGAAGGACAAGGCTGGGCGGCATCTGCACAAGCTGGCCAGCGGGGCGGCGCCATTCGCGGTCCCAGTCAAGGTCGAGCTCACCGTGGACTTGGCCCGACGGCGGGCGATCAATCGCCACCACAGCGCCGCCCATCTGATTCATTGGGCACTCCGCAAGGTGCTCGGCACCCACGTCCGCCAAGCCGGTACGTCAAAAACGCCTGATCGTATGCGTTTTGATTTCTCGCACTTCGAGGCCGTGACCCACGGGCAACTTCTCGAAGTTGAGCAACTGGTTAACAGCAAGATCATCGACAACGCCAAAGTCGAAATGTACGAAACGGAGTTCGATCAAAAACCGGAGGGCACCCTCGCTTTCTTTGGCGACAAATACGGCAAATTCGTCCGCGTCGTCGACATCGGTGGCTACAGTCGCGAGCTCTGCGGCGGTACCCATGTGGCCACCACCGGCGAGATCGGTTTAGTCAAAATCGTGGCCGAGATGGCCATCGCTGCGGGCACCCGCCGGATTGAGGCCGTTGCGGGCCAACCTGCGTTGGACTTCGTGGTCGCCCGCGAGGCCGCCCTCGCCGCCGTCAGCGCCCAGCTCGGTGGCGGCGCGACGGATGTCGTCAGAAAACTCGAAGCGCTCGTGGCTCAGCAGAAAGAAATGGAGAAACAGCTCAAAGGCTTTCAGCAAAAAGCTCTGGCCGAACTCGCCACCGAGCTCGCGAGTCACGCGGTCGCGCGCGAGGGGCTTCATTTTGTCTCCGCCCTGGTCACGGTTTCCGATCAAGAAGCCTTGCGCAGCCTCGGCTCACAAGTCGCCGCCAAAATTGGCGAAGGCGTGGTGCAGCTCGGCGCGGCCCTCGGCGACAAAGCGAGCCTCGTCGCTTTTTGCACACCGCGAGCAGTGCAGGCTGGCCATCAGGCCGGAAAAATCATTCAAGCGCTGAGCGTTCAAATCGGTGGTAAAGGAGGCGGTAAACCCGACTTTGCCATGGGCGGGGGCAAGGATGTGGCCAAGCTGGCCGACGTCTTAAAGTGAGTTCGCGCGTGAGCGGGCCGGCCCGCTCGCTGGAATAACGAAAATCGCGCGGGGCCCGCCTTCGAAAGCGTGGCCCGCATCCAGCAGGCGCCTTGGTCCTCGTTTCAAGATCGCTGGGTGGTGGGTGGTTTCGCCACTCCTGCACGCCGTGGGAAATAACGAGCCCCAAGACCAACCACCCGCTCAGCCCCGCGCGAGCGCGTGGAGCATGCGACGCGTCGTTTCCGTCCCCTTCCTCATCACGTCGAGATTGAAGCTCTCGTTCGGTGCATGCAGGTTATCTTCAGGCAAAAACAAGCCGAGCATCACGGAATCCAAACCGGTCACTCGTTTGATCTCGGCAATAATCGGTACGCTGCCACCCTCGCGCAAATAGATCGGCGGGCGCCCCCAGACTTCGGCAATCGCGGCGTGCGTTGCCCGAAAGGCGCGCGCCAGAATCGGGGACTGATTCGCGGGCGTATTTGCACGGTCGGGCGGAACCACGACGTAGGGATCGCCTTTGTGCTGATCGACAAATTCCAATTTCACCCCCTTGGGCGTGCGCGCCCGAATTGTTGCCATCACGAGCTGCTTGATCAGCTCCGGTTGCTGATTCGGGACGAGCCGGCAGCTAATCTTCGCAAATGCCTTGCTCGGAATCACCGTCTTCGTGCCTTCCCCTTGGTAGCCTCCACCGATGCCATTAAACTCAAGCGTCGGCTGAAAACGCACCGCCTCAAAGGGCGAGAAGCCTGGCGCGACATGAAACGCCTCAATCCCCAGAAACTCAGCGTAACGCTGCTCATCTCCTCCCAGTTTCTTCAATTCGTCGCGCTCCCACGACTCAACATCAAGCACGGCATCGTAAAAACCGGGCACATTTACCCGACCATCCGGCGTGTGCAAGGAAGCGAGAATTTCCGAGAGCGCTTGGATCGGATTGAGCAAGACCCCGCCGTGCAATCCTGAGTGCAGATCGCTTTTGGCCCCGGTAATATGCACGTCGAAAAGCGCCAGCCCACGCAGCCCCGCCGTGATTACGACCTGATTTTCATTCGGTAATCCCGTATCCGACAGATAAACGAAGTCGGCCGCGCGCAGCTTGTCCGCGTAACGTTCAAGGAATTTAGGGAAACTCGGACTGCCCATTTCCTCTTCGCCCTCGATCAGGAAGGTAATCCGCAGCGGCAGTTGCGGATCATCTTCGAGGGCCTTGGCCACGGCGGCGATGTTGGTCAGCAAGGGGCCTTTATTGTCGGCGGCCCCACGACCGTAGATGCGATTACCGATGATCGTCGGCTCAAACGCGGGCGTTTTCCACAAGTTCAGCGGGTCGGCCGGCTGCACATCATAGTGACCATAAATAACGAGGTGGGGCCAGGCGGGATTACCCTCGCGCTGCGCCCAGATGATCGGGTGCAACTCAGTCGGCACCACTTCCACGGAAAACCCGATGGACGTCAGCAGGCTGGAAACGAAGGTCTGCGCCCCGCGCATCCCCGCACCACTCGAGGGATCAGTCGAGACGCTGGGAAACCGAATGAACTCTTTGAGTTTTTCAACTGGGTCGAACATCCCTCAAGGCTGGTCCAGTTCCGCGCTCCGCGCCAATCGCAAAGTGAATTTCTCGAAAAATCCCACCACTCAGGCCGCGGGATAGAATGGCGGAACATACGCGGCAAGACGTTCAGTTCCTGGGATCGACCGAGCGGTCGGAGCCGGGGTCACCTGCCGCGCGCAGGCTCCGTTCATTTTTGCCGGCGCAGGTGCTGGCCTTTCGCAACGCGGCCCCAGCGGGGAGGAACCCGCCCCATCCTCCCTTCCCATCCAGTTTGCCGGCGGGGCTGATCGATACCAACGCTTCACTCGCAGCCGCTTGGTGGCTGGCCGTTCATTGCCAGGCAACCGTGCCGCCATCCCAAGTTGGGTGTAAGACGGGAGCACGCCGAAGAGCGCCTCCACTTCGGCGGTCCATCGATTGGCCAAGCGCAGCCGCTGGGCGTAGTCGGCCGCCGCCTCGTAGCGTAGCGCATCCGAGACGATCACAAACACCTTCTGTCCTTTGGTGAGAAACGGCTGCACGTAGTTTTCAAAAAACTTCCGCTGCGCCGGAAGGCCCGGGCACTCCCACGTTGCCAGTCCGCGCACTTGATCGCTCCAGCGGTCGGTCAACGGCAGGAGGAAATTATTCACGTAGGATTTTTCCACCCACTGCGTGATTTGCTCCATCACCTGCACTTGGCCGTAGCGGCGCAGGTTCCACGTGCAACGGCGATACGCCAGGTCGATGCGCCACCAACTCCCCACGTAGCGACTCACCCCGCCGGCCACGGAATCCACCGTCAGCTCGGCCGACGCCAATAATTCCCGCAGCTCCACGGCTTGCTCCAGCGCGGCGTAACCGTGGGCGTGCAGCGGGTGCCAGAACGAGGCGCGGCGCTGCTGCACCACCGCACGGAGGTCTGCGGCCAAGGCCCCCCTTCGTGAAGGACTGGCAGAGCCGCAGCAGCGTAAATTTCTCGAAGACCTCGAAGGTGTCCCAACCGCCGAGCGATTTCCGCTCATCCCACCCGCCCAAGGCAGTCTCGATCTGCAGCTCCCTTTCCATGTGGCGGGACCATTCCCGGAATGACACGGAGTAGGCTTGGCTGTCCTTCCAGCGTTGCAGAAACACTTTGGCATGGGGGTGCAACGCCACTTGGTCATCCAACGGATTGGCCCCGCGAAAGAGCGACACCGCGAAATCGCGTAGCGCTGGCGCCGTGGCCGTGTAGCCGAAGAGGCGGGTGACTTCTTTCCAGAAGGGTGCCTCGAGCGCCGAGGACTGGAGGCACTCGTTCACCGGATCGATTTCGATCAACGCGTCTTCCGGGTTGGCCTTCAGGAAATGCAGCAGCAGCGCATCGATCTCGACGGCCGTGCCCGCCAACACCGCCATCATCTTGAGGCGGACATCCCGACTTTGGTCATCCTTACCGATCAGCTCTTTCAACGCCTGCACCCGCTTCCCACTCGCGAAATACGGAGCGTGATCCTCCGCCAACTGGAAAAACTCGTGGGGCAGGCCGACATCCTGCAGCGCCAGCGATGCCTTGTCGGCCTTGTATTCATAACCTTGGAGCAGGAGATCCAGCAGCCAGTTGTCCGCATCGGGCGGCCGGGCCGTGGGCACGTAAATCAGAAATCGGGCCTCCGGGTTCGGATCGCGCACGATCCGGACCTTGGTGCCGAACTCGTTGCCGGCCACGGTGAGCTTGGCCACGTCAGCGTCGGGGTAGGCCGTGAAGGTCTCGGCCCATTCGCCCGTGGCATCATACCAAAACACCAGCCGGTGGCGCTGGAAGATCCGTTGGAGACTGTCGTGGATACGTTTCATGTCACATGGAATCCAACAAGAATCCGGTCTTCACTTTGCTCAACCACTTTTTCGTGAACCAATCCGCGACCGCCGGTTTCTGACCGCAAGCACCGGCCAGTTCCTCCAAAGAACGCAAGCGATCATCGAGGCCAAGAGCGCAAGCGGCCCGGACGGCGGCGCGATCGCCGGTGGTGAGCAACAACGCGTTCTTGTCCTGCGCTGCCACATACGCCAGCAGGTGGCGCTCGCCGGGATCAATCTGATTCAACAGCGGAGTGCGCAACTGGGCCTCGGCGAGTTGCACCTTGGTCACTTCTGCCACGATGACCTTGGCGTCGAACTGGGTTTGGTCCACCTTAACGTAACTTTTAATCAAGCGGTTGCCCGCCCGGGTTTCCCGGCGCACTTCCGCCACCGTGCGCACATCGAATTTATTGAGCAGCGCCGCCCAGCAGCCCGTATCCACCGCCTCAATCACCACATTGGTGTCCACATAAACAATCTGGCGCGAGGGAGGCATGAAGGGTGATCAAAGCCCGATTTCCACCTTCACGCGATACGTCTGGCAGCAGGCGCGGAAATCGTCCAAGCCCAGATGGAGCAAATTAAGCAGGCGTTTGACCGATAACTCGCCCCGGTCAATGCCCCACGCCATCCGTTCGATGTAGCGTTGCGAAAACAAGGGGGAGCTGGCGGCTTGGGACGTTTTAGATGCGCTCCGGAGAACGGTGGACGTCAGTTCATCCGCCTTCAACCACCCCAAGGCCACGACGCGCCAGCCGACGGCGGCAACCGACACATGAAAATGATCGGCCAGCACGGACAAGGTGTTTTTGAGGGACGATTGCGCCAGCAACCTATCCCAGCGAGGCTTCAACTCCGCACCCGGCATCAGCAACGCATCCGCAAAATTGTCCGCGAGTTGTTCCGTCCGCTTCTGCTTGTAGCCGGTGGGGTTCAGACGGTCCACCCGTTCGGGCGGGAGCGCATCCCACGTCAGGACATGAAACAGTTCATGCGCCAAATCGAACGTTTTGCGCCCGGGCGATTCGGTGCGGTTGATGAGGATGGCATCGCCGGCGGCCAGTTGCACGGCGGCGCCGGAAACGCCTTTCGGCATATCCACTTCCAGGACGAGCAGGTTGAATTCGCTTTCCAAGGCGCTGACCAGCTTTTCCGCTGGAATATCGCCAAGTTGCAATTCGCGGCCCACCGCCTCGCCCGCCGCCTGCGCTTCTTCAAA
>CAMDOF010000052.1 GCA_945903465.1 Opitutus sp. GAS368
ATCTGACGGATCTTCCTTTTCTCCCCGAACGGAATTTTGCGGGATCCGTTGGCGCTCATTTGGGAGGAGAAACGCGTCCGCGGCGGGGTTGGGTGAGGCGTCGTTTGACGGGTTTTTTTAGGGACAACTTTGGAGCCGGCAGCGGCGGCAACACCCCGAGGATCTCTTGTTGGGCGGCGACGTAAGAGTCCGGCAGGCGCCACAGGGCGAGCGTGGGCTCGCCGAGGCCGATCAGGCGCACCCCGTTTAAGCGCGCGATGGCGTCGGTGACGGTGAGCCCCAGCGGCGCCACCCGCTGATCCAACGCGCGGACGAGTTTCAGGGCGAGCATCGTCACCAGGGCGTGGCCTTCGGTGCGCTCGGCATTGCGCAGGAAAATCGGCCGCAACTCCAGCTGGCCCGTCTTCATCGTGCGGAAGTCGCGCTCGACATCCATCAAGTTCATGTAGCGCGCATGCACGGTGCGCGCGTCCGCGACGACCGCCGGCAGGTCCGTTTCCAAGACATAGCAGCCATCCAACAACGCGAGCTGCGTCTCGACCACCGGCTCCTTGAGCAAACTCACCGTCCGCTCGTTGACTTGCAGCTGCAGCCACTGCGCAAAACCATAATGCTCCAGCCAGCCCTGCGCCTGCTTGCGCAGCGTCTCGACTTTCGCCCGCGGTTTTTCCTTCAGCCGCGTGTTGCCGGCGGTCAGGCGCTGCTCGATCCGCCGGCACTGATCGAGCCGGCGCTGCCGCTCCCGGTCGCGGGTCGCTGGATTGCACCGCAAGATCAACCGGCGTCCCTCGTATTCGATCGCGAGCGGCTCCTCGTCGAACAACTCCGGGGTCAGCACTTTTTTTCCCAACAGCTTGCGGATCTGCGGATCGGTCAACGCCGTCACATACCGAAAGCCCGCGACGCCCAGCGCCTCCTTGCCCAGTTGCTTGATCATCCCGCGATCGCCCACCACGACGATGTCTTTGGCCTCGAAGCGCAGCCGCAGTTTTTCCACCGTCGGGAGGAAGGTTTTCGGATCACTCGTGTTGCCCGGATACAACTGAATCGACAGCGGCTCGCCATTGGCCGCGGTCAGCAGTCCGGCCACGACCTGTTTCTTATAGCGTTTGCCGTCGCGATTGTAGCCGTGCTCCGCGAGCTCGTTGCACTGCCCTTCAAAATAGGAGGACGTGACGTCGTACAAAAAAACCGCGCCCGCTTCGATCTTCGGAGCCAGCGCCCGCTCGATGCGTTCCTGGTGGATCTGCAACCACTCCAAGGCGGCGTATAGATCGTCTTCGTCGAAACGCGCCAAACCCAGCGCCTCGGCCACCGCATGGTCCTCGGCCCAGCGCACCGCCGCCAGCCGGCTGCCCTGCCGCGCGACGCGCGCGTAGATGAGGAACAACGCCAGCTTCGCCGATCGATCCGAACCCAAGGCCGCCACCAGTCCCACCTCGCCAGCCAGCGCGTGCAAGCCCGCCAAGATCCCGTAGCACGGGCCCATGCGCACGCTCGGCGCCGCCCCCGTCGGGAGTTTCCCCTGGCAATACTGTTCGATCAGGGCGACCAATGGCTCCGGCAAACGCGACAGGTTGGCCAAGGTGCGATGCACCACGCGCGTCTTGACCGGCGCATCTTTGGGCGGACGACCGGGTGGCCGTATCACCGGTTCCCTGACGCCTTCCACCAGTAACACCGCGTGGTACGTCTTGCCGCCCTGGCGGCTGCGATTGCGCTTGATGAACATGCCCCGACGCTGGGGCCCGCGCCGCCGGGCGCAAGGCTATTTATCATGCTTTAGTGACAACACATAACCGCTAAGTTTTCACTCGTAATCATCTAATTTAATTATCCGAAAACGGGGAAGATCCGTCTGAAGCAACGGTTTCCCAACCTGCGCCTCGTTTACGTCTCGAGTCGCATTTACGCTGGGAATGCCACAACCGCGCTCAACCCCGAACCCTATGCCTACGAGTCGGCGTTCGCCGTCCGTCGGTTGATTCAGGATCAGATCGCGGGCCGCGCAGAGCTCAACTTCGACGCTGTGCGTGGCACGGTGAGATCGTCGCTGCTCCTCTGGGGCCCGTATCTCTGGGCCGATGGCTCCGCGCCGAGTGCCGTGGGTGCCTTGGCTTACGAGCCGGGGGATTTCTCGCCCGACGGCACCCATCCCAGCGAGACCGGCCGCGCCAAGGTCGCGCGCCTTCTGCTCGATTTCTTCAAGACTGATCCCACGGCGAAGCCTTGGTTCGTTGGGTCGGCCGCCTCGCCGTAGCCACCTGCGTAAAGGTCGGCATGATTCTTGACCGCGAAGCTTAGTTCGTTGGGTCGGCCGCGTCCCCGTAGCCACCCTCACAGTGGCGAGACGAAAACCGCCAAAAATGGGCGGTTTGAACAGGGTTGTGTCCGTAGGGATGGATCTTCTTAGAACTTCAAAAAAGATGTTTTTCTCCCTGGAGACACGTCGCTTGCGATGGTCGGTCACAGGTGATTTTCAAACTGCCGGTTTTTGGTGGTATTGCCACCAGCCTATGCCCACGCAGGAGGTCGGCCCCGCAGGCCGCCGGAGTTCGCCTTGGCCATCGCGCCGTCGCCACCCGCTATGCTCGCGCCGGATGGCGGCGCCGCAGGGGTGCTTTGGGCGGTCTTCGATGTTGCGGCGGTGGCTGAGGCCTTTTTTCCAGCGCGACGTGGGCGCAGCGTTCCCTGGCCGAAGTCGGCCTCGACGAGGCATTGCTTGAAGGGATCGTTGCCAACGCCGGCGGTGACGGCGTGACCGTGGGCGACCGGTTACTTCGTGAAATCGTGGGGCGAGGTCGCACCCACCAATCGTGGGGCGAGGTCGCACCCACCAATCGTGGGGCGTTGGCTGCCAAGCCCCTGCTCAGCACCCAGCGGCTCCGCGCCGTCCAGAAGGTAAGACCAGCGAGCGTCGATGCGACCCTCGTCAGCGTGGGCTGGACGCTCGCGCGCAAGGGCGCCGCGATGAACTTTCGCCAGCTCGCCAACCTGACGCGCGGCTACGCAACCGCCGACGCACCCGGGCCTCCTCGGGCGACCACAACTTCGCGATCCAGGGCTGGCCTCGTTCGCTCGAAAAAATTCTCGGTCAGCCGCTCGCCGAGGCGCTCGCCGCGCGTTTCGGCGCACGTCATTTTGAGGACGGGGCTTTTTTCGGTCATCGCAACAACCTCGGCGGGGTGGCCAACCCCCGCGACTTGTCTGGCGCAACCACGGCTACTGGCGCGGCGACGAAATCGTTACGGAAAATCTTTTTTTCGCCGAAGTTTGCCCGCCGGTGGCCGCGAACTTGTCGCGCGCAGCCGCGGCGGGCGCGAAGCCCAGGGACTATTTTGCGCTTGGCAGCTTCGGCCTCGGCGCCAACCAGACGCCCCACGGCCCCGGTGCGTATGGGATGAATTTCTGGGGCAACGAGCGCCCGCCCGCCGGAGAGCTCGTGGGGCCGGCCTCAGCCTGCGGGCAAAACTGCGGGCAAAATTCTCCTTTGCGCCTGCCGCGGTGAATTGTTGAATAAACCCTCTCATGATTTCGTTGCACGAAGGTAAGGGGGCCAAGGTCAAAAAGCGGGTAGAGCGGGTATTCACGCTCCGGATGAACATCGTGGCCTGTCGGCCGATGATCTGGCGGCGCTTTGTGGTGCGGGAGTCGATGTGGCTCTCGCGTTTGCACGATAGCATGCAGATCGCTTTCGAATGGTTCGATTATCAAACCCATGCCTTTAGCCTCGATGAATTGCGCTTCGGCAACCCGCTCCAGCGGGAAGAAGTCACGATTGAAGACGATCGGGACGTGGCTCTGACCGACCTCGACTTGGAGCATCGGGAACGGCTCACCTACGGCTACCATTTCGGCGAGGGCTGGCAGATCGATATCAAGGTGGAGAAGAGCCACCCGCTGGAAAAAGGCGGCAGCTATCCGCGTTGCATTGGCGGTGAGCGGGCAGGACCGCCGGAAGACTGTGGCGGAGTGGAGGCTTTTCACGACATGCTTACGTGTATCAAGGAACCGGATACTCAACTGGGTCGTGAGTGGCTTGAATGGGTGGGGCCCGCTTATGATCCAGAGAAGTGTGACCTCGCCAAAATCAATCAGGGTCTGAAGCGGCTCGGGAAATAGGCCGCTGGGCGGGCCCGCCTTGTTCTGCGCGCAAGGTGAGGGCAGGTCTCTTGCTTCGGGGCCGAGCCGTGCTTTTTTTGTAGATGATCGGTCATCGGGGTTGCTCGAGGGCGCAGGGCGAGGCGGGCGGGCCCGGAGGGTGTTCGGTGGTGTCGACCACGTGGGCCATGCCTGATCAGCGGGGCTGGTATCGGGAACGAAATATCCTGTGAGCGGGGCCGTTTATTTTAGTTGCTGGCCGGGGCGGGCTGGCGGGTTTGCCGGTTGGTGGCGTGCGTGGCGATGCACGGCGTGCCGCGCGAGGGCCGGCGGGTTTAAAGCAGTCTGGATGCGAGCGAAAGAAGCGCCTTGCGCCGCGGTGGCGATCGGGACGGGCGGTGGTCTGGGCCCGCGCGCTCTCGACCGAGCGTCGCCCGGTCGTTGGGGGCGCGAGTCGAACTTGCCTTGGTCGGGGGCATCCCTATGCAGGAGTTTGGACTATTTAATCGAGCTGAAGTTCGGCTTTTTTTTCATAGCGGTTTAGCCTCTCATTTATTTTACCATGAGTTTTTTTGATCATCTTCGTCCTAAATGGCGCCACTCTGATCCCCTCGTGCGGGCGCAGGCGGTGGCGCTGCTTGATGATCAGGCCGTGTTGGCGACGATCGCCCGCGACGATTTGAGCGAACAGGTTCGCGTGGTGGCGGTCGGACGCTTGAACCGCCAGGATATTTTGGCGGGAATTGCCCAGGGATCGGGTAATTTGGCGATAATTGCGATGCAACGGCTGACGGATCGGGCCGCGATCCTCCGGCTGGCAACAAGCGCCCAACTGGCCCGCGTGCGTGAGTTAGCCGTGGACCGGATTGAAGACGGCGCCCTGCTTCATCGGCTCGCAGCCTTCGACGTGGACTCCGATGTCCGGTTGAAAGCGCGGACGCGCAGCCCCTTTCCACACCCGGTCCGAGATTTTCTCCGCGCGGGTCTGGCGCGGCTCGCGATCTCCGCACCGCCAGCGCCTGAGAAATGTAATTTTACGGGGACGCTTGAAGAGGTGTGTGCGGCGTTGATTGGGGATGGTCGTTTTAGCATTAATGGTGGTCTCGACGCCTCGGCGACGAGTGCAGCGGAAACGAGCGAGCGAATTTTGAAATTAGTTGCCCAGAACCGGGTTGCGGCTGGGGCGGCGGCCCCGATGTCGGCTCGGCTTTTTTATCAGATCCAAGTTTGGCGGACCGCCGAGAACGCCTATGGGGCGTGCGTTGAGGAAAAACGTTAGGACTGGGCGCGGTAATCTTAACCCCGCCGGTGGGGGTTGGTGGGTGCACGTTCGGGTTTTACTCTGAGCCGTCGGGGGCTCTTGATCCGTCTGAGCTCAGGAGGTGCAAGGCGGCCCGACGTCTGGTAGCGGCTTGGGCAAGGTGGTGGCTGCAGCGCTGGGCCCGCCAAAAAACCCGCGCAGCGAGGTGCTTTCTGTTTGCGGATCGTTTAGTTGCGACGCACATCTTACCGTTTTTAGAAGATGCCCCTCGCCGATTTTCCGTCTCGTCGTGAATTTTTGAAAAATAGTGTAGGCGCGGTGGCGATGAGTGCACTGGGGGCTCGGCGAGCGGGAGCTGCGGAAGGAACCGCGGAAGAGGTGATGCGGGGGCTGGCGCGGGCCAACGATGAGCAGGTGGTGGCGCTGCTCGCGCAACAGGAGCGTCGGGTGGGCCATCGTTGGCTGGGTGGTCTTCCGAACGCTTATGGGATTCACACGGTGGCGGGGACGAATGGTTTTGTGGTCGCGATGGCCGTGGCGGCGAGTGCGCCTGATTCGAAGTATTTCGGGACGGAGGAACTGGTGGGGCCGATGCTCGCTGGAATCCGCTACATGCTCGCGGCCCAACAGCCCGACGGCACGGTTGATTATTTTGAGACCAATTTTCATTCGCCGCCTGATTTAGCCTTTATTCTGGAAGGATCTTGCCCGGCGTGTCTCTTACTCTGCGCCAGTCCGGTCTCGGCGCTTGCGGCGGTGGGTAAGGAGCTCGGCCGATTTATTCAACGTGGGGCGGCGGCACTGGTCAGCGGGGGGGTCCACACGCCGAATCATCGCTGGGTGTTGTGCGCGGCTCTGGCGTGGGTGCACACGTTGTTTCCTGATCCGAGTTATCTCGCGCGAATCGACCAGTGGCTGGCGGAGACGATCGATATTGATCCTGATGGTCAGTATACGGAGAAAAGCACGACGGTGTACTCCCCGATCGTCGACCGGGCTTTAATCACGGTGGCGCGTTTGTTGAAACGCCCCGAGCTCTACGAACCAGTGAGAAAGAACCTTGAGATGACGCTCTATTACGTGCACCCGGACGGGGAAGTGGTGACGGAGGCATCGCGGCGGCAGGATCGCTACCAGCGTGGGAGTATGGCGCGTTATTATTATGCCTATCGCACGCTGGCGCTGCGTGATCGTGATGGGCGCTTTGCGGCGATGTGTCGGCAGATTGAACGGAGCGTGAGTCCGCGGCATCCGGGCGAGTTGGCGTGGTACCTGACCGAGCCGGAGATGGGTGGAGCGCTCCCGGCGGATCGGCCGTTGCCGACGGATTACGCGAAGGTCTTTAGTTATTCGAGTCTCGCGCGGATTCGCCGGGGCGCTGCCAGCGGGACGATTTTGGGAGGGAATACGACCTTCTTTTCTTTTCGGAAAGGGGCCGCGGCGCTGGAGGCGGTGCGCATGGCCACGGCTTTTTTTGGCAAAGGCCAGTTTATGAGTGATGCGCTGGTGGTGCGTGCCGGGCGTTATGAGTTAAGGCAAGAGTTGGACGGGCCGTATTTTCAACCGTTGTCGAAAGAGCAGATTGCGGGCGGAGAGCACACCAAGATGACGGCGAACGGAACGTTGGCGAGTAACAGCCGGGCCCTCCGGGTGCGCTCCAACGTGCAGACACTTGAGGCCGTGGTCTCGATCGATGAATCCGGCGGGAGATTTGAGCTGGCATTTTCGATCCAAGGTACGGCGGAAGTGCCGGTAGTGATTGAGTTGGTGTTTCGTCATGGGGGGGTACTGCACGGAGTCGAGGCGGTCCCTCAGCTCAAGGATGCGTTTTTGTTGCGCAATGGCACCGGGCGTTATGTGGCCGGGGGCGATGAGATTGAGTTTGGACCGGGCCGGGCTGAGCACACCTACACGCAGGTGCGGGGAGCGCTGCCGAAGGTGGACGGCCAAAGTGTTTACCTGACCGGCGTGACGCCCTTCGATTTAAAATTAAGAATCGGGTGACGCCTGGCGCAGAAACATGAAACCGGCCGACGTTGGGCGGATGGGATGAGGGGGGCGCAACGTTGAAAAATTTAACTATGCTGCATCAATTTTTTGAATACGGATTTCGCGTGGGAAAATTTGGTTGTTTTCAGAAGGGTGGGCGCCTTGCGGGCGCGAGGCGCTGGTGGGTTGGCGGCTTGCTTGCGAGTGGTTTGCTTTTGGGGCCGGCGCGGAGCCGCGCCGCCGAGGGTGCGCGGCCGAATATTCTGGTGATCCTTGCCGATGATATGGGGGTCGGCGATGTCTCGACCCTCAATCCGCGGAGCGCGTGGCAGACGCCGCACCTTGATCGGCTGGCGCGCGAGGGTATGACGTTTACGGATGCGCATTCGTCGTCGGCGGTGTGTACGCCGACGCGTTACACCTTGTTGACGGGTCGATATTCGTGGCGCAGTCGGATGAAGCGTGGGGTGCTGCAGGGTTATAGTTCCAGTTTGATTGAGCCCGGTCGGTTGACGCTGCCAGGATTTCTGCGGGCGCAAGGTTATGCGACGGCGATGTTCGGCAAGTGGCATCTCGGTCTTGATTTCGCGAAGAGTGGTTCGCGGGCTGAAGACGTGGATTATTTAAAACCGTTTGGTGGTGGGCCGACCGCACACGGATTCGATCGTTTTTTTGGAATCAGTGCGTCGCTCGATATGCCGCCGTACGTGTGGTTGCGGGGCGATCGGGTGACGTCACCGCCGGCTGGGGAGGTGCTCGACAGTCCGGCGCCGAAGCTCTGGCGGGCGGGACCGATCGGGGGCGATTTTAAAATGGAAGAGGTGCAGCCGCGTCTGATTGAAGAGACGGTGGCGTACCTGGGCGAACGGGCGGCGGCGCGGGATGGGCGGCCGTTCTTTGTGTACCTCGCGCTGGCGGCGCCGCATACCCCCACCCTACCGACGAAGGCCTTCGCGGGGAAGACGCCGACGCTCTACGGCGACTTCGTTCTCCAGATTGATGCCGACGTGGGTAAATTACTTGCGACCCTCGAAAAAACTGGCCTCGCCAAGAATACGCTGGTGATTTTTACCTCGGACAACGGCTTTGCGCCTGCCGCCGATATACCGCCGCATCGTGATTTCGGGCATGATCCGAGCGCAGGGATGCGTGGGGTGAAGTCGGATGCGTTTGAGGGCGGGCACCATGTGCCGTTTATCGCTCGATGGCCGGGGGTGACGCCGGTGGGTGGGCGGTGTCCCGACGTGATCGGGCAACTCGATCTTTTTGCGACGTTCGCGGAATTGCTTGGTGCGCCGGTCCCCGGCAACATGGCGGAGGATAGCTCGAGCATGTTAGCTTTGCTTCGGGGCCAACCGCTGCCGGCGACGCGTCGACCAGCGCTAGTGCACCACTCGGCGGAGGGTGAATTTGCGATCCGGGAGGGTTCGTGGAAATTAATCCTCTGCCCGGGTTCGGGTGGGTGGAGTTCACCGACAGCCGCACCCAGCCAATGGTTGAAAACCGAAGCGACTGATTTGTCCACATTACCGCCTTTCCAGTTGTACAATCTTTCGGCTGATCCGGGGGAGAAAAACAATCTCGCGGCTCAGCATCCAGAAGTGTTGCAGCGACTGGGTCAGCGGATGCGCGGGTACATTGAGCGCGGTCGTTCGATGCCCGGTCCGGCGGCGGTTAATGCGCCGGGACCGTGGCCGCAGACCGCGTGGATGAATCAATTTTCACCCTGAAAGGGAGGCTGTTTTTGAGGGTGGTGGCCCTGGTCTGGGCAGGTGGGGACTGAGAGGAGGAAGGGGGCGAGGAAGGGCCTGCGCCTGAGGGGCGGTGAGGAGTTGGTGGCGGACGAGTTCACTCGCGCGGAGCCTGGGGCCTCGACTGCCAGCGTGCCCTCCGAACCTGGTCGGCGTCTGGGTGGTGTTCGCGGGCCGTTGGGTGGCGGGTGGCGGGTTGGGTTCATGCGGACCCCGGGGCCATTTTTCAAAAGATTTGGGCGCTTTAAGATTTACCTTGCGTATGGACTTTCGACCTGCACCGTTTCGCAGCTTCGTTAGAGAATACGTTAGGTGACAGTTTCTGGTGAGTCGTTGGCTGAGCGTTTGGCTTAAGTGATGATTTCGAAACCCAATAGTGGGAACGGACTGGCAGCGGACGGAGGATCTACGAGACATCACTAATGAGTAACTCCAAACTATACGTCGGTAACCTGTCGTTCAAGACCACGGAAGATGAGCTTCGCTCGGCTTTCGGCCAATTCGGCGCGGTGACTGACGTTTACGTCGCCATGGACAAGATGACCGGCCGCCCTCGCGGATTCGCGTTCGTCACGATGGGCACCGGCGATGAGGCCAAGCAGGCCGCAGAAAAGATGAACGGTGTCGACCTCGGTGGTCGTCAATTGACCGTCAATGAAGCCCGTCCAAAGGAAGATCGTCCCGGCGGCGGCTTCGGTGGCGGCGGCGGCGGTCGCGGCTTCGGCGGCGGCGGCGGCGGTGGCCGTGGCGGCTACGGTGGCGGTGGTGGCGGCGGTGGCCGTGGCGACCGCGATCGTGGCGATCGTCGGTACTAAAATCTGCGTTTTTAACGCGATGGTTTTTCGAGGGACGGAGCTCCTGAGGAGCTTCGTCCTTTTTGTTTTAAGGTTTCCGCTAACGCTTTGTCATTCTGAGTGCAGCGAAGATTTTACGGGCCAGCTCGGCCCGTCACGAGCAGCGACCGCCCGCGAGGGCGCTGGGCTGCGCTCAGAATGACTGACTCGAATTAGCTATGCCTTTTAAATCTCTCAATCTCTCCGATTCCGTTCTCCGCGGCGTGCAAGCCGCCGGTTACACGGATCCCACGCCTATTCAACTGCGCGCAATCCCGGTCGTGCTCGGCGGGGGTGACCTGATCGGTTCCGCGCAGACGGGCACGGGTAAGACGGCGGCCTTTGCGCTGCCCATTCTCTCCAAGCTGGGCGCGCACGCTCACGGTCAAAACGCGCGTGTCCTCGTGTTGGAGCCGACCCGCGAACTCGCGGCGCAGGTTGAAACCGCGTTTCGTGATTTCGCCCGCTTTACCGATATCCGCCCTGTGGCCATTTTTGGCGGTGTGGGCTATGGTTATCAGCGCACGGAATTAAAGCGTGGGGTTGATATCATTGTCGCGACGCCCGGTCGTTTGATGGATTATCTCAAGGAAGGCACGATTAGCCTGAGGGACATTTCGGTCCTCGTCCTAGACGAGGTTGATCGGATGCTCGACATGGGTTTTTTGCCGGTGGTTAAAGATATTATCGGGCGTTGCCCGAAGAACCGGCAGACGCTTTTCTTTTCGGCGACGGTGCCGCCGGAAATCGCCGCGGTCGCCTCGTTCGCTCTGCGCAATCCCGCCCGCATCGAGGTGGGGGTGAATCGTTCCGTGAACGAGTCCGTGAAGCATGCGTTGTACCCGGTTTCCTTTGAGCAGAAGTTTGAGCTGCTCGTGGCTTTGCTGGCGAAAATTGACTTCGATAGTGTGCTGGTTTTTTCACGCACGAAGCATGGGGCGGACAAGATTGCGCGCCGGCTGAAGGATGCGAATCACTCGGTGGCGGTCTTGCACGCCAACCGATCGCAAAATCAACGCATTGAGGCCTTGGCCGGGTTTAAGTCGGGCAAGTATGAGGTGATGGTGGCGACGGATATTGCGGCGCGGGGTATTGACGTCGCGGGCGTGTCTCATGTGATTAATTACGATGTCCCGGAAAAGCCCGAGGACTACGTGCATCGCATCGGTCGGACTGGCCGGGCCCAAGCCGTGGGTGATGCCTTTACGCTGGTGACGCCGGAAAATGCGGGGGATGTGCGCGATATCGAGCGCTTCATTGGGCAGAAAATTCCGGAGCTCCGGCTCGAGGGTTTTGCTTACAAGGCGTTCGCGGCGCGGCCGCCGGAACCCTCGGTGCAGCGGCCACAAGGCAGTTTGCCGGGAACGATCCGGCATCGGGGCGGCTTCCGCCGTTTTAAGAGTCGGCGCTAGCAGCCTGGCGGTCTTAGCCGCGAGAAGGCGTTTATTGCTGAATATTCGCCTTTTTATGAACGCAAACTCCCCAAGAATTGATGCCAGAGGTCTTAATTTCCTAAGTCCGAAAGGCTGCTGGCCCAGAAAAATCGTCGCGCTCATCCTCAAATTCGTTGTCCTCTATCGTTGATATGAGCTCATGCGATTTCGATCACGGCTTAGAGCGCCGCGGCACTGATTCCCAGAAATGGCAAAAATACGCCGGTCGCGACGTACTGCCACTCTGGGTCGCCGACATGGACTTCAAATCCTCGCCCGCCATTTTGAGCGCACTCCACGCGCGCATCGACCACGGCGTGTTCGGTTACGCTCGCCCGGTCCCCTCAACCATCGAGGCCGTTATCCACGCTTTCGAGCACCGTTACCAATGGCAGATCGACCCCGCCTGGATCGTTTGGCTCCCGGGGCTCGTCGTCGCCCTCAACGTCACCGCGCAGGCCTTCGCCCAGCCCGGCGATGAGGTCCTCACCCTCGGTCCCGTCTACGGGCCGTTCATGTCCGCCCCAAAAAATAGCGACCGCACCTCCGTGAGCGTGCCGTGGATTCTCTCCGCCGGTCACTGGGTGATCGACTGGGCCGCCCTCGAACGCGCGATCACCCCAAGGACAAAATTGTTCTATCTCTGCAACCCCCACAATCCCCTCGCGCGGGTCTGGCGGCGCGACGAACTCCGCCAACTCGCCGATTTCTGCCTCCGTCATCAACTCGTGCTGTGCGCGGACGAAATCCACGGCGACCTAATCCTCGAGCCAAGCCTCCCGCATATCCCGATCGCCGCGCTCTCCCCTGAAATCGCGGCCCGCACCATTACTCTCATGGCCCCCAGCAAGACGTATAACGTCCCGGGCCTCGGCACCTCTCTGGCGATCATTCCTGACCCGACCCTCCGCGCCCGTTTCCTGCGCGCCACCGCGGGCATCGTCGCCGAGGTGACCTGCCTCGGTTTTACCGCCTGCGAGGCCGCCTACCGCGATAGCGAGCCGTGGCGCCAAGCGCTCCTTGCCTACCTGCGGGGAAACCGCGATTATCTTCTCGTCGCCATCGCCGAGGAACTCCCCGGGATCACCGTCGCCGCCCCCGTCGAGGCCACCTACCTTCTCTGGCTCGACGTCTCCGCCCTCGGGCTGTCCAATCCTGTCGCTCATTTTGAGCAGCACGGCCTCGGTTTGAGCGACGGCGCGATGTTCGGCGCCGCCCGCGGCTCCCACGTCCGCCTGAACTTCGGCTGCCCGCGCGCCACGCTCGTCGAGGCCATCCGGCGCCTGCGGTCCGCTCTTCCCGCCGGCCTCCCGCCCGCCTGAGGCCGCCCGTTTATAGTATCCATATTTAGGATACTCATGCGCTCCGCGCCTCTTGCCCGCCTTAAACCTTGCGGCCGCTTCTGAACCGCTCCCGCTCGCCTCCTCCTGCATGCGCTTCGGTCCCTTCGAACTTTCCTCCAACCTCTTCCTCTCACCCCTAGCGGGCTACACCAACCTGCCCATGCGCCTGACCGTACGGGAACTCGGCGGCCTCGCTTGGGCCACCACCGACCTCGTCAACGCCCGCTCCCTCCTCGAACGTAATCCCACCGCCCTAAAGTTGGTGGCCTCCGCCCCCGCCGATCGCCCCCTCGCCATCCAACTTTTCGGGAGCGTCCCCGAGGAAATGCGCGACGCCGCCATCATGTGCCAGGAGCTAGGCGCCGAGTCCGTGGATATTAACATGGGCTGCCCTGTTAAAAAAGTCGTCAAAATCGGCGGCGGCTCCGCGATGATGAATGAGCTCGATAAGACCGCCGCACTCGTCCGTGGCATGGTCGCCGCCGTTAAAATCCCCGTCACTGCTAAAATGAGGCTCGGTTGGGACGACGACAACCTCACCGCCCCCCATCTCGCCCAGGTTCTCGAAGATACCGGCGTCGCCGCCATTTTTGTTCACGGCCGCACCCGCGCTCAGGGATTTGCCGGCACCGTCAACCTCGCCGGTATCCGCTCCGTCGTCGCCGCCGTCAAACATATCCCCGTCATCGGCAATGGCGACGTCACCACGCCGGCCGCCGCGCAACATATGCTCAACGCCACCGGCTGCGCGGGCGTGAGCATCGGGCGCGGCGCGTTCTACGATCCGTGGATTTTTCGACGCACCGCTCATTTGGTGCGCACCGGCGAGACGCTACCCGAACCCGACTTCACGGAGCGCCTCCGCGTCTTAGAGCGACACTTCGAGCGTTACTGCGAATTCTATGGCGAAGACCATGGCGCTCGGCTTTTTCGAAAGGTCGCCCCGTGGTACGCCAAGCGTTTCGGCCCCGCCAAACCTTTCAAACAACGCATGATCACGATCCGCTCGCGCGCCGACTTCTCCGCCGCCATCGCCGAGTACCTCGCGTGGCGCGCTCAATTTTGCGACGAACACGGGGTCCTCCTCGAAAAATTTGCCCCCGCTCCCATGATCGCCTCCTTCATGCGCGATCCCGACGAGGCGGAAATCTACGCCCGCGAGTCCATCCCCGTGCCCGCCGGCCCCATCGACACATGGTAAAATCGGCTACCCCGCTCCCAAGGCCCGATCGCTACTTCATCCTCGCCACCACCGCCGCCCGCAGCCCGCCACCACTCCGCTTCAGGCCACCCGCACTCCCACCTGCCCAGGGCGTCCGTCAAGACTGGCGGCCTCCCACCCGCCCCCGACCCGCACCGCCCAGCGCGTGCACGCCCCTTGGGCTCGGTTCACTTTTCAACGACACCAACCCCCGAGCCAACGCCCTTTCACTTCTGGGCGCTCATGCTCGGCTCCGTGATCCCCCGCCTGCCGCTCGTTAACCCACTCGCCGCCGCCCCGACGCTTCTCGCCATCACTGAGGGCGACGCAACCGCGCGGCGCGGCCAACAACTCCGCCACGCGGGCCTCTCGATGATCGCCATCCTCGTCTGCTTTCTCATCGGGGGACGCCTCACCATGGCTTTTTTTGGCGTATCCATTTCAGGGCTCCGCATCGCCGGCGTTCTCCTGGGCGCTGGCATCGGCTCCGGTATGCTTAGGGCTCCTTCCCAAAGTCCGGAAATTACTGACGCCGCCACTCGCGCGAAACGCGACGCCTCCCTCTCCCCATCCCGAGGCTCAGCGGTCCTGGGCCATCGCCGTCACCGTCGGCTTGACTTCTCTCTCCACCGGTCGGCTCGATTACTTCGCCATCATCTTGGGGATGCTCGTGGTCGCCGCCATCACCTGCGGAACCCTCCGTCTGGCCGAGCGTATGGTCAGCGTGATCGGCCTCCACGGCATGAACGCACGCTCAAAGGTAATGGGATTCCTGATACTTTGCGCCGGCATGCACTTTGTCGGGAATGGTCTCCCCGGCATCGCCACCGATCCCGCCATGCTTTCTACCATTCGCGATGACGTGAAAAATTAGCCCAACGCTTGTCCCGCCCGCCCCGCGAGGAGTCGAGCGCGGCCTCCATTTATGCCCTGAGCCGCGTCAATATTTTCGCGAGACCGTGGCTCCCGTCTTATCACGGAAAATTAATTGCCGCCGATCACCATCAACCCGCTCAAAAAGAATCGCCAGAGTAACATCCACGGTTTCCCCCGCCCGCACCATCCGGCCATTAATAAACGCGCGCGATGGGATACCTTGAAAAACTCCACTGATTTTCGAATTGGCGATAAACGCCAAAAACGCCGGGCTAGCCGTCGCGACCGCCTCGACCTGGCTCGAAGCGGCGACGCCGCGACCTAAGGTGGTTGCTCCCGCCGCCGTTTTCACCATCGGCGGGGCCTCTTTCGGAACCCCCGCGGGCACGGAGACCGCTGGTTTATTCGCCGACCGATCCGCCGCAGACTCTTTTAGCTGGCCGGGACCACTCGACTGGGCCAATCCCACCACGTCCTTGGCCTTGTTAATCGCCTTGGCCGGGGACGGCGCTATCGGATTAACCAACGAAGGAACCGGGACCACCCCTGGGGTCGCGGTCCCAACGACCGCCGGCACCGTGGCCGCAGGGGCCGGTCCAACCGGCGCAGCCCCCGACGCGTTAGCTACTGCCGGAGCCACGGGAGCCTTCGCCGGGATCACCGCCGGCCCCGGTGCTACCGCCTGACCTTGCTTCGCCTTAGCCGTTTCCGGTGAGACATGCAAAAAAAACTGGACCGCGAAATACACCCCAGCGCACGTCGCGAAGCTCAAACCCAAAAAAAGCCAAGTGATGAGCCGCTTGCTCTTGGCCGCTAAATCGACGGCTAACTTCGGGGTCGGCACGACGACTTCGACGAGTTCGGTATCGATGCTGACGTGCGGGACCGCCGCTTTCCCTTTACCCCCTTTCGGTGGAGCCATCACTGGGGAAACCGCCGGAGCCTGACGCGCCGCACTTGGCAACGGCGGCGGATTCGCCCCGCCGACCGGAGGCCCGGAAACTTCGGACGGCGCCTTCACCTCTTTGGGCCTGAACTTAATCGCGGGGACCTCGACGATACTCGGCAGATCCGACGACGTGGGCAGGCTGGCGGCCGGCTTGATGTGGACCAAGCCCCTTTCCAAGCCGGTACTTGTCGGGATCGGCGACGCGGGCTCGCTCGGCGCCGGCCCCTTCGGAATCCAACTCTCCGACGAACTGGGTTCGACCGAAGTATTATCGCCCCGGGCCAAGGTCTCCCCGATATCCACCTCGCCCGGGCGCCCCCTCAAGCGAATGGGCGGCGCAGTTCCCAACGCGGGCACAGCAAACGGCGCAGAAGTATCCGGCAAGGGCACCGGCTCTGTAAAAACTCGTAGGTCATGCGCCAAGGGCGCGGGGGCAACGCCGGGGGCCGGCGTGATCCAGGGGGAAGACGAAGCTTCCGCAGTGGTCGCCAAGGCGCCCGCTTCAGTTGCAACCGGCAGCGACGGCGTAAAACTGAACTTCGGAACTCCACCGACTCCCTCCGCACCCGCCACCGACGGGGGACTTCCCGGTGGCGGTCCGCCCGCAGGCGCCCCCGGTAGCGCCCCCACCGCTGGCACCGCACTCACCGCCGGCCGAATGCGCGGCTTAAGACGGATCGGTGGAGTCGTGGGTGATTCGTCACTCATTTACAAAAAGTATAGTGAAACAAGTTGGTGGGATAAAACAAATGTCTTCCGTCAGAAATAAAAAATGAGCTAGAACTTTCCCTCGCGCTCCCTTCAAGCCCTCCCCAAGTTCCCTTTTCGTTCCTCATGACCAAACTTGCTCTTCTAGCCATCGCCGCCCTCACGCTGGCACTCTCAACCGGATGCACGTCCTCCAAAAAATCCGGCCGAACAAAAGAAACCTCCGCCATCGCGCAAGAGACCGAAGCCACTTTCAGGCAACGCTGGACCGATAAACGCAGCGCAGAACTAACCAGCCAAGGCACCACCGCCGAGCTCGCCCGGGCGCAAGCCGAGACTGAATTTCGCCAAAAATTCGGCTTCAACGAAAATAATAAAAAGTAAGGGTCAACCCGCCGTCCGCTCCCGCCCAAGCAACGTCAGGCCCACCCCTCAACCGATCGGCCAAGCACCAGCCAACTCCGGCGGGAGGCCCGGTGCGGCTCATCCCTTTTGAAACCCTCCCAACCACCGACCACCGCCTCGGCCCAAAAGGGAGCGCTCGCCGCGACCACCTGCTATTTTCTCTGGGGACTCGTGCCGCTCTATTGGAAACAGCTGGCGGCCGTCAATCCCCTCGAGCTCGTCGCGCATCGCCATATCTGGTCACTCGCTCTCCTCATCGGGCTCATCTCACTCCAGGGTAATTTTCGCGATCTCGCCACCGCTCTGCGCTCAGGCGCCACCCTGAAGAACCAACTGGTCAGCGCGCTCCTGCTGACCGGCAATTGGCTGATTTACGTCTGGGGCGTGAACACCGGCCACGTGATCGAAACCAGCCTAGGCTACTTCCTCGTCCCTCTCGTCAACGTCGCCGCCGGCCGGTTTGTCCTTCACGAACATCTGCGCCGCGCTCAGTGGCTAGCCATCGGTCTCGCCGCTGGCGGCGTCACTTGGATGATCGTTCAAGCGGGGCGCCCCCCTTGGATCGCCCTCGCCGTCGCCTTCACTTGGGGCGGCTACAGCCTCATGCGCAAACGCTCCACGCTCGGCGCCATCACGGGCCTCACCGTCGAAACGATTCTCCTCGCACCCTGCGCCCTCATTTTTCTCGCGTGGCAACATCACACCGGCGCCAGCGCGCTCGGCCGCGTCGACCTCTCCTCCCACCTCCTCATCCTCAGCTCAGGCGTGATCACCGCGATCCCCCTCTTGCTCTTCGGCTATGGCGCCCAACGTATCCGCCTCTCCACTCTCGGATTACTTCAGTACCTCGCCCCCAGCGTCCAACTCGTACTCGGCATTTGGGTCTATCACGAGTCCTTTTCCCACTCCCGCGCCCTCGCCTTCTCCTTCATCTGGGCCGCCCTCGTACTTTATACCGCAGATAACTTAATCGCCCAGCACCGCGAACGCCATCCCCTCCCTCTCCACTAAACCCCTCCCCCTCACGACCGCGCCCGCCAGCGCACCTCGATCCTTCTCAAAACGTCCTTAATGATCGACGCCCCCCACCGCCACCAATCTAATTCGAGTTATGAATCCCCCTATGAAAATAATCCTGCGCCTGCTCTCCCTCGTCGCCTTCGTCACCGCCGCCGTCGCTACGGCCCAAACGCCCGCCGCTCCCGCCCCCAAACCCGATGCCTCTGCCGCTATCGAGAAGAAGGACAACGTCGCCTTCCGGAAAATGCACGACTCCTTCCTCGCCCGCGGTAAACAGGGCCCCATCGGCGTCCTCTTCCTCGGCGACTCCATCACTCAGGGATGGACCAAAGCACCCCACATCTGGGAACACTTCTACGCTAAATGGCAGCCCGCTAACTTCGGCATCGGCGGTGACCAAACCCAGCACGTCATCTGGCGGATCGAAAACGGTGAACTCGATGGCATCAACCCCAAGGTCGTCGTTCTCATGCTCGGCACCAATAATACCGGCAGCCACGACGCCACCGAAATCGCCGCCGCCGACCGGAAAATCGTCGCAATGATCCGCCAGAAACTCCCTCAAACCAAGGTGCTCATCCTGAGCGTTTTCCCCCGCGGACCCCGCCCCAACCCCCAAGGCGCTACGGCCGAAACCGTCGTGGCCGATGCCGCCAAACGCATGGCCATCATCAAGGATCTCAATACCGCCCTCGCCCAACTCGACGACGGCCAAGCCATCCGCTACCTCGATATCACCGCCAAGTTCCTCGGCGAGGACGGCAAAATCCCTTCGATCATCATGCCCGACCAGCTGCACCCCAACGCCGCCGGCTACCAGCTGTGGGCCGAAGCGATGCAGCCCACCCTTCAGGCCATGATGCAGTAAACCAAGACCAGCCGGCGCCTCCCCGCCGGCCCCTCAATCTTTGCCGAAACTCAGTAGTTCAATTTCGAATACAAGAGTCGCGTTACGGCCGATCTTGGGCGGTTGCCCACGCGTGCCGTAACCCAGCTCAGGGGGCACGATCACAATCCGCTTTTCCCCTTTTTTCATTAGCTGCAAAACTTGGTCCCACGCCTCGATCACCATATCGCGCCGTACCCGAAACGTAAACGGCTGCGCCGGATCCTTGGCTTCGTCAAAAATTTTTCCGTTTAAAAGCTGACCAACATACAGGACGTTCACCTTGTCACCCGGCTTCGGCTGCTCACCCTCACCTTCCTTCACGATCACATAACGAAGTCCCGTGTTTGTCTTTTTGGCCGTCGGGTATGTCTTCTCCACCTCGGCCAGATCATCGGGGGGTAACTTCTCCCGTTGCGCGTGTGCCCTCGGCGCCATCGCCACCATGACCACGCAACCACTCAAAAAAAGTTTCGTTAGGATTTTCACAGATTTAAACAGTTAAAGCTACCCCGCATCCGTGGCATCCGCGTAACCACGGGTCAAAGCGTTTTTCATGAATCGCCCTTCTATCGTCATCCTCTGCCCCAAAGAATTCCGCTTCACCGACCACGCTGCCACCGTCGAGCGGCCCTTCATCGACGACGTCGCCGAGCTCACCACCGTCTGGCTCGATTTTAACGCCCCCATTCCCGCCGAGGTTCTCAAAGCCCACGCCCTGATTCTCTGGCACGGCCCGCTCATCACCGCTGCGGTAATCGCCCAAATGCCGCACTGCCAGGCCATCATCCGCAACGGGGTCGGTTTTGATACGGTCGACATCGCCGCTGCCGCCCAAGCAGGCATCCCCGTCTGCAACGTGCCCGATTACGGTACCGAGGAGGTCGCCGACCACGCCCTCGCCCTCACCCTCGCTCTCTATCGACAGC
This sequence comes from Opitutus sp. GAS368, assembly GCA_945903465.1. Taxonomy (GTDB): domain Bacteria; phylum Verrucomicrobiota; class Verrucomicrobiia; order Opitutales; family Opitutaceae; genus ER46. The sequence goes on from CAMDOF010000052.1 coordinate 19,686, forward strand.
TTTTCCCCCTCGACCTCGAAGCCAAACAGCTCGGCTGGAAAATCAACGTCGCGCCCAAAATGCGCCGGTTGCGCACTCAAACTTTCGGAATCATCGGTCTGGGGCGTATCGGTACTGCCGCCGCCCTCCGCGCCAAAGCGTTTGGCTTCCGCGTAATCTTTTACGATCCGTTCGCTCCCACCGGTACCCACAAGGCCATCGGAGTCGAGCGCGTGCATTCACTCGAGGACTTATTGAAACAGGCCGACACCGTCTCCATTCACTGCCCACTCAGCACCACCACTCGCGCCATGATCGGCGCCGATCAAATCGCCCGGATGAAACCAGGCTCTTTCCTCGTCAATACCGCGCGCGGCGACATCGTAGAAAAAGCCGCCGTCTTCGCCGCCTTGAACCGCGGACATCTCGCTGGAGCCGGCCTCGATGTCGTCGAGGCCGAGCCACTCCGCACCGCCGCGGAGGCCGCCACCCCCAACCTCATCGTCACGTGCCATGCCGCTTTTTGCAGCCCCGAGGGCATGGTCGAAATGCGCAGCACATCCGCAAAAATCGCCCGCGCCGCCGTCACCGGCCAACCGGTCTGGAACCGCGTCAACTAAGGCCTATCGCTGTCGAAATTTGGCCTCCAACCCACCGGCAGGAACCTTTGCCACCTCGGAATCCAAAGTCTCTAAATCAACAGGCATTGCGATAAGGCCTGCTCGCCCCAGCAGCCCGCTGAAGCCGCCTTCATCCGGCGGGCGTGGCGCCGGCCCCGGTCGCGACGGCCACCCCAGCAGACTTTGGTCCCACCTCCCGCGGGGCGCCGCGCTTCGGCTACCTCGAGGGTTCGTTTTCGAGATTTCGTGTTGACCGTGCGCACCCTGACCGCGCAAGGCAACGAAGTGCTTTCCGCGTTCAGCGGCACCAAACGTATCTGGCCAACGATCGAAACGCGGCCCCTCCCACCAGGGTCACGCCACCCCCAACGCGACTTCCCGCAAGGAGTCTGTCGGACCTAGCCCCTTGAACGTGTTTATCGCTCAATATTCGACTTTTGATGAACTCAAACGCCCCAAGAATTGATTCAAGAGGCCTTGATTTCCTAAGGCAGATCGGCTGCTAAACTCGCCACCATAATTGTTGGCGGATCATAGCTGGCAAAGATGTGAATGGTCTGCATTGGGTTCCGACCAGCGGACGACTTGTTTTTCGACCTATTCTGCGACCAAGGCCAATCGTGGGAAGTAGGTATTGGGGAGACCGGTTTCGCTGGGTTCGTTTCCAGACGCGCTCGATCGGGTTTAACGAAGGGTTGCAGGGCGGCAGGAAGTCCCAATCGAATCTGCCCTGCCGTGCGAGCCTCCAGGTTGCGAGCAGTTTGGGGTGAGGGTAATTGGAGTGGTCGGCGATGACGATAACTCGTCGCCCGGTTTCTTGGCTGGCGGTCTCCAGCTGCCGGAGGAAAGCCCAGAATGGCTCGCCGTTTAACATCTCGGACTCCTTGCGGAAGAGGCTCTTGCCGGCACGCACGCGCACGGCCCCAAAGTATCCGACGCTTTTGCGCCCCGGGTAATGCCTCACAACGGGATAGTCATCTTCCCACGGCGCCCACATCCGACAGCGCGCGAGCCATGCTGGCAGAAATGGAGCTCGTGCAGCGAACAAAGGTCTATGTGCCAGCGGCGATCGTGAAATCGTGCATTTCTGGCGATTTTGATCTCACCATCGCCCGAGTGGGTTTCTTCTTAGAAACTTCATCAAAAAACTCTGCTTAAACTTTTGATTCTGCATGACATGCGCTTAAGGCACCAAGCGTTCACCAGGCTCCGGTGATTTCCTGATCGTCAGAAATAGACGGTGTTCGCGCCGCCGGTCACAGCCTATAATTGGGCCGTGCGCCCACGCTTGGAGTTTTTTCATGCTCGGCTTGGCGCTGAGGATCGGCCTTGGCGACGAGCGGGCGGCGCAACCGATAACGGATGTCAACCAAGCGAAAGAGACGCTGGCAGTGGCGCACACTCATCGGGTACCTGACACCCAGCTCGCTCCGCGCGGTGTCGGCCTTCGGCGCCTACTCGCACCCTGTCACGCGTCACTGCTATCCCAATCCTCCAAGTTCGTTAAATAATTGGCCAAGGGCCACCCTGCCACCCGACCGCGATCCTCGCCCCTACTCACCGGAAACAGAGAGGAATCGCCTTTGTTAATCATATGTGGGGCGGCCTGAGACTCGTGGCGCGGGAGGCTAATCCGACGGTTTCCCGATGAGAACTTATCAGAATCGACTCGGCAGACTAGGAAAAGAGATCTGCCGCGGTCCGGCCAAGGAAATCTTCCATGTAAGCGGTCGTCGCCTTACCCTCAATAAAAACGGGATCCGCCATGATCGCGCGATGGAGAGGAATCGTCGTTTTGATTCCGCGGATCAGGTACTCGCTCAGTGCGCGGTAAGACCGTTCGAGGGCAGCTTTTCGGGTGGGGCCGTAGCAGATGAGCTTACCGATCATGGAATCGTAGTAAGGCGGGATGGTGTAACCGCTGTAAGCGTGGGAATCCACCCGGACGCCGAGGCCGCCAGGGGCGTAATAAAGTCCGATCGTACCGGGTGAGGGGGCAAAATTTCTCGAGGGATCCTCCGCATTGATCCGGCACTCGATCGCGTGCTTTTCAAACTTGATATCTCCTTGGTCGAATTCGATCTTTTCGCCGTTGGCGATCTGGATTTGCTGTTTAACAATATCAATACCAGTCACTTCCTCTGTCACGGGATGCTCGACTTGGATCCGCGTATTCATCTCGATGAAGTAGAAATTACCTTTGGCATCGACGAGGAATTCGATGGTGCCGGCATTTTCGTATTCGGCGGCTTCAGAGGCTTTAATAGCCGCTTTGCCCATTTTTTTACGCAGGTCGGGGGTCAAAAAGGGGGAAGGCGACTCTTCGATCAGTTTTTGGTGGCGCCGCTGAACCGAGCAATCGCGTTCGCCGAGGTGGAGGGTTTTACCATGGGCATCGGCGAGGATCTGAAACTCTATGTGGCGGGGACGTTCGATATACTTTTCGAGATACACGGTGCCGTTCCCAAAGGCTTTTTCCGCTTCGCCGCGGGCCACGTGGTACTCTTTGGCGAACGAAACATCGTTATGGGCGATGCGCATACCCCGGCCGCCGCCGCCCGCGACCGCCTTGATAATTACCGGATACCCGATTTTTCGAGCGATTTTAACGGCCTCGGCCTCGGTCTCGACAGGCCCATCGGAGCCAGGGACAATGGGTACGCCCGCTTTGCGCACGGTATCTTTGGCGATCGATTTATCGCCCATCATTCTAATGGACTTTGATTTAGGGCCAATAAACTTTATATTACACGACTCGCATTGCTCGGCGAATTTGGCATTTTCCGAAAGGAAGCCGTAGCCTGGATGGATTGCGTCGACGTCAGCAATTTCCGCTGCGCTGATAATCCGGTCGGCGCGGAGGTAGCTTTCGGAGCTCTTATTTCCTCCGATGCAGATCGCTTCGTCGGCGAGTTGAACGTGGAGGGATTGCACATCCGCTTCAGAATAGACCGCGAGGGTCTTGATACCAAGCTCGCGACAGGCGCGGACGATGCGAAGGGCGATTTCACCGCGGTTGGCGATGAGAATTTTTTGAATCATCGAAAGGAAGAGAACGGGCGGTCGGGCGAGGTGCTGACGGAGCGGGCATCGCCGAGGGCGAGGACCGGACGCGTTACTCTTTGCCCAGAGGCCTTGGTTAAGGGATTAACCCTGTTTGATCTTAAACAGACGTTGGCCATATTCGACCGGTTGGCCATTTTCGACTAATAACTCCAAAATAACTCCTTTGGTTTCAGCCTGAATCTCATTCATGATTTTCATCGCTTCAATAATGCAAACGACGCTGCTCTCGGAGACTTTTGTGTCGATTTCTGCGAAGGGTTTGCTCTCAGGAGACGCGGACCGATAAAAAGTGCCGACCATCGGAGACTTTATGTAGGCGACCCCGACGTCCTCCACGACTGTCGCGGGGGCCCCAGCGGTAATCGGGGCGGCTGCGGCGACGGGAAAAGGAGAGAGGGTGTCGCCATTGCTGAACGGCGGATTGGAACCACGGCTGGCGTTGACGACGGGAAGACCGTTGACGCCGCGCCGGATCTTTAATTTGAAGCCCTCTTCTTCCACGGCGAAATCCGTCAGCTCGGATCGCTTCATCAGGTCTATAATCTGTTTAATCTGTTTTAAGTCCAAAGGATGCCTTGGTTACGGTTTGAAGCGGAGGTCTGTGTTAGTCGCCTTTCGATGGCACCGCGTTCAAAAGTAATTTGGCGGAGGGTGCAATCTTTGAGTTAGGGCTACTCGGCCGCTTGGGGCAGGAAATCGCTAAAAAAGGCTAAAAAAGCTCATAAAATGGGTAAAAAAGTAATTTTTTAGCCTAAAAATTGCCCAAAAAAGCCATTTCTTAAATAAGAAATTAGTAATTTTTTGTTTTCTAAATTTTCAAAAGGAGCGCTTTTTTGGGCATTTTTTCATTAAACTGACGAGTTAAGCGGGGAGATTGAGCTAGTTTGGCCGTTTTTTAAGGAATCGTAGATTCTGTGGTCGGTCCACGGTGGGGCTGCTTAGTTTTGGCTGGCTTCGCACGGTTGTTCGAAGGCATGGCCGCGGATTTGGGGATCAACCCGATTTTTCCAAGACAGGTCTGGTTATTTTTCGGCCGAGGTTTCGTGGTAGGGAACGTTGCCCAGGAAGAATTAACCGTGGGAGGAAGGGACAGCGGGGGCGAGGGGAGGGCTGGCCGGCGAACGTTCGGAACGGTTGCGAATTGGGGGCGGCAAGGGTTTCGCGGGGTGCGTGGGCTCCGCCATTTCAGGGGAGGGCGCGCGCGTCGGTTTTCTTGGTGAAGCGCGGCGGCGCCCCCGACGATTAATAAGCTGCACTGCTTTTGCGGTGCAAGTGCAGGGCGAGCGTGGCACCGGTCGAACCTTTGATTTCGGGGCGGAAGTTAATTGGGGGGATGGGATTTTAGGGAACGGGCTGAGCTGCCGAAATTCATTGGGTAGCTGCGCCCCGCTGGGCGGGGGAGCGAGGCGGGTCTTGGGTGAGCAGACCGAGCGGGCGGAGGATTGAACCGAGGGGATGGCGATGGCGCGTCGTTTGTTGAAGTGGGGTGTAAAGGCGAAGGCCGATGTGCGCGGGTAGCGGTCGGCGAAGGTGAGATCGGAGAGATTAACGCGTCGTTAAGAATCGCACTTGCGGAGGTGGCGGGGTTGGCGTGTGCTGTTTTTTTATAACGTCGCACATGCCACAAACGATCGCCGTTCTGGACTTTGGGTCTCAACTCACGCAGGTCATCGCGCGCCGGATACGCGAGTGCCAAGTATATTCGAAGATTTACCACTACGCGACTCCTGCTGCGAAGTTACGTGAGGATAACGTGGCGGGGATTATCCTTTCGGGAGGGCCGCAGAGCGTCTACGCGAAGCAAGCGCCTCATCCTGACCCAGAGATATTTACGCTTGGGGTGCCGGTGTTGGGTATTTGCTACGGGGTGCAGTTGATGGGGTACTTTCTGAGCGGGGAAGTGGAGCACAGCAAGGCGCGGGAATATGGACTCGGGCAGCTGACCGTGAAGAAACCTGGACGTTTATTTGCCGGTTTGCCGAAGACGTTGCGGGTCTGGAATTCGCATGGAGACAAATTGACGAAGTTGCCGCCGGGTTTCCGGTCGATTGGAACGACGGAAAATTCGCCCTTTGCGGCGATAGAGGATGCGCAGCGGCATTTTTACGGCATCCAGTTTCACCCCGAAGTGTTTCATACGGAACGCGGGGTGGATATGATTCGGAATTTCTTGTTAGGAGTCTGCGGCGTGAAGCAGGAGTGGACGACGCGTGAATTCGTGGACCAAGCGGTGGAGAAGATTCGTGCGCAGGTGGGCAAAGGCCGAGTGTTGCTGGGCCTTTCGGGCGGCGTCGATTCGTCGGTGGCGGCGGCGCTGCTGCACAAGGCAATTGGTAAGCAGTTAACCTGTGTTTTTGTCGATAATGGTCTGTTGCGGAAAGGAGAGCGCGCGGCGGTCGAAAAATTGTATGGCGATCACTTTCAGATTGATCTCCGGGTTGAGGATGCGGGGAAGCTGTTTTTGCGTCGGCTGAAAGGAGTTAGCGAGCCGGAGCAGAAGCGTAAAATCATCGGCCGGACCTTTGTCGAGGTATTCGAAAAATCGCTCAAATCGATTGGCCACGCCGAGTTTTTGGGGCAGGGCACGCTCTATCCAGATGTGATTGAGAGCGTGTCGATCGGTGGTAATCCGGCCTCGCTGATCAAGACGCACCATAATGTCGGCGGGCTGCCGGCAAAGATGAAGCTCAAGTTGATTGAGCCCTTGCGTGAATTATTTAAGGATGAGGTCCGGCGGGTCGGCGAGGCGCTCGGCCTGCCGCGTGAGGTCGTTTGGCGGCAGCCGTTTCCGGGGCCGGGTCTGGGGGTTCGGTTGATGGGGGATATTACCGCGGATAAGTTAGAAATCCTTCGGAATGCTGACGCGGTGCTGCAGGAAGAGATGATCAGCAGCGGGTATTATTATAAAGTTTGGCAGTCGTTCTGTGTTTTTCTGCCGGTAAGGACCGTGGGGGTGTTTGGTGACGAGCGTACGTATGATTATGTGATCGCGATCCGGGTGGTGGAGAGCACGGATGCGATGACGGCGGATTGGGCGAAGTTGCCGCATGATTTGATTCAGAAGATATCAAGTCGGATCACCAACGAAGTGCGCGGCGTCGGCCGAGTGGTATTGGATGTGAGTTCGAAACCGCCGGCGACGATTGAATGGGAGTGAAGGTGTTTATTTTGGAGGCAGGAGTTGCAGCGTGGAACGACGGCGAGCACGCTGGGGCTTTATGAAAGTGAATTTCCGGACCAAGATGTGGGTGGCTGGCTGGCTGACGAGTATACTGGGGTGGGGGGCGGAGCCAGCGATCATCGCGAAGGCGCGGCTGTTTTTGGGGGAGGAGGCCGCATTAAACAGGATTACCTCGGTGCACTACGAAGGATCCCTGGTGACGGCCGCGCTGAGGGTCGGCGAGCCGGAGGTGCGGTCGGCGCTCGATATTGTTTATCAGAAACCAGATCGGCAGCGCGTGATGGCGAGCTCGGCGACAATCGTTGAAGTGACGGCCTTGGATGGTTATGATGGCTGGCAACGGATCGAAGATTTAAAGGACGTCGCGAAGTGGCGGCAGACGCTGCTCGGAAGGGAACAGATCAAACGCCTGCGGGCGAACACGTGGGAGAATCTGGCGTATTTCCGAGGGATAGAGCGGGTGGGCGGAAAGTTAGAGGATCAGGGGGCGCGAACGATCGACGGGATCGCCTGTCGGAAAATCGCTTTCGTGCATGGTCCGGGCATTACATTTTTTCGTTATTTTGAAGAGGCCACGGGGCGGTTGGTGCTCACGGAGACGGAGGCTGGCGGCACGATTCGAGAAGTGGGGGCGACGCAGGTGGGCGGGGTGCGTTTTCCGAAGAGTATTATTACGACGACGCAGACGGTGACGGGCGAGACGCAGTCGGTGACGCTGATCTTTGAAAAGATAACGGTAAACGAGGCTCGGGACGGTGCTTGGTTTGCGATTCCGCGGCTGGCTCCGCGCTGAGGTGGCTCCGCGCGGAGGTGGCGGCGTGCGGAGGTGGGGTGCGGTGGCAGAGATTTCGGGGCTTTCAGAGAAAATCCTCGCGGGAGGGGGCTGGGGTGCACTACATTGGATGAGATTAACGATGCGAACGCTCCATCATTCTTCTAAGACGCTCATGGATGAGTTGGTGGCATTCTGTCGCGGTTCGGTGGTCCCGAAGGAACTCGCCGATTCGGTTGCGGCGATCTTGGCTGATGTGCGCCTGCGCGGTGACGAAGCTTTGGCGTATTACGCGGCGAAGTTTGATGGGGCGAAGTTGCGGGCGCGGGATTTTCGAGTTTCGGCGGCGGATCTTGCTGGGGCGCTTAAACGGTTATCGCCGGCTGAGCACCGGGCGTTGAAGGCCGCGCATGACAACATTGTGAGCTACAATCGGCGAGGTTTGCCGAAGGCATGGACGGCGAAGAATTTACATGGAGGGATCGTGGGGGAGAAGTTCGACCCGATCCGGCGGGTGGGCCTTTACATTCCAGGAGGAGAGGTGCCCCTGGTTTCGACGGTGTTGATGACGGTGACGTTGGCGAAGCTCGCGGGCTGCCCGGAGATTGCCGTGTTCACTCCCTCAAGTGCGGATGGGAAGGTGGCGGATGGGATGTTGGCGGCGTTGCAAATGTTGGGGGTAGACGAAGTGTACCGAGTGGGGGGCGTTCAGGCGATTGGCGCGATGGCGTACGGCACGACGACGATTCGCGGGGTGGACAAGGTCTTTGGGCCGGGGAACGCCTACGTATGTGAAGCCAAGCGGCAGGTTTTTGGCACGGTGGGGGTCGATTCTTTGCCTGGTCCGAGTGAGGTGATGGTAATCGCGGATGAGACGGCGAAGGCGGCTTACGTGGCGGCTGATTTGTTGGCGCAGGCTGAGCATGGTTCTGGGCGGGAGAAGATTTATTTAGTGGCGACAACGGGTGATTTTATCACGGCGGTGGCGGCGGAGATGCGCACGCAGCTCCAGTTGATCACGCGGAGTGAGAAAATCCGGAATGTTTTGGATCAAGGGTTGCTCGCGATTGAAGTGTCTTCGCTGGGGGAGGCGGCGGTGATCGCCAATTATATCGCGCCGGAGCACTTGGAGCTGATGGTGGCGGAGGCGAGTGCAAAAAAGCTGACGGCGGCGATCACGACGGCCGGGGCAATTATGATGGGAAATTTTTCACCGACGGCGCTGGGCGATTTTACGGCGGGACCGAGTCACGTTTTACCGACGGGCCGCGCGGGGCGGTTTTTTAGCGGGCTGCGGGTGGTCGATTTTATCCGGCGCACGAGTCTCATTCGCTATGACCGCGCGAGTGTGAAGAAAGCGGAACCGACCGTGGCGGTGTTTGCGGCGATGGAAAAGCTTGATGCGCACGGGCGCTCGGTGCGGATTCGGGCGTGAAATCGGCTTGAGCTGAGCGGCGGTCAGCGGTTTTTTGCCATCGTCACGGTCGCGGTCAGCTTCCTTTTTTGATCATGTCAGCACTCACCTCTCTCGCCCTTCCTCACGTCGCTGGTCTGCACGCGTACACGCCGGGGCTGCAACCGACGGAACCGGGCTGGGTGAAGCTGAACACGAATGAATTTCCGTACCCGCCCAGTCCGCGGGTGGCGGAGGCGTTGCGGGAGGAGTTGGGTGAGGCGGGGGCGGTGTTGCGATTGTATCCCAATCCGAAAAGTCAGCCGCTGCGGGCGGCGATCGCGGCCTGTCATGGGGAAGGGTTGAGTGAGGGGAATGTCTGCGTGGGGAATGGGTCGGATGATATTTTGAATCTGCTGATACGGGCGTTTTGCACGAGGGCGTCGTTGGCAGGCTTTACGCTGCCCAGTTATTCGCTTTATCCGGTGCTGGTGGGAATTCAGGACGGAGGCACGGAGGCAATTCATTTTGATCGCTCGATGCGTTTGCCGGTGGAGCGGATCCAAGCCTCGTCTGCGAGCGCGTTTTTTCTGACCTCGCCGAATGCGCCGACCGGGGTGGGTTTTGGCAATGCGGAGCTGGCCCGGGTGCTGGCGGGGTATCGTGGTCTGTTGGTGGTGGACGAGGCCTATGCGCCGTTTGCGGATGAGAACGCGCTGTCGTTGCTTGCGCGGCACCCGAATCTGGTGGTGGTGCGGACGCTCTCGAAGGCGTACGCGCTGGCCGGGATCCGGGTCGGTTATGCGCTGGCGCACCCGGAGATCATTGAGGTGCTGGATCGGGTGCGGGACAGTTATAATGTGAATCGGCTCTCGCAGGTCGCCGCGTTGGCCGCGCTGGGTGATCAGACTTACTATGATCGGGTGATTGCGCGCGTGAAGGCGACGCGGGATCAAGGGGTGCGGGCGCTCGGGGAAGGGCGCGGCTGGTTCACGTACCGCTCGCAGGCGAATTTTATTTTTACGGAGCCGAAAAATGGGCGAGGGGAGAGTGGCCCGGCGGTGGCGAAGTCGGCCTATGATTTTCTTTCCGGGCACAAGGTGTTGGTCCGCCATTTTCCGAGCCACGCCTTGACCGCTTCTTTTCTGCGGATCAGCGTGGGGACGGAAGCGGAAATGCGCGTCCTCAGCGAAACCTTTGATACATGGCTAAAAAATTCCCACGGGTAAGTTCAATCAGCCGGAAGACGGCGGAGACCGCCATTGCGGTCACCTTGGTGATTGATGGAAGCGGTATCGCAAAAATTGATACGGGCGTGCCGTTTTTTGACCACATGCTGACGTTGTTTGCGAAGCACGGATTATTTGACCTGACGATCACAGCCCAGGGTGATGTGGAGGTTGATTACCACCACACGGTGGAAGATGTCGGCCTGGTGCTCGGGCAAGCCTTCAAGGAAGCGCTGGGGGCCAAGGTGGGGATTCGTCGTTACGGTTTTTTCCTTTTGCCGATGGATGAGTCGCTGGCGCGCGTGGTGGTCGACGTAGGTGGACGGCCGCACTTGGTCTACGAGGCCAATGCGCCGACGATGTTTGTACGTGATTTTAATATTATCCTGGTGAAGGAATTCTGTCGTGCCTTTAGCAATGCGCTGGGGGCGAATGTGCACGTGCAACTCGTGTATGGGGAGGATCCGCATCACGTGGCTGAGGCGATTTTCAAGTGTTTGGCGCGCGCGTTGGATCTGGCGACCCAGATTGAGCCGCGGGCGTCGGACCAGTTGCCGAGCACGAAAGGGCTGATTTGAGATGAGTGCCGAACGAGTGGGCGGAGTCGGGTGCGTTGGTTGGGCGGGCCCTGGCGCATGATTGCGGTGATTGATACGGGAATCTGCAATCTGCGGAGCGTGACCAAAGCGCTGGAAAGTGTGGGCGCTTCGATTTGTGTGGTGCGTTCGCCGGAGGAGGTGGTGGCGGCGAAGGCTCGCGGGATGGTTCTCCCTGGGGTGGGCGCGTTACGTGACTGTGTGGCCTCGTTGCGGGCGACGAAGCTGGATGCGGTGGTGCGGGCTTGGATCGCGGCGGATCGGCCGTTTTTGGGAGTATGTCTGGGAATGCAGGCGTTGTTCGAGCACTCCGAGGAAGGCGATGTGACGGGCTTGGGGATTTTTGCGGGGAACGTGGTGCGTTTTCAGCGACCGCGGGAGCTAAAAATTCCGCACATGGGCTGGAACACGGTGCGCTTTCTGCAGCGAGGCGCGGCGCTGTGTGCGGATATGGCGACGGAGGGAGAGGCCTTTTATTTTGTGCATAGTTACCACTGTGTGCCGCGGGAGGCGGGCGTGGTCTTGGCGGAGTGTGATTATGGAGGGAATTTCTGTGCGGCGATTGGGCGGGGACGAGTTTTTGCGACGCAATTTCACCCGGAGAAGAGCCAGTCGAAAGGACTCCATCTCTATCGTAATTTTGCGAAGGTGGCGTCGTGAAGGCGGGCGGGCGGGGGCAGGTGGGTGGGGCTTGATTTTCTGATTGGCTGGGGTCGGCGAGATGGGTTCGTGGCTGGGGTGGGTGGGCGGGTTGAGGGAGGAGCAGCACGTTATCTAACGGAGGGAAGGTCTGGGGCTTATTCTGTCGGAGGGGGCGATAATCTAAAAACTTTTCTTTGCCAGCGGCGGGGATTCCGGTTGGCTGGGAGGACTATGGCAACGACCGCCCTGTTAAAGTTGGACGACAAAGAATACCCCCTGACAATCATAGAGGGCACCGAAGGGGAGAGGGCGATTGACACGCGGACGTTGCGGGCGGCGAGCGGGCTGATTGCCTATGACCAAGGCTACGGTAACACGGGATCGTGCGAGAGTAAGATTACCTTTTTGGATGGTGATAATGGGATTCTGCGGCATCGCGGGTACCCGATCGACCAATTGGCGAATCAGAGTGATTTTGTGGAGACGGCTTATCTCGTGATTTATGGCGAGTTGCCGACGCGGGCGCAGCGCAAAGATTTTGGACTTTTGTTGCGTAAGAATGCGGTGGTGGAAACGCAGATGCAGAAGATTTTGGAAGGGTTTCCGACGAGTGCGTCGCCGATGGCGATGCTCTCGGCCTTGGTGAGTGCGCTGCCGGCCTATCATGCGGATTTGGCGACGAATAATTTTGAGAAAGATCTGCAGAGCTTCGATTTGGCGGCGGCGGTGGCGATCTCGAAGATTCGGACCTTTGTAGCGATGATCTATCGGTATCAGAAAGGGTTGCCGTTTATTTTCCCGAAGCAGGAGTTACCGTTTTGTGATAATTTCCTGCACATGATGTTTTCCGAGCCCTATCAGGATTACATCGCGGTGCCGGAGGTGGCGAAGGCGCTTAACCTGGTGCTCTTATTGCATGCTGATCACGAACAGAATTGTTCGACCTCGACGGTGCGGATGGTCGGGTCGAGTGCGGCGAATCTGTTTACGTCCATTTCGGCGGGAATGTGTGCGCTGTCCGGACCCTTGCACGGTGGGGCGAACGTGGCCGTGATGCAGATGCTGCAATCGATCCACGACGAAGGGGACGATGGCACGCGTTTTATTGCTGCGGCGAAGTCGGGTTCGAAGAGCAACCGGCTGATGGGGTTTGGTCACGCGGTTTATCGTAATTTTGACCCGCGGGCGAAGATAATTGGGGAGGCGTGTGATTCGGTGCTGCGAAAGCTGGGGGTGGAAGATCCGCTCTTGGTGATTGCCAAGAATTTGGAGCAGGCCGCGTTGAAGGATGAGTATTTTGTGACGCGGAAGCTCTACCCGAATGTGGATTTTTACTCGGGTATCATCATGAGGGCGCTGGGGATCCCGATGAATATGTTTACGACGATGTTCGCGATTGGGCGGGCTCCGGGGTATATCGCGAATTGGCGGGAAGTGGCGTCGAACCCCAAAGGGCGGATTTATCGGCCCCGGCAGATTTATGTGGGGGTAACGCGGCGCGACTACGTGCCGGCGGCGGGGCGCGGTTGAGCGGTCGGGCCGGGCGGGGGCCTAGGGTGCGGCGGCGGTTTTCTTGGCCTTGGCGGTCTCGCGGAAGATTTCGTCTTGGGTGAGGCCGGTGAGTGCGACCAAGCCGCTCATTAGTTTCCAGAAGACGAACATCATGGCGGCCATGCTGGGCAGGGCGATGACGAGGAAGGCCAGCCAGTGCATTTTGCCGAGTTCGGCATTGAACTCAGCGGTACCTGGAGGGCTTCGCAGCACGTAGAGGGCGAGCAGGAAATTGACGGGCGCGCTGGCGAGAAACGTCAGGGCGAGGCCGATGCTGGCGCGGCGAAGTAATGTATTAAAGCGGCCGGTCTCTTGGCGAGCGACGAGGGCGGCGTCGACGCGGGCGACGTCGATGAGGTTATCGTTGTAGAGCAGTTCGCGAATGAGGGGCCGCTTGGTGCGCAGGGAGATGAGCACGGCGCCGCCGATGAGGGCGGGCACGAGGCCGTCTTTGATGGCGAACCAGAAGCCGCCCACCTTGGCGAGAGCGAGCCCTCCGGAAAGGAGGACGCTGATAAATCCGAGGATTGAGAGGAAATTGGTTTTCCGGCGGATCAGGAAATCGTAGGTGCCGTAGCCGACGGGAAAAGTGAGGCCGACGATGAGGCCCCAGAGAGGGCCGAGCCATTGCTCGGAGCTGAACTTCATCAGGACCACCGTGGGCAGGACGATGTTGCAGATGATATTGAGCAGCGGGTTTTCGCGTTGGGTGTGGGCTGAAGACATCGCGAGGACCAAAGCGGGAAGCGAGGTGAGCGGGAAGCGGAAAATCGCGGTTGGAGCGATCTGAAATGATTTTCCTGATTCCCAGCGCGGAAATTTTTCTACAGGGTCGGGTTTTCCTATGATTCATCTTGGAGTAAATATTGATCACTGTGCGACGCTACGGCAGGCGAGGTACCGCGAGGCGGGAACAACGGTGGGCGGGGTGGTCGAGCCGGATCCGGTGACGTTTGCGCTGCTCGCGGAGCGAGCGGGGGCGGACGGGATCACGGTTCATTTACGGGAAGATCGGCGGCACATTCAGGAGCGCGACGTGGTGCGCCTGCGGGAGAGCGTGGCTACTCGTCTGAACCTCGAAATGGCGTGCACGCCGGCGATGACGGCTTTTGCGCTGCGGCTGAAACCGGAGTTTGTGTGTTTGGTGCCGGAGAACCGGCAGGAAGTGTCGACGGAGGGAGGGTTGGACGTGGTGGCGAACGCGGTGCGGGTGCGGGCGTGCGTTGAAGCGCTGCGTGAGGCCGGCATCGCCGTGAGTCTCTTTATTGATCCGGAAGAGGCGCAGATTGAGTGGAGTGTAAAAGTGGGTGCGCCCTTTGTGGAGTTGCATACGGGTGCGTATGCGACGGCCGGCCAAGGGTCGGGGCGTGAGGTTGAGTTTGCCCGGTTGCGGCGGGGAGGGGAGAGGGCGCACGCGCTTGGGCTCAAAGTGAATGCGGGGCACGGGATCAACTACGTTAACATCGCGGAAGTGCGGACGTTGCCGCATCTTTACGAGTTGAACATAGGGCACAGCATTGTGAGCCGAGCGATTTTCACTGGAGTAGAAGAGGCGGTTCGGGAGATGAAGGCCCGGATCACGCGATGAATTCGGCGCAGAGAAACGCGGTGGCGGGGGTCTTGGCAAAACGGGGCCGAGCTGGGCGGGGTGCGGCCGGCAGCAACGGTGGGCGCCGCGAGGCCACCTAGTTATGTCGCTGCAATTAACGCCAAGTGGAGTGCTGGTGGGTATTGGCACGGATATTATTGAAGTGGAGCGGGTGCGCGGGGTGATTGAGCGGCAAGGCGAGCGGTTTCTTGCGCGGGTTTTTACAGAGGAAGAGCGGTTGTATTGTGCGGGAATGACGCATCCCTATAAGCACTACGCGGCGCGATTCGCGGCGAAGGAGGCGGTTTCGAAATGTTTTTCGACGGGCATAGGTGCGGAGCTGGGCTGGCGATCGGTTTCGATTTATCATGGCGAGCGCCATCAGCCGCTGGTGCGGCTGGATGAGCGCGGAGAGGCTTTATTGCGGCGAGTTGGGGCCACGCACGTGCACGTAAGCTTATCGCACACGGAAACGATCGCGATGGCGGTGGCCGCCTTGGTGCGCGCGTGAGGGAGGGAGGGATTCCGCGATGGATAACGAGACCCCAGAGGCGAAATCGCACCGGGTGAAGCCCGGCGAGTTATCGAAGACGCCCTCGTGGGTGCTGCTCGGTTTTTTATTGGGGGTATGGTTTGCATGGTCGTGGCCGCCGCTGGGGCGCAAGGTGACGCCACGGAGCCTACCTGTGGCGGTGGTGCCGGCGAGGGGGGCGGAAGGAGCGGCCACTCAATGGTTGGCGCCGGTGCGGGTGCCGCGGTTAGTGACGACGATCGAGGCGGTCTTTGCGGAATGGGGGCGCGATGCGGTTTGGACGGACGACGTGACGGAAGTGGCGCTGTGGAACAGCGAGGATCGGACGTTTTCTGATTACTACGAAGTGCGGCGGGCGGGCGGGACCTGTTATTTTCGATCGATACCGGCGTTGACGCGCCGAATCGTGGGGCGCGGCCGGCCGGGGACGGAGTCGCCGCTGCGTTTTACGGAAACGGAAGAGCAGTATCGCGAGTGGCGGGAGCATGGTCGCACGGAGCGAAAAGAGGAGTTAATGGGGGAACGCCGTGAAGGGCGAGAAGTGGGCCGAGAAGCCGTGGTGGGTGGAGGCCGCGGGGTGGGGTCATCCGAGGGGTCGAGCGCATCGGTGGGTGGATCGCGGCGGGTGGACGGTGAGCCCGGAAAATGAAATCTTTCGCGAGTGATCCGGTGCTGAGCTGTGAGGAGGCGGGCAGCTGGGAAAGGCAGTTTTTTGGCGGAGAGGAAAGTCGGGAGTGGCCGGCGATGCGGAGGGCGGGGGTGGCGTTGGCGCGGGCGGTGTTGGCTGATTTTGAGGAAGTGGGGGGATTTTCTGGTGAAGGGCGGATTTTAGTTTTGGTGGGGAAAGGGCACAACGGGGGCGATGCGTTGATCGCGGCGCGGGTTATTTGGGAGCAGCATCCCCGAGTTGTGGTGGAGGTGAGGCTGGTTTTTGGGGAGCGGCGTTTACGGCCGTTAGCCGCGCGGGCTTGGCGCGAATTATTCGCCGTGGGGATGGGGAGGGTGCGGGCGGTGAGGAGCGAGGCGGTGGCGGGGCGGTACGAATTATGTTTGGACGGGATCTTTGGTTGGCAGTTTCGGTCGCCGGTGGACGCCGCGGTGGCGGAGCTGCTCGGGCGGGTGAACGCGCTGCCGATCCGTTTACGGGCGGCGGTGGATTTACCGAGCGCGGGTTTATTCCAGGCGGATTTTACTTATGCGACTGGTTGTGTGAAGACGCCGGTGGTGGACGCGGTGGCCGCGGGGCGAGTGCGTTATCTTGACTTGGGGTTTTTCTCGGACGGCGGCGTTTGGGCGGACGGCGCCGGCGGTTGGCAAGGGGAGGTCCGCGCGCGGGTGTTAACGGTGGCGGGGCTGGCGCCGCTGAGTGGCTGGCGAGCGTCGCGGTCGGATAAGCGGAGCTTTGGACATGTGATGGTGGTGGGCGGTTCGAGGAATTATCCCGGGGCGGTGTTGATGACGGTGCTGGCGGCGTTGCGGAGCGGGGTTGGGCTGGTGACGGCGTTTGTGCCGGAGACGCTGGTCGGGGCGCTGGCGTCACGTGCGCCGGAGGCGATGTGGGTCGGCTGGCCGGAAACGCCCGCGGGGGGATTGGCGCTGGAGGGGGAGCACCTGTGGGGAATGCGGAAGGGGCGGGCGAGTGCGCTGGTGCTCGGACCGGGGCTTGGGCATGAGCCGGAGACGCTGGCGCTGGCCGCGAGAATTGTGGCGACCTCGCCGGTCCCGCTGTTGCTGGATGCGGATGCGTTGCGGCCTGAGGTGGTGCGGGCGGGGGGGATGCCGCGGATTGTGACGCCTCACGCGGGGGAGTGGGCGCGGATTGCGGCGAGTTTACCGGAGGGCGGTGGTGTGACGCAGGTTTTGAAAGGGCCGGTGACGCGGGTGGTCAGCGGGGCGGGCGAAATCTATTATTCTTTTTTTGGAGGACCGGTGCTCGCGCGTGGGGGGAGTGGCGATTTGTTGGCGGGTTTGATCGGAGGATTGTTGGCGCAGACTCCGTCAGACCCGCTGGGGGCGGCGGTGCGTGGCGTCGTCTGGCAAGGCCGCGCGGCGGATTTTTTGGCGAGGGCGCGCGGGGCAGTGGCGGTGAGTGCGACTCAACTGCTCGACTTTCTGCCGGCGGCATTACGAGACTCCGGGCATGAGCAATGAGATGAGCGAGCGGCAGGCGTTTTTGGTATTAAATGCGCTGCCGAATATCGGGCCGGTGACGTTGCGCCGATTATTGGAAGAGCTGGGCGGGGATCCGCGGGTGGTGCTGTCGACGGAGCGGCGGCGGCTGGAGAGCGTCAAGGGCGTGGGGCCGGTCATTTCTGAAACGATGGCGACGTGGCGGCAGCAGGTTGATGTGGCGCGGGAGGAGGCGCAAATGAGGCAGAGCGCGGTAGATTTTATAACGACGCGCGATGCGGTTTATCCGCGATTGCTAAAAGAAATTTATGATCCGCCGATTGGTTTGTATCGAAAAGGCCAATACGATTTTAAGCATCCCTGTGTGGCGATCGTGGGGTCGCGGGAAACGACGTTGTATGGTCAAACGGTGGCGAAGAAGTTTGGGGCGGAGTTGGCGCGGCTGGGTTTTTGTGTGGTGAGCGGGCTGGCGCGCGGCATTGACACGGCGGCGCATGAAGGGGCGCTATCGGTTGGCGGAAAGACGGTGGCGGTGCTGGGGACGGGCCTGGACATTATATATCCGCCGGAGAATCTCGGGCTGTACCGGCGGATCGAGGCGGGTGGCGGGGCGATTCTCTCGGAGTTTCCTCTCGGCCGGCGGGCAGATCGGCAATCGTTTGCGATGCGGAATCGGATAGTGGCGGGGATGAGTGAAGCGACGATAGTGGTGGAGAGTGATGTGGACGGAGGATCGATGATTACGGCGCGCTTTGCGGGAGAGCATGGGCGGCTGATATTTGCGGTGCCTGGGCGAATTGATCAAAAAACGAGTGCGGGCTGTCATCAGCTGATACGCGATGGGGCGACGTTACTGACCAGTGTGGATGACCTGCTGAGCGAATTAAGTTATCTGGATGGCTTGCGCCCGGCCCCGATTGCGGAAAAGCCGGCGGAGGCGGCGGCGGGGCGTCCGGCGAACCTCACGGAGGATGAAGCGCGGGTCTACGCGTGTTTTCGCGGAGGAAATATTTTGCTACCGGATGCGGTGAGTGCGGCGTCGGGACTGGGCGCGGGGCCGTTATCGGCGACACTGATGATGCTGGAGCTGAAGCGTCTGATCGTGAAGCGGGCGGACGGGGCGTTTGAGGCGCGAGGTTAACTCGGGGAGCTGATCCGCGGTGGGGGTGGGCGCGTGGGCGACCTCAGCCGGGGGGCCAAGTCATCTGGCGTTGGGCCAAGAGATGGACGTGGAGATGGGGAACGGATTCGCAAGCGTGGGGGCCGTTGTTGATGACGATGCGGAAGCCGGCGCTGAGATTGAGCTGGCGAGCGATGAGACCGGCGACGAGAAGGAGATGGCCGAGAATATCTTGGTGGGCGGGGGTGGCCTCGCTGAGACGGGGGAGGAGATTTTTGGGAATGATGAGGAGGTGCACGGGTGCCTGCGGCTGGATGTCGTGCAGGACGATGCAAGAAGCATCCTCGTGGAGGATTTTGGCCGGAATTTCCCGGTCGATGATACGTTGGAAGATGGTTTTGGACATAAGTGAAAGCGGGTGGTCGACAAAGTCGGGGAAGCGGCTGGTTTGGTCAGGTGAGGCGAGGCGAGTAAGGGTGACGGAGCGGGTGGCGAAAGTTCGCGGAATTTTTTTTGGAGCAGTCCAAAATTAAAAAAATTGGCTACCGCGCAGAGGCACAAAAATTCGCTGGGGAGAGAACCCGAGATCCGTTGGAAACGGGGATGACGCCCCGGTTGGAATCGCCGCCGGCGGGTGAAATTTATGGGCAGGGGTTTTCACGCCGCGGCGGGCTCGGTGGCTTTATGCGGTCTGGAAATTTGCGGATAAATGGGATGGTTGGCGGGAGGCGGAAAGCCGGCGGGTCGGCGCCCTTATAAGAACAGCAGTTGGAGTTGAGATCCGCGGACGGTGCGGGCGGCGGCGAGGGTGCGGATGAAGTCGAGGGCCTCGCGATAGTCGCGCTGGCGGCGAGGAGTGGCGCGGTGGTGGGGAGGGATGAGGGCGGGGCGGAGGTTGGTGACGAGGAGGGTGGATTCGCGGAAAGCGGAAAGCTGGCGAAGCCCCGTCATGATTTCGGCGCGAGTGAAGAGAGGGGTGGCGGCGGTGAGAGTGAGGGCGGCATCCCAATGGAAGAAGCCGTGGCGCGGATGGTGAACAAAAAGTTTGGCGAGCAGAGCGGCGGCGGCGGCGTTAAAGGCGGCGTCGGAGGATTCCGGCTTCGCTGGTTGAGCGGCGATTTGGTGCTCGAGATCAACCAGGCTGAGGGCGATGGCTGAGCGGACTTGCTCGGCGAGATAGAGGTCGTCGCCGGTGGCGTGAGCGAAGAGGGCGTTGATGAAATGGAGCCGGCGCAGGTCGTCGTGGCGGCGGGGGAGGAGAGCCATGGGGTGAACGTGCGAGGTCGGGTTCGCGGGGGCGGGGGCGCGGGCGGGTGGGCGCGGGCGGGTGGGCGCGCGGGCGGGTGCGGAGGCGCGCGGGGCGATTTAGACGGCCGGGCTCAACGGCTTGGCCAGGCTGCTGATCTCGTCGACGAATTCAGCGACGTCGCGAAATTCTTTGTAAACGCTGGCGAAGCGGACGTAGGCGACTTGATCGAGGTTGCGGAGGCGTTGCATGACGCCCTCGCCGATGGCGCGGGAAGGGATTTCCGTTTCGAATTGAGCCTCCATGGCGTCCATGACGTCTTCGACGAGCATGGCGATCTGTTCGATATCGACGGGGCGTTTGTGACAGGCGGCGCGAACGGCGCGAACGAGTTTTTCACGGTCGAAGTCCTCGCTGCGGCCGTCACGTTTGATGACGACGACGCCGTCGCGGACGAGGATCTCGGTGGTGCTGTAGCGGTGGCTGCACTCGAGACATTCGCGGCGGCGGCGGATGGTCGAGCCCTCCTTGCTGATTCGGGAGTCGATCACCTTGTCCTCAACTGAGGTGCATTTCGGGCAACGCATAAAAGATTAAAAGTTAAGTGAGCGGCTCGAGCTGAGAGATCTAAGACGCTGGGAGGTGCCGGCGGGTTTCTTTGGCTGGCAGCGGGTAAACGCGGATTCAGTGGGTGGGCGAGGCAGCGGATGGACGGTTCAATTGAGGGTGAGAAAGTTCTCGAGGATTTTCATACCACCGACGGTGGCGATGGATTCTGGGTGGAACTGGACGCCCCAAATGGGGAGGGTTTTATGGCGGAGGCCCATGACCTCGCCCTCGGCGGTTTCGGCGGTGATTTCGAGGACGGGAGGGAAGGTAGCGCGTTCGATGAGGAGGGAATGATAGCGCGTGGCGGGGAAGCCCTGGGGCATGTCCCTGAAAAGATCGGTATTCTGGTGTTGGATGGGGGAGGTTTTCCCATGCATTAAGCGATCGGCGCGGACGACGTTGCCGCCGAAGTAGTGGCCGATGGATTGATGCCCGAGGCAGACGCCCAAGATGGGAGTATGGCCGGCAAACGCGCGGATGATATCGAGGGTAACGCCGGCCTCTTTGGGGGAGCAAGGGCCGGGGGAAAGGAGGACGCGGTCGGGCTGGAGGGCGCGGGCCTCGGCGGGAGTGATCTCGTTATTGCGAAAAATACGCTGGTTGACCCCCAATTGGCCGAAGTATTGGACAAGGTTGAAGGTAAATGAGTCGTAGTTGTCGATGACGAGGAGCACGCCTCGTTATTAACCGGTGGATTGACCCGAGGGTCAAGCGTGAGGCAGGGTGGTGGTCGTCATGTCTGAACATTTTGAACTTCTGAGCACGGATACGAAAACGGCGGCGAGACGGGGTCGTTTGCGGACGCGGCATGGGGTGATTGAGACCCCTATTTTTATGCCGGTGGGTACGCAAGGGACGGTCAAGTCGATGACGCCGCGGCAACTGCACGAGATTGGGGCACAGGTGATTTTGGGGAACACGTATCATCTGAATCTTCGACCTGGCAGTGAATTGGTGCGAGCGATGGGAGGGTTGCACGCCTTTATGGGATGGAGTGGGCCGATCCTGACGGACAGCGGAGGGTTTCAGGTATTTTCGTTGGCGAAGTTGCGGGATGTGAGGGAAGATGGGGTGGCTTTTTCGTCGCACCTTGACGGGGCGAAGTTATTTTTGGGACCGCGGGAGGTGATGACGATCCAGCAAAACTTGGGCAGTGATATTGCGATGGTACTGGATGAGTGCCCGCCTTGGCCTTGTGAACGGGAAGCCTGCGCCGCGGCGGTGGCGAGGAGTTTACGCTGGGCGAAGCAGTGTCGGGAGATTGCGACTGACAGTGGTTTTTTGGCGGCGGGGCATCATGTTTTTGCGATTGTGCAAGGCTCGACGTTTGATGATTTGAGGCGGGAGGCGGCGGAGGCGTTGGCGGCGCTGGATTTTCCGGGGTACGCGGTGGGGGGTGTGAGTGTGGGAGAGCCCGAGCCGGAGATGCTCAAGCAAGTGGGGGTGACGACGCCGTTTATGCCGGTGGACAAGCCTCGCTACACGATGGGTCTAGGCACGCCGCCGCAGTTGTTGAAGATGGTCGCCTTGGGGGTGGATATGTTTGACTGCGTGCTGCCGACGCGGGTGGCGCGCAACGGGCTGGTCTTTACGCCGGACGGGCCGATGAACCTGCGCAATGAGCAATATCGGGCGGACGCGCGTCCGATTATTGAAGGTGGGCCGACAAATTACACGGGGAACTTTTCGCGGGCATACCTCAGGCACCTGACGTTAGCGGGTGAGATCCTCAGTTGTACGCTGCTCACGCTGCACAACCTGCATTTTTATTTGGATCTCATGGTGCAGGCTCGGACGCATATTGAGGCGGGTGACTTTGGCGGGTGGCATCTGCAATGGATCGCTCGTTACGAGGCGGGGGCGGCGGCGCGACTGCGTAAATCGGTCTGAGCGCGGGGAGGGCAGGGCGCGGCGACCGGTGGGCGCGGTGCTGAGGGGCGGGGATGGAAGGGTGTGGTCCGTGGACGTTAGGGGAGCGCGCGGCGGCGCGGGCGGGTGAGCTGAAGGGGCGGCGGCGGGACCGCGGGTGAGAGGAGGTGAGCGGGCGCGGGTGAGCGGGGCGTCGAGGTAGTTTAGCTGGAAGTGCGTGACCGAATCGCTCAGTTTTTTGGTCATGCGTATTTTGGTGACCGGCGGTGCCGGCTTTTTGGGTTCTCATCTTTGTGAACGGCTTTTGCAGGATGGGAACGAGGTGGTTTGTATCGACAATCTCTTTACCGGCCAGAAGGCGAACATCGCCCATCTGCGGCCGAATCCGCGCTTCGAGTTCGTGCGGCACGACGTGATTGATCCCTTTAAGTATGAGGTGGATCAGATCTACAATCTGGCCTGTCCGGCCTCGCCCCCGCACTACCAGTATAATCCGATTAAGACGATTAAGACCTCGGTGATGGGGGCGATCAACTGTTTGGGACTGGCGAAGCGGCTGAAGGCCCGGGTCTTTCAGGCCAGCACGAGCGAAGTGTACGGTGATCCCAGCGTGCATCCTCAGCCTGAAAGCTATTGGGGGAACGTTAATCCGATTGGTCGGCGCTCATGTTATGATGAAGGCAAGCGCTGCGCCGAGACGCTCTTTTTCGATTATCACCGGGAGAACAAAGTGGATATCCGGGTGGTCCGTATTTTTAATACGTATGGTCCGCGGATGCACTCGAATGACGGACGCGTGGTGTCAAATTTTATCGTCCAAGCCTTGCAAGGCGATGACCTCACGCTCTACGGAGATGGCACGCAGACGCGGGCCTTTTGTTATGTGGACGATTTGATCGAGGGATTTGTACGGTTCATGGGGCAGACTGAGACGGTGGGGCCGATGAACCTTGGGAACCCGGGTGAGTTTACCATGCTCCAGTTGGCGGAAAAGACGCTGCAACTCGTGGGTGGGCCGTCACGAATAGTGTATCGGCCATTACCGGCGGACGATCCGAGACAGCGTCGGCCCGATATTACATTGGCGAAGCGGGTGCTGCAATGGGCGCCAGCGGTGGACTTGGAAGAGGGGCTGCGGCGGACGATCGCTTATTTTAAGACGAAGATTTAGCTCGGTTCCTCAGAAACTGGATTTTCTGGGGAAAAGTTTTCGCATCGACGCGCGCGTCCCCACCCCCTTCGGGCAAAAAGAAGCCGTCGTCGCGTGGCGCGGGCTGACCGCGCGACCCGCCGCGTCGGCAGTCAGGGCGGCTCGTTGCGGCGAACCGAAAAACTCGCGGCGAGCCTCAAGGAACTTGCTGAGCCGTGCACCCTCCCCGACGAAAAAATCTTCAAAAAAGCTGACGGCCCGTGGGCTTGACTCGGCCAGAGGCCAAGCAAACAACGGATCGCGCAGGGGGGGAATTGCTGGACGGAAAACGTTTAGTGGCGGAGGACGGCTCCGGCGTGGCCGCCCTCTCCTGCCACTGAGGAGAGCGGGTAAGGTTTCCGTTCGGCCCGGAAAATGCCGGTGTCCCGTAGGTTTCGAAAGAGTGGCCGAGGCGTTTTTTGCATGCCTTGGTTTATCGGCGGTCCGAGCGGTATTTTTGTGCCCTCGTAGTCCATCTCCGGCCGGAGATCCGTGTAGCTTCGGCAAGAGTGCGTAACTCGGCGACTGATTCCTGCTACGCTGGTGGCGATGACAACGACCACCACGATGACAGCGGTCCACCATTCCGAGCCGGCGGGTCTGCAATCGCTCGCCCGGCGTTTCATGACTTGGCGATGC